>NZ_CADCWT010000086.1 GCF_902806485.1 Candidatus Frankia alpina | reverse complement strand
GGCCGCCGCCGACGATCCCCGCGCCATGCGGGCGGCTCGCCACGGCCGTAGGGAACGGGTGCTCGCGGTGGTCGGCTGCCTGCTCGGCGCGGGCCTTGTCCTGGTGTGCAGCGGGGCGACCTGGGTCTCCGCCCGGGTGGGCACCCCCCGCGGCGAGCTGGACGCCACCGCCGTGGCCGCGCCGCTCGCCGTGCACTGGACCGGCGGCGACATCGCCTCGGCGGCGACCGCGCTCGCCCTGGTCGGCCTCGCCGCCGCGGTTGCGATCATCGTGACCCGGCGGATCGGCCGCCCGATCGTCGGCCTGCTGGCCGTCGCCGCCGGGATCGGCATCGCCTACGTGGCGGCGCACGTCGGCTTCGATCCGCTAGCCGCCCTGCGCGACACCGACCAGGTCCGCCAGTTCGCCCCCGGCGGGCGGGCCGAGATCAGCGGCGTGCACCGCACCGCCGCGCCGTGGCTGGCAATGCTGGGCGGCGTGCTGCTCACCGCCGCCGGCGGCCTCGCTGTCCTGCGGGGCCGCTCCTGGCCGGGGATGTCCGGCCGCTACCAGGCCCGCGAAGCCAGGCCGGTCGACGCCTGGGACGCGATCGAGCGGGGCCACGACCCGACCTGATCATCGCTGCCCGCCGGGGCCGGATCCGCCGGTACCCGCCGGCAGGTCGGGATACGGGGGCAAAGGCGCGAGGGCGACGGGCGCGAGCTGGGGGAGCGGGTCGGCCAGCGCCGCGAGTATCCGCGTGTGGCGCTCGAGGTCGGCCTCCAGCATGGCCATGAGCGCGTCCATCCGCGACAGGCAGCGGGCGAGCGCGTCGAGCTGCTCCTCCCAGGCCGGTGTGGCCGCCGGGTCGGCCGCGTCGGCCGGGTCATGGTCCTCCACCCAGGCAGGGGCCGATGCCGGCTCGGCGGGGAACGCCCGGGGCGGCGGGGCCGAGCTGGAGACCGGCGACATGCCGGAGACCGGGGAAATACCGAAGATCAGTGGAAAGGAGGTGTGGCGAGTATCCATGGGAACTCCCTCGATGTCGAACGCGTGTTCGACTATAGAGGATCGAAGGCATTCGCCGCCACCCCACCACGCCGACGGCGTGGCGCGGCGGGGTGTGATCGCCGAGCGCAAGGTGGGCTGTCGTTGCTCGATCATTGACTACTTAGAGTTGTTGGTCGTAGCAAATTGTGGGGGCCCCGGGCCGGGTTGCTGGGCCTGGCCTACCATCGGCGGCATGACCGCGACAGCCGCGAGCGCGGGTCGATGAGCGTCCTCGCCGAGATCCTCGACGGGGTCAGGGCCGACCTGGCCACCCGCGAGCAGCAGACCCCCCTCGCCGACCTCAAGCAGCGCGTGGAGCGCGTCCCCGACCCCAGGGACGCGCTCGCCGTGTTCCGTAACTCCCCGGTTTCGGTGATCGCCGAGGTCAAACGCAGTTCCCCGTCGAAGGGGAAGCTGGCGGCCATCGCCGATCCCGCGGCCCTCGCCCTCGACTACGAGGCCGGCGGCGCTGCCGCCATCAGCGTGCTCACCGAAGGGCGCCGCTTCGGCGGGTCGCTCGCCGACCTCGACGCCGTGCGCCGCGCGGTGGATGTCCCGCTGCTGCGCAAGGACTTCATCATCTCGCCTTACCAGGTCTTCGAGGCGCGCGCGCACGGGGCGGACATCGTGCTGCTAATCGTCGCCGCGCTGGACCAGCCGCGGCTGGTCGGTCTGCGTGAACGGATCGAGTCGCTGGGCATGACCGCGCTCGTCGAGGTGCATGACGAGGCGGAGCTTGGCCGCGCGGTGGACGCCGACGCCCGGCTGATCGGCGTCAACGCCCGCGACCTGCGCACGCTGGAGATCGACCGGGCCACGTTCGGCCGGCTCGCGCCGATGGTGCCCGCCGGGGTGCTCGCGGTGGCCGAGTCCGGCGTGCGCGGCCCGCACGACCTGCTCGCCTACGCCGCCGCCGGAGCCGACGCGGTGCTGGTCGGCGAGGCGGCGGTGACCGGCGATCCCCGTCAGACCATCGCCGACCTCGTGGCCGCGGGGGCGCATCCGGCAGCCAGGGTCGGCCGCTAGCGGCCGGGCCGGCCGGGTTCGCCCAACCTGTCGGTGCGGACCGATACAGTCGCACTGTGGCTACCCGAACCGCTGCCCAGCCAGCTCCCGCCGAGACCGCGACCGCGGCGCCGTCCATCGGCGCCGTTCGGGAGCAGGCGGAGAACTGGCAGGCGTTCCCCGACCCCGCGGGGCACTTCGGCCGGTTCGGCGGGCGGTTCGTGCCTGAGGCACTCATGGCGGCCCTCGACGAGCTGACCGAGGCCTACGACCAGGCCAGGGCGGACGAGGGCTTCGTCGCCGAGCTCGACCGCCTGCTCGCCACCTATGCCGGCCGGCCCACGCCGCTCACCGACGCCCACCGGCTCACCGAGCAGGTCGGCGGCGCCCGCATCCTGCTCAAGCGCGAGGACCTGGCCCACACCGGCTCACATAAGATCAACAATGTGCTCGGCCAGTGCCTGCTGGCCAAGCGGATGGGCAAGACCCGGGTCATCGCCGAGACCGGCGCCGGCCAGCATGGTGTGGCCACCGCCACCGCCAGCGCTCTGCTCGGTCTGGACTGCGTCGTCTACATGGGCGAAGAGGACACCCGCCGGCAGGCGCTCAACGTCGCCCGGATGCGCCTGCTCGGCGCCGAGGTCGTCCCGGTCGCCTCCGGCAGCCGCACCCTCAAGGACGCCATCAACGAGGCGATGCGCGACTGGGTCGCCACCGTCGAGCACACCCATTACTGCATCGGCTCGGTGATGGGCCCGCACCCGTTCCCGATGATGGTCCGCGACTTCCAGCGCATCATCGGTGTGGAGGCCCGGGCCCAGGTGCTCGAGCGCACCGGCCGGCTGCCCGACGCGGTCGTCGCCTGCGTCGGCGGCGGTTCCAATGCGATGGGCATCTTCCACCCGTTCATCCCCGACACCGCCGTCGCCCTGATCGGCTGCGAGGCCGGCGGGGACGGCGTCGCCACCGGCCGGCACGCCGCGGCGATCGCCGGCGGGTCCGCGGGCGTGCTGCACGGCATGCGGACCTTCCTGCTGCAGGACGAGTTCGGCCAGACGCAGGTGTCCCATTCGATCTCCGCCGGGCTGGACTACCCTGGCATCGGCCCCGAGCACGCGCTGCTGCACGAGACCGGTCGGGCGAGCTACCGCGTCGTCGACGACGCCGCGGCGATGGCCGCGCTCGCGCTCGTCGCCCGCACCGAGGGCATCCTTGTCGCGATCGAGAGCGCTCATGCCTTCGCGGGTGCCTTCGACGTCGCTCGCGAGCTCGGCCCGGACGCGACCGTCCTGGTCAACTGCTCCGGCCGCGGCGACAAGGACGTCGACACGGCGGCCCGCTGGTTCGGCCTGCTCGACGACGCGGGCGGCGGCGCCGCCGGCGCGGACCCGCGCGGCTGACGCCGGCGCACAGCCAGCCCTCGGGCTCGACGGAACGGACGCAGCACGGTGCAGAGTCGGTTGGACGAGCGTTTCACGGCCGCCCGCGAGGAGGGCCGATCGCTGCTGGTCGGCTACCTGCCGGCCGGCTACCCGACGGTTGACGGCGGGATCGCGGCGATGCGGGCCATGGTCGCGGCGGGCGTCGACGTCGTCGAGGTCGGCCTGCCCTATTCCGACCCGACGCTGGACGGCCCGGTGATCCAGGACGCCGCCGACGCGGCGCTGCGCGGCGGGGTGACGACCACGGACGTGCTGCGTACCGTCGAGGCGGTGGCCGCCACCGGCGCACCGGTCCTGGTCATGAGCTACTGGAACCCGATCGACCGCTACGGCCCGGCGCGGTTCGCCGCCGACCTCGCCGCGGCCGGCGGTGCGGGGGCGATCACCCCGGACCTGCCGCCCGAGGAGGCGGCCCCGTGGCTCGCGGCGAGCGCGGAGCGCGGCCTCGCCCCGGTGTTCCTCGTCGCGCCCAGCTCCTCGGACGCCCGGATCCGGCTGGTCGCCGGGATCTCCCGTGGTTTCGTCTACGCCGCCTCCCTGATGGGCGTGACCGGCACCCGGGCCGCGGTCGGCACGCAGGCCGCCGATCTGGTCGCCCGCGTGCGGACCGCCACCGAGCTGCCGGTGGCGGTCGGCCTCGGGGTCAGCACCGGCGCGCAGGCCGCCGAGGTCGCCGGCTTCGCCGACGGGGTCATCGTCGGCTCGGCGTTGGTCAAGGTCCTGGTCGACGCGCAGCGCTCCGGCGCGGGCGACGCTGCCGCCCTCGACGGCATCGGCAGGCTCGCCGCCGAGCTCGCCGCCGGGGTCCGCACCCCCGTCCCGGCCTCGGCCTGAGCATCCCGGCCCCGCCGGCACCCGCGTCGGCGGGTACCTCCCCGCAGTGGCGCCACCGCCCCCCACCGGGCCGGCTGCGGCCCGCGGGATAGCCTGACGAACGTGGTACTCGCCGCCATCCCCAGCCCCTCCCGTGGTGTGGTGCATCTCGGGCCGGTGCCGCTGCGCGCCTACGCCCTGATGATCATCATCGGCATCGTGGTCGCCGTCGTCGTCACCGGGCGCAGGTTGCGTGCCCGGGGCATGGATCCGGCGATCGCCGGGGAGATCGCCTACTGGGCCGTCCCCTTCGGGATCGTCGGCGCCCGGATCTACCACGTCCTCAGCACCCCGGACGCCTACTTCGGCGACAACGGGCACGTCGCCGACGTGGTGAAGATCTGGAACGGCGGGCTGGGGATCTGGGGGGCCATCGCCGGCGGCGCGCTCGGCGCCTGGATCGCCGCCCGCCGCCTCGGGATCAGCCTCGCCCTGTTCGCTGACGCCGCCGCGCCCGGGATCATCCTCGCGCAGGCCATCGGGCGCTGGGGCAACTGGTTCAACCAGGAGCTGTACGGCAAGCCCACCACGCTTCCCTGGGCGGTGCGCATCGACCCCGCGCACCGGGCCGACCCGGGGGTGGCGACGTATCAGCCGACGTTCCTCTACGAGTTCCTGTGGAACCTCGTCGTGGCCGGCATCCTGCTGTTCGTCGACCGGCGCCACCGGCTCGGCCGGGGCCGGCTGTTCGCCCTGTACGTCGCGCTTTACACGTTCGGCCGCCTGTGGATCGAGATGCTGCGCATCGACACCGCGGACGAGATCCTCGGCCTGCGCGTGAACATCTGGACCTCTGCGATCGTCTGCATCGGCGCCGTGGTGGCGCTGCTGGTCGTGCGCCGGCCGGTGGATCCGGACGTGTCCCCGCAGGAGCAGCGGGCACTGGGCCTCGCCCAGGAGCGGTCCCGGCCCGCGGACGCCGGCGTCGAGCCCGGTGCCGACGCCCGGACCACCACCGACGACATCGACAAAGCCACCCGTGCCGATGCCACCCGTGCCGCGGCTGGCGAGCAGCCGGTCACCGGGGCCGAAACCGGTGCGGGAGCGGTGCCGTCCGGGCGGGCTCAGGCCGAGGGGCCGCCCGCTCCATGAGCAGCGTTTCGCGCCGTTTTCCCGGGCGGCCCCCGTCGGCCCGCGGCATAGTCCGGCCGCCCTACCCGGGCCGACCGCGGCGGTGCTTGGAAATGTGACGTTATACGGCCGTGATCTCCTGGACATATATGATCACGGCGTCTCGACGCGGCGCGTGGCACACTCGACGGGAGGGCAGCCGACGCTGGGCCAGCGCCGTCGTGCCCCCGTTGCACCTCGGACAGCGTCGTCCGCACCTCCTTCAGCCCCTGAAGATGGACAGGACTTCGCCGGATGCCGAGTGCGCAAGGTCTTTACGACCCCACCTTCGAACACGATGCCTGTGGTGTCGGCTTCGTCGTCGACGTGCACGGCCGTCGCAGCCACGAACTGGTCGACCAGGGCCTGACCGTGCTGCGCAACCTCGATCACCGAGGCGCGTCGGGCAGCGATCCGGACACCGGCGACGGAGCCGGCATCCTGGTCCAGGTCCCCGATCTGTTCCTGCGCGACGTGGTCGACTTCGCCCTGCCCGCGCCCGGGCGGTATGCGGTCGGCATCGCCTTTCTGCCGCAGGTCGCGGGGGAGCGCGACGACGCGGTGCGCACGATCAGCCGCATCGTCCGCCAGGAGGGGCTGCGGGTCCTCGGCTGGCGTGAGGTACCGACGGTCAGCCATATCGTCGGGCACGCCGCCCGCGAGGTGGAGCCGCGGATGCGTCAGCTCTTCCTCGAGCTTGCGGGCAGCCTGTACGCCTCGGGGGCGAAGGGCGCGGCGCTCGCGCGGGGGGCGGCCGAGGGCGGCGCCGACGACGGCTTCGACGCGGGTGAGCTGGAGCGGCGGGCGTTCTGCGTGCGCAAGCGGATCCGCCGGGAGACCGGCGTTTACCTGGCGTCACTGTCGTCGCGGACGCTGGTCTACAAGGGGATGCTGACCACCCATCAGCTCTCGGCGTACTTCCCGGACCTCGATGACCCGCGGTTCGCCAGCGCCATCGCGCTCGTGCACAGCCGCTTCTCGACGAACACGTTCCCGAGCTGGCCGCTGGCGCACCCCTACCGGTTCGTCGCGCACAACGGCGAGATCAACACCGTTCGCGGCAACCGGAACTGGATGCGGGCCCGCGAGGCGCTGCTGGCCAGCGACCTCATCCCCGGGGACCTGGCTCGGTTGTTCCCCATCTGCGCGGACGGCGCGAGCGACTCGGCGAGCTTCGACGAGGTGCTGGAGCTGCTGTACCTGGGCGGGCGCAGCCTGCCGCACTCGGTGCTGATGATGATCCCCGAGGCGTGGGAGAACCAC
The DNA here is from genome assembly GCF_902806485.1 of Candidatus Frankia alpina. Lineage (GTDB taxonomy): Bacteria > Actinomycetota > Actinomycetes > Frankiales > Frankiaceae > Frankia > Frankia alpina. Next base: position 10,698 of record NZ_CADCWT010000086.1, on the reverse strand, counting down.
ACCGAGATGGACCCGGCGCTGCGGGCCTTCTACGAGTTCCACTCCGCCCTGATGGAGCCCTGGGACGGCCCGGCGTCGATCGCGTTCACCGACGGCACGGTCATCGGCGCGGTGCTGGACCGCAACGGCCTGCGCCCGTCGCGGTACTGGGTGACCGACGACGGGCTGGTCGTGATGGCTTCCGAGGTCGGCGTGCTCGACATCCCGCCGCACAAGATCGTCCAGAAGGGGCGGTTGCAGCCGGGCCGGATGTTCCTCGTCGACACCGCGCAGCAGCGCATCGTCAGCGACGATGAGATCAAGTCGGAGCTGTCGACCGCCGCCCCCTACGCCGAGTGGCTGCACGCCGGGCTGATCTCGCTGAACGACCTGCCCGACCGCGAGCAGATCATCTACGGCCGCTCCTCCGTGCTGCGCCGCCAGCAGGTGTTCGGCTACACCGAGGAGGAACTGCGCCTTCTGGTCGCGCCGATGGCGCGGGCCGGCGCCGAGCCGATCGGCTCGATGGGTACCGACACGCCCGTCGCCGTGCTTTCCAGCCGCCCCCGGCTGCTGTTCGACTACTTCACCCAGTTGTTCGCGCAGGTCACCAACCCGCCGCTGGACGCGATCCGGGAGGAGCTGGTCACCAGCCTCGGGCGCACCCTGGGCCCGGAGGGCAACCTGCTCGCGCCGTCGCCGGCGTCGTGCCGGATGGTGCACCTGCCCTACCCGGTGATCTCCAGTGGCCAGCTCTCGAAGATCATCGGCATCAACGACGACGGGGACATGCCCGGCTTCGCCTCGGTGACGGTGCGCGGCCTCTACGACGTCGACGGCGGCGGGGCTGCGCTCGCGGCCCGCCTCGCCGAGATCTGCGCCGGGGTCAGCGAGGCCATCGCCGACGGGGCGCGCGTCGTCGTGCTCTCCGACCGCGACTCCGACGAGCGTAAGGCACCGATCCCGTCGCTGCTGCTCACCGCGGCCGTGCACCATCACCTGATCCGGGAGCGGACCCGGACGAAGGTCGGCCTCATCGTCGAGTGCGGCGACGCCCGCGAGGTCCACCACATCGCCCTGCTCACCGGCTACGGCGCCGCGGCGGTCAACCCGTACCTGGCGTTCGAGTCGATCGACGCGCTCATCGCCGAGGGCGAGATCGTCGGCGTGTCCCGGGAGCAGGCCGAGAAGAACCTGATCAAGGCGCTGGGCAAGGGCGTGCTGAAGGTGATGTCCAAGATGGGCATCTCCACCGTGGCCAGCTATACCGGCGCGCAGGTCTTCGAAGCGATCGGGCTGTCCCAGGAGCTGGTCGACGCCTACTTCGTCGGCACCCCGTCGCGCCTCGACGGCGTCGGCCTCGGCGTGATCGCCGACGAGGTCGCCGCGCGGCACCGCCGCGCGCACCCGCGGGTCGCCTCCGAGCTGGCGCACCGCGGGCTGGAGATCGGCGGCGAGTACCAGTGGCGGCGCGAGGGCGAGATCCACCTGTTCAACCCGGAGACCGTCTTCCTGCTCCAGCACGCCACCCGCACCCGCCGGTACGAGGTCTTCCAGGAGTACACCGGCAAGGTCGACGGCCTGTCCCGGGAGAACTCGACCCTGCGCGGGCTGTTCGAGCTGCGCACCGGGGTACGCCCGCCGGTGCCGATCGACGAGGTCGAACCGGTCTCGGAGATCGTCAAGCGGTTCGCGACCGGCGCCATGTCCTACGGATCGATCAGCGCCGAGGCCCACGAGACGCTGGCCATCGCCATGAACCGGCTCGGCGGCAAGTCGAACACCGGCGAGGGCGGCGAGGACGCCGAGCGCTTCGTCCCCGACGCCAACGGCGATCTGCGACGCTCGGCGGTCAAGCAGGTCGCCAGCGGCCGGTTCGGCGTGACCAGCGAGTACCTGGCCAACGCCGACGACATCCAGATCAAGATGGCGCAGGGGGCGAAGCCCGGCGAGGGCGGCCAGCTACCGGCGCACAAGGTCTATCCGTGGATCGCCAGGACCCGGCACTCGACGCCGGGGGTGGGGCTCATCTCCCCGCCGCCGCACCACGACATCTACTCGATCGAGGACCTCGCCCAGCTCATCCACGACCTGAAGAACGCCAACCCGAAGGCGCGGGTGCACGTCAAGCTGGTCGCCGAGGTCGGCGTCGGCACCGTCGCCGCCGGCGTCTCCAAGGCGCACGCCGACGTGGTGCTGATCTCCGGGCACGACGGCGGCACCGGCGCGTCCCCGCTGACCTCGCTCAAGCACGCCGGTGCCCCGTGGGAGCTGGGCCTGGCCGAGACCCAACAGACGCTGCTGCTCAACGGGCTGCGCGACCGGATCGTCGTGCAGGTCGACGGCCAGCTCAAGACCGGCCGTGACGTCATCGTCGGCGCGCTGCTCGGCGCCGAGGAGTTCGGTTTCGCCACCGCGCCGCTGGTCGTCGCCGGCTGCGTGATGATGCGCGTCTGCCATCTCGACACCTGCCCCGTCGGCGTGGCCACCCAGAATCCGGCGCTGCGGGAACGGTTCACCGGCAAGCCGGAGTTCGTCGAGGCGTTCTTCATCTTCATCGCCGAGGAGGTCCGCGCCTACCTCGCGGTGCTGGGCTTCCGCACCCTGAAGGAGGCCGTCGGCCGGGTCGACCTGCTCGACGCCCGCGCGGCGGTCGAGCACTGGAAGGCCTCCGGGCTCGACATCACCCCGCTGCTGCACAGCCCCGAGCGGCCGTTCGGCGGCTCGCTGAACTGCACCTCCAGCCAGGACCACGGGCTGGACAAGGCGCTGGACAACTCGCTGATCCAGCTCTGCGAGGGCGCGCTCGACGAGGGCCGGCCGGTGTGGCTGGAGATGCCGATCCGCAACGTCAACCGCACCGTCGGCACCATGCTCGGCTACGAGGTGACGAAGCGGTACGGCGCGGCCGGGCTGCCCGACGACACGATCCAGCTGCGTTTCACCGGGTCCGCCGGGCAGAGCTTCGGCGCCTTCGCCCCCCGGGGTATGACGCTGACCCTCGAAGGAGACGTGAACGACTACACCGGCAAGGGCCTGTCCGGCGGCAAGATCTTCGTGTTCCCACCGAAGGAGTCGCCGCTGCGTGCCGAGAACAACATCGTCGCCGGCAACGTCCTGCTCTACGGGGCGACGGCGGGCGAGGCGTTCTTCCGCGGGATCGTCGGCGAGCGGTTCTGCGTGCGTAACTCCGGGGCGACCGCGGTCGTCGAGGGGGTCGGCGACCACGGCTGCGAGTACATGACCGGCGGCACGGTGCTGGTCCTCGGCGCGATCGGGCGTAATTTCGCCGCGGGCATGAGCGGCGGCGTGGCCTACCTCTACGATCCGGTCAAGGCCCGGATCAACACCGAGATGGTCGACGTTGAGGGCCTCGACCCCGCCGACGAGGCGGTCGTGCGCGACCTGCTCGTCCGGCACCGCCGGGAAACCGGCTCGACGGTGGCCGCGCGTCTGCACGCCGACTGGGAGAACGTGCGCGACGCGTTCTGCAAGGTCATGCCGCGCGACTACAAGCGGGTGCTCACCGCGATCCGCCAGGCCGAAGAGCAGGGTCTCGTCGCCGAAGACGTGATCATGGCGGCGAGTCGTGCCTGACCGGCGCATCGTACAGCGGGCCGGGCGGCCCGGACGGATCCGACAGGAGTATCATGGCTGACCCGACAGGCTTCCTCAAGCACCGCAGGGAGCTGCCGAAGCGCCGGCCGGTCGACCTCCGCCTCCAGGACTGGCAGGAGGTCTACCAGCCTTTCCCCGAGGAGCACCTGCGCGAGCAGGCCGGCCGGTGTATGGACTGCGGCATCCCATTCTGCCACAACGGCTGCCCGCTGGGCAACCTCATCCCCGAGTGGAACGAGCTGTCCCGGCGCGGGGACTGGACCGACGCGATCGAGCGGCTGCACGCGACGAACAACTTCCCGGAGTTCACCGGCCGGCTGTGCCCCGCGCCCTGCGAGGCGGCCTGCGTGCTGGGCATCGGGGATGACCCGGTGACCATCAAGCAGGTCGAGGTCAGCATCATCGACCGCGCCTGGGCGGACGGCACCGTCGTCCCGGTGCCGCCGAGCGTGCGCACCGGCCGGCGAGTCGCGGTCGTCGGGTCCGGGCCGGCCGGGCTCGCCGCCGCCCAGCAGCTCACCCGCGCCGGGCACGACGTCGCCGTGTACGAGCGGGCGGACCGGGTCGGCGGGCTGCTGCGCTACGGCATTCCCGAGTTCAAGATGGAGAAGAAGGTCATCGACCAGCGGCTCGCCCAGATGGAGGCCGAGGGAACCTCGTTCGTCACCTCCTGCAATGTCGGGGTCGACATCACCGCTGACGAGCTGCGGTCCTCCTACGACGCGGTCGTGCTCGCGGGCGGCTCGACAGTCGGCCGTGACCTACCGGTCCCCGGCCGGGAGTTCGGCGGCATCCATCTGGCCATGGAGTTCCTCGTCCCGGCGAACCGGGTCGCCCAGGGTGATCTGGCGACCTTGCCGATCTCGGCGCGGGGCAAGCGGGTCGTCATCATCGGCGGCGGCGACACCGGCGCGGACTGCCTGGGCACCTCGCACCGGCAGGGCGCGGCATCGGTGCACCAGCTCGAGATCATGCCGCGGCCGCCGGAGCTGCGGGCGCCGGCGAACCCGTGGCCGTCGTACCCGATCGTCTACCGGGTCTCCAGCGCGCACGAGGAGGGCGGCGAGCGGGTGTTCGCCGTCAACACCGAGCGGTTCCTCGGCGACGACGAGGGAAACGTGCGGGCGCTGCGCATGCACGAGGTCCGCTTCGCCGACGGGAAGTTCGAGAAGGTCGAGGGCACCGACGTCGAGCTGCCCTGCGAGCTGGTGCTGCTGGCCATGGGCTTCACCGGTCCGGAGAAGCCCGGCCTGCTCACCGATCTCGGCGTCGAGCTCGACGCCCGGGGCAACGTCGCCCGCGACGCCGGCTGGTCGTCGTCGGTGCCCGGCGTGTTCGTCGCCGGAGACATGGGCCGTGGCCAGTCGCTGGTCGTCTGGGCGATCTCGGAGGGGCGTGCGGCGGCCGCGGCGGTCGACCGCTACCTCACGGGCCGCACCGATCTGCCCGAGCCGATCACCCCGACCCGTCGCTGACGGTGACGGCTGCCCCTTCGTTGGGCGGCCGGTCCCGGCCCACGCTGCGGGTGCGGCTGCGTGGGTCGGGTATTCGCGTTCGGTGACATTTGGCTGTGATGTGCCTTGCTCCGTGTCGGATCTGTCCCGATTGACCGAGATCCGCGATGGGCGTCGGCGCTGGTGGCGGTACCGTCCTGTCATATGAGGCTCGTGCTGCTTGGCCCCCCGGGCTCCGGCAAGGGAACGCAGGGTGCGCGGATCAGCGCCCGGCATGGCATCCCCGCGATCTCCACCGGACAGCTGTTCGACCGGCAGATCGCCGCGGGCACGGGGCTGGGCCGGCGCGCCGAGCGCTACGTCCGCGCCGGCGAGCTCGTCCCCGACGAGATTGTCCTGGACATGGTCGCCGAACGGCTCGCCGGCGACGTCGGCTGCGAGGTCGGTTTCCTGCTCGACGGCTTTCCCCGCACCTACCCGCAGGCGGAGGCGCTGGACCGGATGCTGGCCGCGAGCTGGGGACCCCTCGACGCGGTCGTCGACCTCGACGTCGACATCGACGAGGTGCTCGACCGCATCCGGCGCCGCGCACGCACCGAGGACCGCGTCGACGACGCGGAGGACACCGCGCGCCGTCGCCTGAAGGTCTTTGCCGAGGAGACCGCACCGCTGCGCCGCTACTACGGCCGTAGCGGCCTGCTGCGCACCGTGGACGGCGCGGGCACCCCCGACGAGGTGGCGGCCCGCATCGAACGAGTGCTGGCGGACACCGCCCACCCCGAGCTGCCCCTGCTCGGCTGACGGCCGCGCCCGTCCGTCCGTGCCTCACCGAGAGGTGAGGCGGCATGATCGGCACTGTTGAGCGCTCTTCTGCAACGGCGCGATATCTTGACGGCGGTGAGCCAGGGCGCAGATGAGCGGAAGCCGTCGGGGCGGGTCGAGAGGGTGGCGGGTGTCGCTCCGGCTGCCGCCGGGTCGCCGAACACGGTCCGCCGCCGCGCCGCGCACGCCGGTCTCGTCGCCCTCGTCGTGGTCTGCTGGCTGCCGCTGGTGGTCATCCTCACCGCGTCGCGGACCGTGCTGCACCCGGCCTTCTACTCCCAGTCGTTGACCCGGGCGCACGCCTACGACCGCATCTACACCGAGGTTCTACCCGACCCAGCGGTCGACACCCTGCTCGCCGGGCTGCCGATCGACAGCTCACTGGTCACCTCGAACCTGCGCACGGTGCTGCCGCCGGCGACGGTGCAGGAGATGACCGACGAGCAGATCACCCGGATCGTCGACTACCTGCGTGCCCGCACCGGCGACGTCGAGTTCGCCGTCGACCTGCGCCCGATCTTCGGCAACATCTCCGGCCTGGCCAATCGCTACATCGCCGGTGAGCTCGGCGCCGGCACCAGGTACCGGGTCACCTCCGTGCAGGACTTCACCCAGGGCGTGCTGACCGCGCTCGACGACATCGCGGCGGGTCGTCCCCCGGCGTCGCTGCCCACGATCGAGCTGACCCCGCAGGACACCGACCGGATCCTGCCCCTCGTGCTCGACCGGGTGGACCCGGCGACCCGCACCCGTGTCGGACCCGAGCTGCGGGCGCTGTTGCGCTCCGGCGACGTCGCCGCAGCGCTGGCCCTCATCGGCCCGCAGGTGTTCCAGGGCGATGAACGGGCCACCGCCCGGCTCCAGACATCGCTGCACGGCTCCACCTTCGACCTCGGGCTCCGCCTGTCGGACCTGCGCGACTCCCCGGCGATCAGCGCGATCGATCGCCTGCACGACGTCGCCGCCGCCATGACCTGGGTGACCGTTCTGCTCAGCCTGATCATGGCAGGTGCGCTGGCCGGCATCATCGTGCTGGCCGGGCAGCGGGGGGTGTCGCGGGTGCGTGCGGCAGCCGGGGCGGTGATCGCGGCCGGGCTTGGCGCGGGCCTGCTCGGCGTGGTGTTGCGCCTCGCCCTGCCCAATCCGCTGGCCTCGCTCGCCGGCCCGCGCTCGCCGTTGCCCCCCGGGGCGAGCGGGGTGCTCGTCGACTTCTCCCGGCAGGCCTACCAGACGGTGGAGAGCGACTACCTGCGGGTCGTGGCCTGGACGCTCCTCGTCGGCCTCGTCGCAGCCGGGCTGTCGCTGCTGGTCGCGGCGTCGGCACGGTGGAGTCGGACCGGTCGCCGCCGCCGGGTCGCCACCGCGTTCGTCCTGGCCGTGCCGGTGATGGTGACCGTGACCTGGACCGCCTTCCCCGGCGCCGCCGCCGAGCCCCGCGAGCTGTGCGAGAGCAGCCCGTCGCTGTGCGACCGGCGCTACGACCAGGTGACCTATCTCGCGACCCACAATGCGATGGCGAACAGCGAGGACCGGTTCCTCGGTCCGTCCCAGGACCCCACGATCGTCCACCAGCTCGACCTCGGGGTCCGGACGCTGCTGATCGACGTCCATCACTGGACGCCGCCGGCGCAGGTCGAGGCGTACCTGGCCACCTTGGCGCCGGCGACCCGCGCGGCGCTGGCGCCGCTGGCCCAGGGCGCCGTCTCGACGCGGCCCGGCGTCTGGCTGTGCCACAACCTGTGCCAGCTCGGCTCGCTCGACTTCGTCGCGGAACTCGGCCGGGTGCGGGACTGGATGACCCGCAACCCCACCGAGGTGGTGAGCCTGATCATCCAGGATGACGACGTCCCCGCCAGCGAGATCGCGGGCGGGGTGGCGTCGGCCGGGCTCGCGGGGATGGTGGCGACTCCGCCGGACGACCCGCGCGGGCGCTGGCCGACGCTGCGAACCATGATTGATTCGGGCCGGCGGCTGGTGGTCTTCACCGAGCGCCAGGACCTGCCGGGCACGTTCCTGCGCAGCTTCTACCGGTACGCCGCCGACACGCCCTTCGACGCGAAGCGGCCCGAGGACCTACGCGGCTGCGTGCGCAACCGGGGCGCGGCCGGAGCCGGGCTGCTGCTGATGAACCACTGGCTCACCGACGCCGCGCCCAGCCGGCGGGCCGCGCTGACCTCCAACGCCACCGGCACCATCGTCGGGCGGGCCGAGCGCTGCCGCGCGGAGCAGGGGCGGACGCCGACGTTCGTCGCGGTCGACTTTTCCACCATCGGCACGGCGCAGCCCGCGGTGGACCGCCTCAACCGCCTTCCCGGTCCGCCCGCCACCGCCGCCAGAGGCTGACGCGGCGCAGGTCTGACGCGGCGGGGCTGACGAGGCCGGGGGGCTGGTGCGGGAGGGGCGGTGGTGGGAGCATGAGCCAGCCATTGTGCGTTGCAACCTGCGAGATGATGCTCCGTCGACCCATACCCGCGCAAGGGAGCTCAGGTGCCCATCTGGAACCAGCTGCGGCAGTCCGCCCAGACGATGCAGGGCCAGCTGGCCGCGAAGAAGAACGACCTGAAGAGCGGCGCCTTCCGTGACGCCAGCATGGCGATCTGCGCGCTGGTGGCGGCGGCGGACGGGACGATCGACCTGGCGGAGCGCCAGCGGGTCGCGTCGTTGATCATCTCCAATGACGTGCTCAACAACTTCCCGGCCGACGATCTCCAGCGTCGCTTCAACGACTACGTCGGCAAGCTGCAGGCGGACTTCGAGTTCGGCAAGGTGTCCGTCCTGCAGGACATCGGCAAGACGAAGAAGAAGCCGGCCGAGGCGCGCGCCGTCATCCAGATCGGGATCGTCATCGGCGGGGCGGACGGCACGTTCGACAAGAGCGAGCAGGCCGTCGTGCGCGAGGCCTGCTTCGCCGTCGGCATCAGCCCCGAGGAGTTCGATCTCTGACTCCAGCTGATGCCATGCTGACAGCCGGCGCGGGCCTGCTGGCGGGAGCGGTCAACGCCGTTGCCGGCGGGGGCACCCTGATAGCCTTCCCGGCTCTGCTCCCCACCGGGATGCCCGCGTTGACCGCGAACATCACCTCCTCGGTGGGCCTGCTCACCGGTTATGCCGGCGGCGCGTTGGGCTACCGCCGTGAGCTCGCCGACCAGCTTGACCGCCTGCGGGCGCTCGGACCGCCTGCGATGCTCGGCGGCATCGTCGGCGCGGTCGTGTTGCTGGCGACCCCGTCGGACAGCTTCCGGGCCCTGGTCCCGTATCTCGTCTTGGTGTCATGCCTGCTGCTGGCGGCGCAGACCCGGCTGGCCGCCCTCGTGGCGCGTCGGCGGGCCGCGGCCGGCGGGTCGGGCAACGGAGGGTCGGGCAATACTGTCACCTGGCCCACCCGGATCGGGATCTTCGTCGCCGGCGTGTACGGCTCCTACTTCGGTGCCGGGCTCGGCGTGCTGCTGCTCGGTGTGCTGGGCATCCTGCTCGCCGACGACCTCCAACGGACCAACGCGCTCAAGACGCTGCTTGCCTTCGGTGTGAACGCCGTGGGTGTCGCCGTGTTCCTGGTCACCGCCAAGGTCGCCTGGGGATACGCGGGCATCCTCCTCGTCGCCTCGTTGCTCGGCGGCCTGCTCGGCGCCCGGATCGCCCGGCGGCTGCGCCCGGCTCTCCTGCGCATGGCAGTAATCACACTCGGGGTCACCGTGGCGATCGTACTCATCGTCCGTAACTGACCGGCGGCACACAGACGCCATCTCTCCGCGGGACAACCGGCCGGACAACGCCTCCTCCCGTCTCGATTAATCTCGTCGGCCCGTTTCCCGAATGACTTTCACGTCACTGTCACAATGGCAGCCGGACGGGCCGGGCCCGGCGGAGCGGTATTCGGCGCCTCCGCATAATCTGTGTACACAGCGTTCCCGAGGAACGCTCACGTAACGGCAATCCTGTGCGGATGGCGCAACATTATCGCGCCGCTGAGCGTCTATCAGCGGGGCTGCTGCCAGGCGTCCGCGCGGGTTGGTGGGTCTTGTCGCGCCAGGGGGTGGCGCGGTATCGCGGCACGCCAATGCGGTCGGCCCAGGCGCTGACTCGCCTGGGCGGTCCGCCGGGAGGGGTTTCGTGCTCGACCATGAACCGATTGCAGGTGGGCGGCCCGGCGGGCCGCGGGCCGGGGCGCCGCGGGTGAGCGACCCGGTTCCCGCTCGAGCGTCGGGCGGGGTCGCCCGCTGGTCGGACCGGGCGCTGGCGCTGTGCGCGCTGGCCGGCCTGATCGCGGCGGTCGCCGTGACGCGCACGTGGGCGCGCGCGACGCTGTCGGACCGCGGCGCGGGGCTGCTCGTGGTGACCAGATCGGGCTGGCAGTTGCGTCCGACCGGGCCGCTGGTGGTTGCGTGCGGCCTGCTCACGGCCCTGATCTGACTGTTGGCGCACCGAAGCGGCCGGGCCGCGCTCGGCGCGCTGCTGGCCGCGCTGGGGGCCGGGGTCGCGGGCCTCGCGCTGAGCCGGCTGGACGCCGCCGATCCGCTGGTGCACAAGATCGGCCGGCTGCGCATCGGTACTTTCCAGACCGACGAACCGGTCGCGGCGGGCAGCGCCGGCGTGGGCCTGTGGGGCGCGGCGCTGGCCGGAATCGTGGTGGTGGTGGCAGCTGTGAGCTGGCTGCTGCTCACCCGCCGGGCTGCGGGCGGAATCCAGGGCGGCAGCGGTGCCGCGGAACGCGGGGTCGATCATGGCCTATGACTATGCGTCGTTTTCGACGCTCGCCGGACCGCTCCAGGAGCCCCCCGCCAGTGGGGAGTACCACGTCGCCTACCGCAAGGTCATGGTCGGGCGT
>NZ_CADCWT010000085.1 GCF_902806485.1 Candidatus Frankia alpina | reverse complement strand
ACACTCCGCGATCACCACCATGGTCGCGGCCGCGTGACACGGTCATGCAGATTCCGCGGAACCGCCCCCGACTCGGCCGTGTCCCACCTCCACCCGACGATCAAGGTGTTCCGCGGAACCGGAACCGGAACCGGGACTGGGACCGGGCAGAATCCACTCCAGTCCGACCCGGTGAATTAAAGATCAGTAGCTGAGTGAGTCCGAACCCGGACGGGGCGGGTCAGCGGTGGGCGGTCACCGCGGCGGTGAGGGCGGTCGCGGCGGCCACCAGGCTCGCCGGCTCCAGCGGGAGGGCGAGGATGTCGACCGCGCCGGCGCGGCGCAGGATGGCGCGTTCGTGGGGGTCGGTGTCCTCGGTGAGAACGAAGGCCGGGATGGCGGCCGCGGTGGGGTCCGCCGCGAGCTGGGCGAGCAGTTCGGACGCGGTCGCGTCGGGCAGGTCGTGGTCGAGCAGGATGAACGCCGGCCGCGCGCGGCGCACCGCGTCGACCGCGAGGGCCGCCCGCGGCACGGTGACCGGGTCGGCGGCGAGGCTCTCGGCGAGCATGCCCGCGACCGCTGCCCGCACGGCCGGGTCCCCGCTGACGTGCACGACCCGAAGACCACCAGGAGCCGCCCGGTGCCCGGCCGCGCCGTTTCCGCCACCGGAGACGCCCGCGGGCCGCCCTCCGTAGGCACCCTCGACGGCACCGTCCCGGCGGGCCCGCTCGTTGCCGGCTTCGCCGTACCCCGACTGGCTGCGACCGGCGCGTTCGTGACCGTTCTCGGCATAATGAGCGCGCCCATGACCGGCGTCGCCGTAGCCGGCGCGGCCGTACCCCGCTTCGCGGTAGCCGGAGCCGGAGAGATGATCGCCGAAACCGTCGTCGTCGGAGTCGGGGTCCTCGAAGCGCATGTCGACGGCGTCGAGCACGATGGCGAACACGCTGCCGACCCCGTACCGGCTGGCGACGGTCAGCACCCCGCCCATGGCGGTGACCAGGGCGTGGGACAGCGCGAGCCCCAGCCCGCTGCCCTCGATCCCGCTGTGCTCGGCGCCGAGCCGCTCGAACGGACGGAACAACCGGTCGAGCGTCCGCGGGGACAGGCCCGCGCCGTCGTCCTCGACCTCGATGCGGATCCGAGAGCCGGTGATCGGCACGATGCCGACCCGCACGCTGCCGCCCTCGCGGCCGTACTTCAGGGCGTTGCCGACCAGGTTGAGCAGCACCTGCCACAGTCGGCGGCGGTCCGCGTCGGCGATGAGCGGCACGGCCGGGTCGATCACGCGCCGGATGCTGCGCTGGGCGGCGAGCGGTTCGACCAGCTCCACCACGCCCTGGACGATGTCGAGGACGTTGATCGGGCCCTTGTTGATGTCGCCGCGACCCGCGCGCAGCCGAGCCAGGTCCAGCACGTCGTCGATGAGCGCCTGCATGTGCCGGCCGCCGGTGATGATCCGCTCGACGTCGTCGTGCAGGTCGGAGGTGAGTGGTTCCAGCTCCAGCAGCTGGGCGAAGCCGAGCATCGCGTTGAGCGGGGTGCGCAGCTCATGGCCCAGGCGCGCGATCAGCTCGTCCTTGGCCCGGGAGTCGTTCTCGGCGATCTCGCGGGCGCGCTGGTCGGTGGTGTCGCGGGCGAGCAGGACCAGCCCGCCGTCCGGATCGCGCCGGATGGTCACGTGGTGGGGCACGGTCGCCCCGGTGGGGTCGACCAGACCCACGGAGCCGCGCCACTGCCCGGACTGCGCCAGCGCGGCCGTGACGGCCTCGCCGAGCGCCGCGCGGAACGCCGGGTCGATGACCTCGAGGAGGTCCCGCAGATGCGGGTCGCGGGGGATCCGGTCACCGAGGAACGCGCGGGCCGCGGCACCCAGGTCGGTGACATGACCGTCCGCACCGACGACCACAGCCAGGTCCGTCAGCGCGTCGAGCAGCGTGCGTGGCCCCACCTACGCCTCGTCATCCGTTTTCTTCCACCCCACGGCGGGCAATGGTAGGGCGTGCCGTCAGGGACCGTTGTCCCGGGTTTGCGTAATCGCCCAAGCGGGGGTCGATCGCGCAACTTTTCGTGACAAGTCACTAGCTTACCGACCAATCCGTTTTGTCAACGTAGCAGGCGCGTGGCGCTGCGTCGGAGCGGTGGCCGCGGGGGCACCGGCGTGGTAGGTCTGACCGCATGCTGGTTGCCTTCAGTGTCACGCCTATCGGAACCGGCGAGGGTGTCGCCGAGCTGGTCGCCGAGGCGGTCCGCATCGTGCGCGCCAGTGGCCTGCCGCACAAGACCAACGCCATGTTCACCACGATCGAGGGCGACTGGGACGAGGTGATGGACGTCGTGCGCCGGGCCACCGAGGCCGTCGGCGGCCGTGCCGGCCGGGTCAGCCTTGTGCTCAAGGCGGACCTGCGCCCCGGCGTCAGCGACGCCCTGCACAGCAAGGTGGCGAGCATCGACCGACTGCTCGCCGGGGACGAGGCTGATTGATTCAGGCCGCCGGGCGCCGCGGCGGACAACGGGCCTCGAAAAGTCCTCCGCCGGCAGGGCCGTCAGCCCCGCCCGGATGTCACGATGGAGGCATGCAACGTAGGCCACCAGTCCCATCCGGATCGCCGCGGGGTGCGGGAGGCCCGGGACGACCCGGGCGCATGCCCGACAGCCTCGGCGGTCTGCGCCTCGCCGGCGCCGTCCCGCTGGACCCGAAGCCGGCCCCGTGGTCATCGACGTCACCGAGGAAAGCTTCGCGGGCGACGTCGTCAGCCGCTCGATGCAGGTGCCGGTCGTGCTCGACTTCTGGGCGTCCTGGTGCGGTCCCTGCAAGCAGCTCAGCCCGGTGCTGGAGAAGCTGGCCGTGGCCGACGGCGGCCGCTGGGTTCTCGCCAAGATCGACGTCGATGCCAACCCTGGGCTCGCCCAGGCGGCGGGGGTGCAGGGCATCCCGGCGGTGAAAGCCGTGGTCGGTGGGCGCATCATCGGTGAGTTCACCGGCGCCGTGCCCGAGCGCGAGGTGCGCAACTGGCTCGACCAGCTGCTCTCCCTCGTCGACGAGGCGATGGGCGGGGTGCCCGGTGCGGCGGCCGGGGATCCGGCGCGAGACCCGCATCTGGCAGCGGCGCAGGACGCGCTGGCCCGCGGCGACATCGACACGGCGGTCGAGTCCTACCGGGTCCGCCTCACCGATGCGCTGGGGGACGCGGAGGCGCTCACCGGCCTCGCCCGCGCCGAGCTGCTGCGCCGGGTGCGCGATCACGACCCGGCGGACATCCGCAGGCGGCTCGCGGCCGATCCGGACGACGTCGACGCCGCGATCGCCGCGGCGGACCTGGGCATCGCGCAGGGCGACGTGGCCGGCGCGCTCGCCGGGCTCGTCGCGGTCGTGCGGCGCACGACCGGTCCGCAGCGGGAGCAGGCGCGTGCCCACCTCGTCGACCTGTTCCAGGCGCTCGGCGACACCGAGCCCGCTGTCGCCCCCGCCCGTCGCTCCCTGGCCGCAGCCCTGTTCTGACGTCCGCAGCCGGCCTGCCGTGCTGCCGCGTCTCGTGTCCTTGTCGGCGAGCACTGAGGGGGCGGACGTGATCACCGCACGGTGATCGCGCCCAGCCCCTCGGTGCCGCTGGGACACCCCAGCCGGGTACGGTCCTACTCGGGTGCCAGCCAGACCGACCCGAGCGGCGGCAGCGTCAGGGTCGCGGAGGCGGGCAGGCCGTGGTGGGGCTCCTCGACGGCCTGCACGGCGCCGAAGTTGCCGACGTTGCCGCCGCCGTAGCGCTGCCCGTCGGAGTTGAGCACCTCCCGCCAGCGGCCGGGGAAGGGCAGGCCGAGGCGGTAGCCGTGGTGGCCGACTCCGGCGAAGTTCGTGACGCAGGCCAGTACCCCGCTGTCCGTCACCTCCGCGCCCGCCGGGCCGTTGCCGGCCGTCGGCCTGCCCGCCACGTCGGCTCCGGTCAGCTCGGTTCCGGTCGGGCGGCCGGCGGCGGAGGTTGCGTCCGACCAGCGTAGGAACGAGAACACGTTGTTGGCGGTGTCGTTGGCGTCGATCCAGGAGAAGCCGGTCGGATCGCTGTCCCGACGGTAGAGGGCCGGGGTGGATCGGTACAGCTCGTTGAGGTCCGCCAGCAGGTTGGCCACGCCCCGGTGCGCCGCGTCGCTCAGCAGCGGCCAGTCGAGCGAGGCGGCCTCGTTCCACTCGTTGTCCTGGCCGAACTCGCAGCCCATGAACAGCAGCTTCTTGCCGGGATGCGCCCACATGTAGGCGTAGAGCGCGCGCAGGTTTGCCAGCTGCTCCCACCGGGAGCCCGGCATCTTGCGCAGCAGTGAACCCTTGCCGTGGACGACCTCGTCGTGGCTGAACGGCAGGATGAAGTTCTCCGAGTAGGCGTATACCATCGAGAACGTCATCTGGTGATGGTGGTAGCTGCGGTGCACCGGCTGGCGGGAGTTGTAGTCCAGCGTGTCGTGCATCCAGCCCATGTTCCATTTGAACCCGAACCCGAGCCCGCCGAGATGGGTGGGGCGGGTGACCCCGGGCCAGGCCGTCGACTCCTCGGCGATCATCATGACGCCCGGGAAGCGCCGGTAGACCGTTGCGTTGGTCTCCTGCAGGAACGCCACCGCCTCGAGGTTCTCTCGGCCACCGTGCACGTTCGGCACCCAGCCGCCGTCGGGGCGGGAGTAGTCGAGGTAGAGCATCGAGGCCACGGCGTCGACCCGCAGGCCGTCGATGTGGAACTCCTCGAACCAGTACACGGCGTTGGCGACGAGGAAGTTGCGCACCTCGTTACGGCCGACGTCGAAGACGTAGGTCCCCCAGTCGGGCTGCTCGCCCCGGCGCGGATCGGGGTGCTCGTACAGCGGGGTGCCGTCGAAGCGGCCTAGCGCCCAGGAGTCCCGGGGGAAGTGCGCCGGCACCCAGTCGACGATCACGCCGATGCCGGCGCGGTGCAGCGTGTCGACGAGGTGGCGGAACTCGTCCGGGCTGCCGAAACGCGCCGTCGGGGCGTAGTACGCCGACACCTGGTAACCCCAGGAGCCGCCGAACGGGTGCTCCGCGACGGGCAGCATCTCCACATGTGTGAAGCCGTTGTCCAGGACGTAGGCGGTGAGCTGGTCGGCGAGCTCGAGGTAGGACAGCCCGCGCCGCCACGAGCCCAGGTGGACCTCGTACACGCTGATCGGCTCGGCGTGCCACGCCGTGCGGGCGCGCCGGGCGAGCCAGTCCTGGTCGCCCCACGTGTAGTCCGAGTGGGTGACGACACTTGCGGTGGCGGGCGGGACCTCGGTGCGGAACGCCATCGGGTCGGCCTTCTGCCGCCACACCCCGTCGAAGCCGAGGATCTCGTACTTGTAGCGCAGCCCGACGCCGGCGCCGGGCACGAACAGCTCCCAGATGCCGCTGTGGCCCAGCGAGCGCATCGGGAACGCCCGGCCGTCCCAGAAGTCGAAGTCGCCGACCAGGCGCACCCCTCGTGCCGACGGCGCCCACACGGCGAAGCCCACCCCGGTGACGGTCGCACCGCCCGGGGTTGTCAGCTCGCGCAGGTGCGCTCCGAGCACCCTCCAGAGCTCCTCGTGCCGGCCCTCGCTGATCAGGTGCAGGTCCACTTCGCCGAGAGTCGGCAGGTGGCGGTAGGGGTCGTCGACGACGTGTGAGTCGTGCGGGTAGGCCACCTCGACGTGGTAGTCGGGCAGGATCCCCGGCAGCGCCACGGCGAACACCCCGCCGCTGTGCAGCCGGGTCGTCGGGTGGCGGTCCTCGCCGACGAGCACGGTCACGGCGCTCGCGTCGGGACGCAGCACCCGCACGACGGTCGTGTCCCCGGCCGGGTGCGCCCCGAGCAGCGCGTGCGGGTCGTGGTGGGTGCCGTTGACGAGCCGTTCCAGGTTCTCCCGGGCCAGGCCGATCGACGCGGCCGGCGCCTGCGCGGTGGCGCCGGCCGCGTCGGGGCCGCCCGGGGTCGGCTGGTCGCCCACCGCCGCCGGTGCGCCCGTCGCCGTCGGCGCGGCGGTGTCCGCGTCGTCGAGGTCGCGAAGGCGTCCCGGCTCCCGGTCGGCCAGAGCCACGCGGCCCGATCGGCCGCGGACCGGTGCGCTCGCCGGATCGAGGTCGGGCCGGCCGGTGATCTGCCCGGCGCCGCGGTGTCCCGTCCGCGCCGTGCCGTTGTTGACGTCGCCGTTGTTCACTGGGACACCCCTGCCTCTCTCTTCGCGATGGGGCTGATGGTCTGGCTGACCGGTGTCGGCGGCGGGTCGATCCGCCCCGCGCCCGTTCATTCGGTCGGCGGGTGGGTCTGGGCGAGCCGCTGCACCGAGGCCATCGGGATGCCGATCCACCCCGGCCGGTGATGCACCTCGTACAGCACCTCGTAGACGGCCTTGTCGAGCTCGAACGCGCGCAGCATCGCCGCGTCCTCCTGCGGGTCGCGACCGGCCACGGCGCCGTACCCCCGGCAGAACGCTTCCCGGTTGCGGTCGGCCCACTCCTGGGCCCGGTAGACTAGCGCGGGTTCGTCGCCTCGCTCCAGCAGCATGGAACGGGCCGCGTAATCGAACGAGCGCAGCATTCCGGCGACGTCGCGCAGCGGTGACTCCAACCCCACCCGCTCGGTGACCGGGCGGGCCGGCTCGCCCTCGAAGTCGAACAGCACCCAGCCCGAGTCGACCCGAAGGACCTGGCCGAGATGCAGGTCGCCGTGCAGTCGCTGAAACGGCCGGGGGTGGACGACCGACGGCGCCGCGCCGGTCAGCTCGTCGTAGCACTTGCGCACGGCGGTCTCGAAGGGGCGCAGCTCGGCGATCGCCTCGACGGCGGTGTCGAGGCGGCCGTGCAGGTAGGTCACCAGGGCGCGCAGCGCGTCCGCGGTGGGCTGGCGCGTCGGCAGCGCCCGGGCGAGGTCCGCGTGCACCTCGGCGGTGGCCGCGCCGAGCCGCTCGGCCTCCGCGGAGAAGTCCCCGCCGACTTCGTCGGCGTGCAGGTCGGCCTCGGCGTAGAGGTCGCGCACGCTGGCCAGTGCCAGCCGCCAGCCCTCGGTTCTGCTGCGCAGGTACTCCTGGAGGAAACCGAACGTGGTCGGCTGCCCCTCGAGCTCCCCGGAGAACCACGCGACCGGGGCGGCGATGTGCGTGCTGCCGGATTCGGCGAGGGCCCGGGTGACCTCCAGGTCCGGGTTGAGGCCCGGCCAGAGCCGGCGGAACACCTTGAGGATGTAGGCGTCCCCGTAGATGATCGAGGTGTTGGACTGTTCCGTGCCGACGGCGTGCGCGGGCAGATCTTCCAGCACCCGCGTCGACTCGGCGACGAGGTCGTCCCGGCGGGCGGAGCGGCCGAGGAACTGCAGCAGGGCGGCGCTGCCGTCGGGGTCGTGCAGCCCATCGTACACCAGCCCGCCGCCGCACTCGCCGATCAGGAAACCCTCGTGGCCGAAGGGGGCGTCGGCCCGGATCACCATGGGCACCTGGTAGTGGTCCGGCGGCCCGTGGTCGTAGTCGACGTCTACGACGAGCAGCCGCAGCGGCTCGAAGACGGAGATGTCCCGGCGGATCCGGATCCGCCCGACGCCGCGGCCCTTGCCGGCGAACCAGCGCTGTCGAGGAAGCCAGTCGGTCAGCAGTCCGGTCAGCTCGGCGTGGTGGTCACCCATCCTCGACCTCCCGATGCCTGTGCTCGACGATCATCGTGTGCACCTAACGTCGAAATATCCCGAAAGATTACCTTTCGTCGGGCGTGTCGCGCGTACCTCCGCGGCGACCTCGGTGTTCCCGCCGGTGGCGTTCCGCGGTTCGCCGGCCGGCCCCCGGTCTCACCTGACCCGGCCATCGTCACCAAGGTCGGGTCCTGCGTCCTACTCTCCCCCCGACGGCCTCAGGGGGCTAGGGGGTGAATTCCCCCGGTACGGTCAACGCGAACCAGTAATGTCCGTGTCCGGGCAACGTCAGAAGGTACGGGAGCTCGCCGATCGGCGGGAAGTGCACCCGGCCGAGCAGCTCGACGGGCACCAATCCCTCGAACCGCCGCAGATCGAGCTCCACCGGCTGGGCGAAGCGGGACAGGTTCGCGACGCACAGCACCCGGTCGTCGCCGAATTCGCGGACGAACGCGAAGACCGACGGATTGGACGCGGCCAGCTCCTCGTACGTGCCCAGACCGAAGACGGGATGGCGCTTGCGCACCTCGATCATCCGTTTGGTCCAGGCCAGGAACGACGTCGGCATCCGCTGGCCGGCCTCGACGTTGAGGGCCTGATAGCCGTATACCGGGTCCATGATCAGAGGCAGGTAGAGTCGGGCCGGGTCGGACGTGGAGAAGCCGGCGTTGCGGTCGGGCGACCACTGCATCGGGGTGCGCACGCTGTCCCGGTCGCCGAGGTAGATGTTGTCGCCCATGCCGATCTCGTCGCCGTAATACAGCACCGGGGAACCCGGCAGCGACAGCAGCAGGGCGGTGAACAGCTCCATCTGGTCGCGGCTGTTGTCGAGCAGCGGGGCCAGCCGGCGGCGGATGCCGATGTTCGCCTTCATGCGGGGGTCCTTGGCGTACTCCGCCCACATGTAGTCGCGCTCGTCGTCGGTCACCATCTCCAGGGTCAGCTCGTCGTGGTTGCGCAGGAAGATCCCCCACTGGCAGTTCGGTGGGATCTGCGGCGTCTGGGCGAGGATCTCGGAGATGGGATAGCGCGACTCCCGGCGCACCGCCATGAAGATGCGCGGCATCAGGGGGAAGTGGAACGCCATGTGGCACTCGTCGTCGTTGCCGAAGTACTCGACGACGTCGGAGGGCCACTGGTTGGCCTCGGCGAGCAGCACCCGGTCGGCGTACTTCGCGTCGACCTCCTTGCGGACCCGCCGGAGGTACTCGTGGGTCTCCGGCAGGTTCTCGCCGTTGGTGCCGTCCCGCACGTAGAGGTACGGTACCGCGTCGAGCCGGAAACCGTCGATGCCGAGGTCCAGCCAGAAGCGCAGGACCTCCAGCATCGCCTCCTGGACATCGGGGTTGTCGTAGTTCAGGTCGGGCTGGTGGGAGAAGAAGCGGTGCCAGTAGTACTGGCCACGCACCGGGTCCCAGGACCAGTTCGACTTCTCCGTGTCCACGAAGATGATCCGCGCCTCGGGATACCGCTCGTCCGTGTCAGACCAGACGTAGAAGTCCCCGAACGGCCCCTCCGGATCGGACCGGGACGCCTGGAACCACGGGTGGGCGTCGGAGGTGTGATTCATCACCAGGTCGGCGATGATCCGGATGCCGCGACGGTGCGCCTCGTCGACGAGGCTGACGAAATCGCCGAGGTCACCGAACTCCGGCAGAATCTGGAAGTAGTCGCTGATGTCGTAACCGCCGTCGCGCAGCGGCGAGGAATAGATCGGCAGCAGCCACAGGCAGTCGACGCCGAGCCACTCCAGATAGTCGAGCTTGGAGATCAGACCGCGGATGTCGCCCGTGCCGTCGCCGTTGGAGTCGGCGAAACCCCGGATGAGCACCTCGTAGAACACGGCCCGCTTGAACCAGTACGGGTCGCGGGAGGTATCTCTGACGAGACCGGCGGGGGCCGGACGGGGGGTGTCGTCGCCGATGGGCTCGCTGAGTGGCTCCGGCTCCATCACGACCGGGCCCGCACGGTGAGGATATGTGCGGGCTCGACCGACGGATCGAGCCGGACGTAGTTGTCCCGGCTCCACTGGTAGGTCTCGCCGGTGATCTCGTCGGTCACGTCGAAGGAGTCGTCCCAGCCGAGGCCCAGGGCGGGCATGTCGAGGCGCACTGTGGTCTCCCGCGCTTCGTGCGGGTCGAGGTTGACGATGACGAGCACGGTGTCGCCTGAACCGTCCGGCCTGGCTGGGCCGTCCACCTCGGCCAGCCGCTTGGAGTAGACGATGAACTCGTCGCCGTCGGCGTGGTGCAGGTGCAGGTTGCGCAGCCAGTGCAGCGCCGGGTGGGCTCGGCGGATCTGGTTGAGCCGGGTCAGGTAGGGCGCGAGCGAGCGGCCCTCGCGCTCGGCCGCCACCCAGTCCCGCGGCCGGTACTGGTACTTCTCCGAGTCGAGGTACTCCTCGCTGCCCGGCCGGACCGGGGCGTTCTCATACAGCTCGTAGCCGGCGTACACACCCCAGGTCGGCGACATCGTGGCCGCGAGCGCCGCCCGGATCCGGAACGCTGCGGGCCCGCCCTCCTGCAGGTAGCCCGGCAGGATGTCCGGGGTGTTCACGAAGAAGTTCGGCCGCATGTAGTGGGCGGCTTCGATCAGCTCCTGGGCGTACTCCTCGAGCTCCCATTTCTGGTTGCGCCAGGTGAAGTACGTATAGGACTGGGTGAAACCGATCTTGGCGAGGGTATGCATCATCGCCGGCCGGGTGAACGCCTCGGCGAGGAACAGCACATCCGGCTCGGTGGCCTTCACCTGGCCGATGAGCCACTCCCAGAACTCGACCGGCTTGGTGTGCGGGTTGTCCACCCGGAAAATTCGCACTCCGTGCGCGGTCCAGTGCCGGACGACCCGCAGAATCTCCTGGTACAGCCCGGTCGGGTCGGTGTCGAAGTTCAGCGAGTAGATGTCCTGGTACTTCTTCGGCGGATTCTCCGCATAGGCAATCGAGCCGTCGCTGCGCACGACGAACCACTCCAGGTGGTGCTTCGCCCACGGATGGTCCGGCGCGCACTGCAGGGCGAGATCCAGGGCGATCTCCATGCCCAGGGAGCGGGCCCGCGCCACGAACAGGTTGAAGTCCTCGATCGTCCCCAGGTCCGGGTGCACGGCGTCGTGGCCGCCGTGCTCGCTGCCGATCGCCCAGGGCGAGCCGGGATCGTCCGGGCCGGGAACGAGGGTGTTGTTCGGGCCCTTGCGGTTGATCTCGCCGACCGGGTGGATCGGCGGCAGATACACCACGTCGAAGCCCATCGCGGCGATAGCCGGTAGGCGCCCGGTGGCGGTGAGGAAGGTCCCCGAGCGCGGCGGGTCGAGGGTCGCCCCCTCCGAGCGCGGGAACATCTCGTACCAGCTCCCGTACAGCGCCCGGGGCCGGTCGACCCAGATCCGGTACAAGGAGGAGCGGGTGACCAGCTCGCGCAGTGGGAAGGCGGCCAGCAGGCTCGTCAGCCGAGGGTCGAGGGCGGCGGCGATCCGTTCGTGGGGATCATCGCGGGTGTCGTCACGCAACGCCGCCACCGCCCGGGCGAGCTCGGCGCGGCGCCCCTCCGGCACGCCCGGCAGCGCTCGCAGCAGCAGCCGCGCGCCGTCCTCCAGGTCGACCGCGAGCTCGTCGACGCTCTGCCCCGCGCCGACCTTGAGCTTGATGCCGTGCTGCCAGGTGGCGACCGGATCCGACCACGCCTCGACGCGGTACCCCCACAGGCCCTCGCCGCCGGCAGTGATCTCCGCCTCGAGCCGGTCGGTCCCGACACCGGCGGAATGCATGCGGATGAACGGCGCGCCCTGGCCGTCGGGACCCGACAGCACGACGTTCGCCCCGATGAGGTCGTGACCCTCGCGGAACACGGTCGCACCGACGGTGAGATTTTCGCCCACGACCGCGCGCGCGGACGACTGCCCGCACGACACGCCCGGGGTCACATCGGAGATGACTACCCGGCCTACTGAACGTCCGATCATCATGGCGACCTTATCCAGACGAACCACACCTCAATGGTCCGCCCTGCACGTGGCGGATAGCGACACCTCTGCGTGAACTGCTTGCAGCCTTCGGATGGGTGATTGTTGGCGTTGGGGTGGGTGCGCCGGCCCCGTCCGGATGGTTCCGCCGAAGCCGATGTTCCCCAGTTGCGGCGTCCACGAACGTCGGAACCTCGTCTGTTGTGCCGTCCGGCGTGCACTTTCGCTGCCGCACCGGTGACAGTGGCGGGCCGGGCACGGGTTTGGCGGACCCGTCAATTGTTGATGATGCGTTGGGTGACTGGGTGGTTCATGTTCCACCCGCGTTACCGGCGCGTGAAGTGACCGCCCGATCGGGTCATCGCGGGTCGGGTCCGGGTCCTGTCGGATTCGCGACGGCGCGCGGGCCCGCGGCCCGGTATACCGGTGCGGGCCGGCCGGCCGTGCCGCGGTGATGGGGAGCGCGACCTGGACAGGTCGGACGCCGCGGTCACGGGTGGACCGCCAGTGGGAACCTCGCGCGTTACTCGTTCGTCCCGCAGAGCACACGTACCCCGGCAGGTGGCTTCGCGGGCGGAGAGTGACCGCGCCGTTCGCGCCGGGCAGTAGGCTGCCGGCGCCCGGCCGCCGGGGTACCGGGGTCACCCGGGGGGCGTACCGCGCTCCCGTACAGCGGCCGCCGCCCCGCGTGGTGGCCCCCAGACAACGCAGTCGACGCACAGCAGGAGGAACAGTGGGAGTCAGTCTCAGCAAGGGCGGCAACGTGTCGCTGTCCAAGGAGGCGCCCGGCCTGACCAACATCGTGGTCGGCCTCGGCTGGGACGTGCGCAGCACGACCGGCGCCGACTTCGACCTCGACGCCAGCGCCATCGCGTGCCGCGCCGACGGCAAGGTCGTCTCGGACGGGCACTTCGTCTTCTTCAACAACCTCAAGAGCCCCGAGGGCGCGATCGAGCACCAGGGCGACAACCTCACCGGTGAGGGCGAGGGCGACGATGAGGCCATCTCCGTGAACCTCGCGTCGCTGCCCACGGAGATCGACAAGATCGTGTTCCCGGTCTCCATCTACGACGCGGACTCACGCCAGCAGAGCTTCGGTCAGGTCCGCAACGCCTTCATCCGTATCGTCAACGGCGCCGGCGGCACCGAGATCGCCCGCTACGACCTCACCGAGGATGCCTCCACCGAGACGGCGATGGTCTTCGGCGAGGTCTACCGGCACGGGGCGGACTGGAAGTTCCGCGCCGTCGGCCAGGGCTACGCCTCGGGCCTGGCCGGCATCGCCCGCGACTTCGGCGTCAACGTCTGACCCGGTCCGCATCACTGCGCACCACGCCGGGCACCGTGCCCGGCGACCGGGTGGCCGGGGCTGGTCCTGTGACCGGCTCCGGCCGCCCCGCAGGCGCCCGTCCGCCGGCCCGGGACGACCGGTGGCCACGCAACGTGCTCCATCACCTGGCGTGTGTGGAGGTAGTGCGCGGGTAGGGGCGTGCTTATTCGGTGTAACCCATTTGTCAGGTCGCACCCACCGGACGAGCAGCTACGATGCCGTCGACCGCCGCTCCGGGCCAACCGGCCGCGGGCCGACGCGGTCTCCGGCGAGTTCAGGCGACGTGGCGGGATCCGACGGACCGCGGATCCGCCCGCGCGGCGCGACCGGGGTCTGGCGATCGGTCCGGGAAGGTGTTGATAGGCGTGCACGCCTTGCGGATCTTCGGGTGGTCGTTGGTGATCACCGCGATCGGGGTGGCCGGAGCGGGGGTGATCGGCAGCCCGCGGGATGCGGCCATCGTGGCCATCCTTGCCGTGCTCGAGATCAGCCTCTCCTTCGACAATGCGGTCATCAACGCGACGATCCTGCGCCGGATGAACCCGTTCTGGCAGAAGCTCTTTCTGACGTTGGGCGTCCTCATCGCCGTGTTCGGCATGCGGCTGCTCTTCCCGATCATCATCGTGGCGCTGACCGCGCACCTCGGCCCGGTCAAGGTCTTCGACCTGGCGCTCAACGACAGCGCGCAGTACGCGGAGAAGCTCGGTGACGCGCACCCGGCGATCGCCGCGTTCGGCGGGATCTTCCTGTTCATGCTGTTCCTGGACTTCCTGTTCGACACCGAGCGGGAGGTTCAGTGGATCAAGAAGCTGGAGGAGCCGCTGCGGCGCGCCGGCCAGCTCGACGTGATCCCGACCGTGATCGGCCTCATCGCGCTGCTCGTCGTGGGCGAGGCGTTCTCCGGTGACCACACCCAGCAGGTGCTGACCGCGGGCGTCGCCGGCCTGGCCACCTACCTCGGGGTGCGTGGCCTCGGGGAGTTCTTCGAGGCACGCGGAGTCGGCGCCGAGGAGGACGACGACAGCGCCGACGCCGAGGTCGCCGGGGACTCCGGGAAGTCGGCCGGCACCCCGCGTTCCTCCGGGCCACCGAAGCTGGTGCTCGCCACCGGAAAGGCGGCCGCCTTCCTGTTCCTCTACCTGGAGGTCATCGACGCGTCGTTCTCGTTCGACGGCGTCGTCGGCGCGTTCGCGATCTCCCAGAACATCTTCGTCATCGCCACCGGCCTGGGCATCGGCGCGATGTACATCCGGTCGCTGACCGTGTACCTCGTCCGCCGGGGCACCCTGTCCGAGTACATCTACCTCGAACACGGCGCGCACTACGCCATCGGTGCGTTGGCGATCATCCTCGCCATCTCGATCGAGACCGAGGTCCCGGAGATCGTCACCGGCCTGGTGGGAGTGGCCTTCATCGGCCTGGCGCTGGTGTCGTCCATCCTGCACCGCCGCCAGCACGCCGGTTCGGCCTCCGACGACTCCGCCGGCCCGGTCAGGAGCGACGAGGGCGAAGGCGGTCAGGGTCAGCCGCGTGAGGCGGTGAGCGCGCCGCTGTAACGCCGCCGCGACCGGCCGCAGGTACGGCCGGCGGGCGGAGCACCGGCCGTCTCGCTCATCGCGCGGGCGTCGCGGTCTGGAGCGGTCCACCGCGGATGTGACATCGTCGGGGCGACATCGGCGCAGCCGGCGACCATCCACCCACCGGATGTATCCGTCCGTCCACTGGCCGTATCCGTCCACCGATTGCAGATCACCAATCCGGCAACCGCGAAGGAGCGGACCATGGGCATCGACTACTCCAAGCGTCCCAGCGCGCCACCGGCCGGCTCCGGACCGGTTTCGCTGAGCAAGCTGACGCTGACGAAGTCCGCGCCATCTGTGTCGCTGAGCAAGCAGGGCGGCGGTGGCCGGCTACACGTCAACCTCAACTGGAACCAGAATCCGGCCGGCGGTCAGCAGCAGAAGGGCGGCTTTCTCAAGCGGGTGCTCGGCGCCGCCGGTGGGGGCATCGATCTGGACCTGGCCGCGCTGTTCGAGCTCGCCGACGGCCGCTCCGGCGTGGTCCAGGCGTTGGGCGACGCGTTCGGCTCCTTCGACGGCCCCCCCTACGTCAACCTGGACGCGGACGACCGGACCGGGGCCGCCGTGGGCGGCGAGAACCTCTACGTCAACCTCGCGCAGATCGGCCAGATCCGCCGGCTGCTCGTGTTCGCCTTCATCTACCAGGGCGTGGCCTCGTTCGATCAGGCCGACGCAGTGGTAACCCTGACGCCCGCTCAGGGTGCCCCGATCGAGGTACGCCTTGACGAGCAGGCCGGTGGCGCACGGATGTGCGCGATCGCCCTGCTGACCAACACCGGCAATGACTTCACGGTCAGCCGCGAGGTCCGGTACGTCAGCGGCCACCGCGAACTCGACCAGGCATACGGCTGGGGGCTGGACTGGACCGCCGGCCGTAAGTGAGACACGCCGGTACCTCGCGATGACCCCCCCCGGTCCCGCCGCCCGGCGGCGAGGAGGATCGATACTCGATGTTCCAGCCACGCCGCGATCCCGCGTCCCGCGGCCGGGGAAGCTGGTTCCCGCCCGGCGGGGCGGGCTCCGGCCCACCGGGCGCGGAGGTTCCCGACCCCTCGGTTCCGGATCCGTTGGAGCCCGACCCGTTGGAGCCGGATCCGCTGTCGGTCGCCGGTGACCCGGGAGGGGACCCGCGGGGGGCGCGGGATGGGTTGGAGCCGTATGGCTCTGGCGGTTACTCGCCGTGGCGAGGACCGAATCGTTCCACCCAGGACGGGGCTGCGCCGGACCGGGCCGCGCCGGACCGGACAGCTTTCGAGCGGTCGGAGCGGGACGTCGGGCCCCTGCGTGACGACCTTCTTCGCGGCTGGAATGCGGGGCCGGTCGGCCGAGGCCCGGAGGACTATTTCGCCCCGCCCGAGCGCACCCACCGCTCCGGCGGCTCCCAGGAGGCTGGCGGGGGGACGACTCCCGGGCCCGGCACCCACTGGGACGAGTCCGTGCCAACAGGGGTGCGCGGATTCGGGGTGCCCGCGCTCGGCTCGGCTCCGCTGCTCGACCCTTATGCGCGCGGGGGACGCGATCGTCCCGGTGCCCTGGACCCCCGCCGCGCCGATGACCCCCAGCACCTGGCCGAATCCGTCCACCACGCTGCAGCGGACCCCGCCTACCAGGCCGATCCCGGGCGTCAGGTGGATGCCGCGGATCAGGAAGACCTCGGCTACGAGGCCGACCTCGCGGATCCAGACCACCCCGGCCGTGTCGAGCAGGCATGGGCGGGGGGCGTCGAGCTGGACGCCGAGTCGGACCCGGGCGGCCCGCGGTTCGCCGGCGCCCGGCGCCCGTACCCGCAGGAACTTGAGCACTCCCGCCGCCTGGACTATCCGGACCTGCTCGCGGCGGGAGAGCGCGACAGCTCGGGCGAGTACCCGCACGGAGTGCAGCCCGACGACCAGATGGTGGCGGCGTCCGGAGGGTATGCCGATCTCGCCGGGCCGGCGGGCGGCGCTGGGTCGGCGGGCGAGGCGTGGAGGTCCGACGAGGTCGAGACGACCGCGCTCGGCGTCGACGACGAGGCGTTGCGAGGGGCAGGTTTCGCGGTACCGCCGGCGACGGGTACCCCGCCCGCACCCGGCGGATATTCCGCTGCTGCTGAGCAGGACGGGGGCGGGAACGCCACCTCCGACCCGAACCCCGGGGACGACCCGTACTCCGGGTATCCCCGATATGATCTTCCCGAGCCCGGCGGCCGTTGGGAGGACGCCAGGGCTGGCAGCGAGGATGTTCTACCCCCGGGCGATGTCCTCGCGACATACGATGCCGTAGGCGAGCCGGTGGGCTCGCCCGTTTCCGGCCCCGACGACGATATGGACGAGGTGTTGGCGGTGGCAGTCGACCGGGGCGCCGGTCGGGGGGGCGAAGACGGTCGTGGCCAGGACGCCGGCCGCGACGAGGCCGTCGAACGGCCCTGGGCGTCCGGGCGCGCAGAAGACTCCGCGGCGCCGCCTCCCCTGCGCGGCGGGCGGCCGGTCACCGGGCCGGTGGGGGACGGCGATCTTGCCGGGTCGATCGGCGCGATCCAGGCGGTGGCAATTGAGCGCCTCGCCAGCCAGCTCGACGAGCTCGCCCGGCTGCGCCGCCACGACGCGGAGCTGGTGGACCGGCTGCACGCGGAGAACAGCCGGCTGCGCGCCGGTGAGCTCACCGAGGCGATGGCGCCGCTGCTGCGGGGCCTGATCCGGCTGCACGATCAGATGGGTAGCCTGGGGGCGGACGATCCGCAAAGCGTCGCCGGCATCCTGCGCAAGCAGCTGCTCCAGGTGCTGGATCTGGCCGTGGACGTGCGGCCTTACACGGCGGTACCGGGCGGGACCTTCGACCCGGCGCGGCATCTGGGTCTGCGGTGGGTGGCCACGGACGATCCGGGACGGGACGGGACCATCGCCCGCACCGTGCGCCCCGGCTTCGTCCGCGGCGAGACGACCGTCGTCCGGCCCGCGGAGACCGAGGTCTACCGGTCGCGCTGAGTCGCGATGGCGGCGAACGCTGACCATGAAACGTAGCGCGCAGGCCCCGTCGTTCAGGGCGGGGTTGGCGCATCAACAACAGTGCCGGCCCGTCGAACAGGTGTGCTATTTTGATGGCTATGGGAAGCCGGGTGGTGAAGT
>NZ_CADCWT010000084.1 GCF_902806485.1 Candidatus Frankia alpina | reverse complement strand
AGAGTAACCAGTCAGCACGGAAAGTGACCTTCGCGCGGCCCTGGGTCCAACCGGTTCAGCCGGAGATGTGGGTGGAGCCGCTGCCACAGCACGGCGTAGGCGATGTCGAACCGGTCGAAATGAACGCCCTGCGATCCCAGCTCGTTACGGAGCACCGCCAGCGCATCTTCCTGCTGGCGCAACGAGTGGACCTGAAGGTCGAGCGAGGCGGTGCGGCCCTGGCTCGCCGCTCGGTCCTTCAGTTCGCGCAACAGCCGCGACTTGCCGATGCCGCCGACGCCGGTCGCATTGAAGACGCGCGGTCCTGCGCCGATGCGCGTCAGTTCCTCGGCGAAAGCCGCCAGTACCGGCTCGCGGTCGACGAAACGGCGCTGCAAGGCCGCCACCCGACGAAAACGTGGCGCTGGCGCCATGTAAACCTCCGACCATCACAGACCGAAATGCCACCGAGGACGATGCAATCATAGCCGTAGCCGGCATGCCGGTTGATTCCCTCGCCCCAACCGGTCCTGATGACCGGGGCTCGCGGCTCTGCGGGTCAGTGAAGGCGCGGGGCGGGCCCACCTGGGCGATCTTCCTGGGGTGGCTTGAGCCTTTGTTGGTCGGCTACGCATCGTTTCCTGGCAGGAGTCCAGGTTGCTGCGGATCATTCGGGTGGTCGGGTGGTCGGGTGGTCGGGTGGTCGGGTGGTCGCGTGCCGCTGGCTCGTCCGGTGCCGCCGGCGCCGGGTCGCGAGCATGCCGTAGGTGGGAAGGTATATCGAGGAATCCAATCAACACGCAGCGCAACGAATATATCGCTCAGATAGCCATATAGGGGTCCCTGTTAACTACTCTTCGTGACCATCGGGTGTTGATGACGACACCCACGGTTCTGAGGAGCGGACATGTTTCGTCGACGAAGGCTGGGGCTGGGGATGGTGGCGCTGGCCGCTGCCGGCATCGTGGCCCTGCCGACAGCGGCCACAGCGGCCACAGCGGCCCCGGCATGGGGGACGGCCTCCGGGCCGGGTCCCCTCGTGGCGGGGCCCGGCCCGGCATGGTCCTGGGGTTACAACGGCCTCGGGCAGCTGGGCAACGGCACCACCGCGAACAGCGCGGTACCCGTCCGGGTCAGCGGCCTGACCGGCCTGACCCAAGTGGTGGGCATCGCCGCGGGCAGGTACGCCGGATACGCGGTGCGCCGGGACGGTACCGCCTGGTCCTGGGGCTACAACGCCTACGGGCAGCTGGGCAATGGCACCACCGCGAACAGCTCGGTACCCGTCCGCGTCAGCGGCCTGACCCGGATCGTCGCCCTCGCCGGCGGCAGCGTCAACGGGTACGCGCTGCGCGGAGACGGCAGCGTCTGGTCCTGGGGCTACAACAACTACGGGCAGCTGGGCAACGGCACGACCACCAGCAGCCGGGTGCCCGTCCGGGTCGTCGGCCTGACCCGGGTCATCGCCATCGCCAGCGGGGGCGCGACAGCGTACGCGCTGCGCGAGGACGGCACCGTCTGGGCCTGGGGTGACAACGACGAAGGGCAACTGGGCAACGGCACCACCGCCAGCAGCCCGCTACCCGTCCGGATCATTGGCCTCAGTGGGGTGAGAGCGATCGCCGGCGGCCAGGAAGCCGGGTACGCGCTGCGCCGGGACGGCACCATCTGGGCCTGGGGCGCGAACGACGAAGGGCAGCTGGGTAACGGCACCATCGTGTCCAGCACGGTACCCGTCGCGGTCCGTAACCTCACCGGGGTGACCGCCATCGCCGCCAGCAGCGAGGGAGCCAGCGGGTACGCGCTGCGCGGGGACGGCACCGCCTGGGCCTGGGGCCTCAACAACACCGGGCAGCTGGGTAACGGCACCGACGACACCTCCCTGGTACCCGTCCAGGTCAACGGCACCACCGGCCTCGTCGGGGTCACCGCGATCTCCGCGGGCAGCTTCAGCGGGTATGCACTGCGCCAGGACGGCACCGTGTGGGCCTGGGGCAGCAACTTCTTCGGGCAGCTGGGCAGGGGCCTCACCACTCCCCCCTACAGCCTGCTTCCCGTCCGGGTAAGTGGCATTGCCAGGGCGGAAGCCGTCGCCGGCGGTGGCTTCAGCGGGTACACGCTCGTCAACACCTGGGACAGGTGACCGGGCCCGACGGGCGGGGAACCTGACCTCGCCCGATCCCTGCGGCCCCGGTCCGGCATCCTCGCCGGCCGGGGCCGCGGGCTGTCGGCCGCGGTGGGGATGTCGGCGGCCGTCGCGGGGCGCACCAGCCTAGTGTCCCGGCCCGCCGGGCCGGCACGGCGGGCATGGTGTGTGCGCCCGCGGACAGGTGTCCCCATCTGTCGACGATCCGCGCCCGCTCGGCGTCGTACCGTACACCGGAGCGCTGTCGCAACTCCAGGGACAGAAGATGTCCCTGAGCTTCTACGTCGGTGAGAGCTTCGGGCCGAGCGGACGCGGTGGACCCGCACCTGATGGGCGTGTTCCGCCGGGCGCGCACCGCAGGGCTGGTCGAGCCGTGACCGTCTGCCGATCCCCAACGCCTGGCGCCGCCGAGACCAAGACCTACCGGGAGGACCCGCGATGATCCCCGCCCACGGCTACACCGCCTTCTTCAGGCCCACCTCCGAAGGCGGTGACAAGAACATCGTGGGCGGGCTGCCCGCCAGCACGCCTGACGGGCAGAAGCTCGTCTGCCAGGTGCCGGTCGTCGCCTGGGGCAACAACGGCGAGGCCCTGGTTGCCGACATGGAAGACGGTTGTCTACGCAGTGTCCGGGGCGCCGAAGGGTTCATCCGCCTCACCCGGACCGCGACCGGGACGGTTGTCCCGGAAGGCGGGTGATGGGCGACTTCGATAGCCGCGTCACCAGGAAGGATGTTCACCTCCGGCCGCCACCGGTAGCGGTTCGCGTCAGTCCCGCCGAGGTCGGCTGCTCCCACCGCGGTTCGGGCGCGCGAAGGGGACCTGGCGGCCGAGCTCGGTCATCGCCCGGGAATGATCGTGATGCGGTGCCGGCCTGGTTGTGCTATGTACACGGTCCCGTCCGGCCCGACGGCGACCTGGCGCGGGTCGGCCACGACCACCGGTCCGGACCGGCTGGCAAGCACGCGTAGGGAGCCGTCGTCCCGCAGGGCGAGTACCTGGTTGTGCACGGAATCGGCGAGGTAGACGACGCGGCCGGGACCGACGGCCAGGCTGGTCGGGGCGCCGATGTCCGTGGCGCGGCCCGGCCCGCCGGCCGACGCCGGGCGGCCCCCGTAGGCGGTGCCGGCGATGGTCTCGATCCGTCCGCCGGTGTCGACTCGCCGGATGCGGCGGTGTTCCTGGTCTGCGACGAGCAGCCGGCCCTGCGCGTCGACGGCGACCGCCTGAGGTCCGCTCAGGGATGCGTGAATCGCCGGACCGCCGTCCCCGGAATGTCCGGGGGTGCCGGAGCCGGCGACGACCCGGGCCGCACCGCCCGGGTCGAGCCGCCAGACCCGATGGTTACCGGTGTCGGCGAGGTGGATGACGCCGTCGGCGTCCACCGTCACCGATCTCGGACGACGCAGCCCGGATATGGCGGACACGGTCTCAATCCGGCCGTCGGGTGACACCCGACGGAGCCGATCGTTGAAGGAGTCGGTGATGAACAGGGACCCGTCCGGACCGACGGCGATGCCGGCCGGACTGTCCAGTTCGGCGTCGAACGCGGGGCCGCCATCGCCGCCGCGGCCAGCCTTCCCGGTGCCGGCGACCACGCTCGCGCCCTGGCCCGGGCCGTTGCCTGGCGCGCCGGTACGGGCCAGATCGAGGAGGAATTCCGGGCCGACCCTGCTGACGCGGCGCAGGAGCGGCTGGGAGACGAACAGAGCGTTGCCGGGCGCCACGGCTACTCCGGACGGGCTGTCGATCCGGTATTCGACCGCCCGGCCCGCCGAGCCGGTCGCCGACTCGTGCGTCGACCTGCGTCGGCTCGGCCACCAACCGCGCCTGCCACTGCCCGAGGACGTGCGGCGTCGGCGCGGCGTCGGATCCGCCCCCGGTACCTGGGAACCCGGCGTGGAAGCAGACGGCACTCCGCCGGCTGCTGCTCCCTGCGCCGCCGCGGGCGCATCGTGTGTGGGCTTGCCGGTCTCTGTGGGCCCGCCCGTCTCGGCCGGTTGAGTTGGCTCCTCCGGCCCGGCCGACTCCACCGGCTTGGCTCCCTGTCCGGCGGGCCCGAGCGATCCGGGGAAATGCGCCTGCTGGGCCGGAGGTTCGGCGGCAGACCGTCGACTGCCGCGGCCTGCCGCGGCGCGGATCTCGTCGGGGAGGTGGAGGGGGACGGTGCAGCCGTCCAACCAGCCTGGACCCAACGCGTGGGTCGTGGCGGAGACGAGGTCGCCGACGAAGGCCGCGGCCGTGGGTTGCCGGAGCGCCGGATCGATGTCGAGGGCTCGCATCACGACTGCCGCGATCTCGGGCGGCGCGCAGGCGCCTCCCAACGGCGGCGCTGGTTCGTACAGGTGCCGGTGGGTGAGGTAGGTGGCGACGCCCCGGCCGGCGTACGGCGTCCGGCCTGACAGCAGCTCGTACAGGACGATGCCCAGCGAGTACAGATCGGTTGCGGGCCGCAGTACCGTCCCGGTGAACTGCTCCGGAGCCATGTAGGCAGGGGTGCCGATCACGGTGTTCGCGGGGTTGCCGGTGAAGGCCACGATCTTGGCGATGCCGAAGTCGGAGACCTTCGGGGTGCCGTCGTCGGCGAACAGGACGTTCTCCGGCTTGATGTCGCGGTGGATCACCTGCTGGCGGTGCGCCAGGTCGAGCGCGGCGGCGACGGCGAGCGCGATGCCGACCGCCGTCACGACCGTCGGGGCCTCCCGCACCCGTCGGCGCAGCGTCCCCCCGCCGCAGTACTCCATTATGATCATGGACAGGCCGTCGCGTTCGACGTAATCGTGCACCCGGACGATGTGGGGATGGGCGAGGCGTTCCAGCAGGCGCGCCTCGGCGGCGAAGGTGTCCTGGGCCGTGCTCGCGCCGTCCGCCCTCGGGAGCAGGATCTTGATGGCCACCGGCCGGTCCAGGCTCAGGTGCCGGCCGGCGAAGACGAGCCCGAACCCGCCGCCGGCGATGAGCCGGGTGACCGTGTAGCCGGGGAGGGCCGCCTCCAGGTTCGCGCGGTCGAGGTTCACGCGTCCGGTCCGGTGCGCCGGCACCGCCGTCCGGATGCCCGCCGTCCGCATGCCCGCCGTCCGCATGCCCGCCGTTCACGCCGATCCGGGCGGGACGGCGCGAACGGCGGGAATGCCGCAAAGGCCGGATCAGTCACACGGTGGATCGTATGCCTGGTCTGGCAGGAAGCGCGCCCATTCCGCCCTGGTGATGCCGGCTCCCGCCTGGGCGCAGACGCGTTGCGCGACCCGCTTCACGTCCAGGTCCCACAGCACCGCGGGCTCGGTGAACACGGTGCCGATCAGGGTGGACCCGTCCCGGGAGAAGTCGATCGTCCCGATCCCGGTCTCGGTGCCGCCGGACCGGCTCAACCGTTCGACCAGCTTCGGATGTGCCAGCCGGTGGACGTCCCAGACCCGCACCGAGTTGTCCAGGCTGCCGGTCACCAACGTGCGGCCGTCGGAGCTGAACGTCACGGTGTTCACGTCGCTGACGTGGCCGGGAATCGAGGTGATCAGCGCCGGCCGGGACGGATCGGTGACGTTCCACAGGGTGGCGTGGGGGCCGCCGCCGCCGACCGCGAGAGTCCGGCCGTCCGGGGAGAACGCGGCCCGCAGCGCCTCGCCGGGGAAGTCCGGCAACGTCACCCGAGGGACGATCCGGCGCGGGTCGCGGACGTTCCACAGCTGCACGCTGCGATCGGCGACGGACACCATGACCTGGCCGTCCCGGCTGAACGTGACGTCGCGCACGGTGTCGCGGTGGGCGGCGACGGCGGCGAGCCTGGCCGGACGCCGCGGGTCGCGCACGTCCCAGGTCTGCAGCTCGGCGGGCGCCGGCGGCAACGCCTGACCACCGAGGACGAGGGTTCGGCCGTCCGGGCTGAAGCGGAGCGAGAACACCCCGTTGGCCGGTCCGGTGAAGGCGCTGACCATGGTGGGTCGTCGCGGGTTGGTGATGTCGTAGAGGCAGACCCGCTTGGCCGTGCCGACGGCCAGCAGGCGGCCACCGGGGTGGAACGCCGCGCTGGTGATGAGGTCGTCGGCATCGGCCGGCGCGTCGGTGATGGCCGCCAACGCCGTGGGGCGGTATGGATCGTCGACGTTCCAGAGCTCGGCCGCCCGGTAGGACACCGTGACGACGTCACCGGTGCGCGGGTTGACTTCGGACGACTGCTGGTCGCCGTGGCGGCCGATGAGCGCGGGCCCAGGGATTTCCCAGACGCGCAGGGCGCCGTCGGCGGATCCGCTGGCGAGGTGGCGCCCGTCGGGGCTGAAGGCGACGGTCCAGGTCACCGCGCCCTCGTTGAGGAAGGTGAGCGCCTTCTGCCCGTCCGCTTGGTCGGTGAAGGCGGTGCTGGACGTGTTGGCGGCCGGACCGTACAGCGGAACGCCCACGAGCCGGTTGCCGCCGGCGGCGACCAGACCGCCCGTCGGCGCGACGGCGAGCGCGGTCATCGGGTCGTTGCCGACGCCCATGGTCACGGTGTGGGTCAGGTGCAGCAGGTCCGGTCCACTGAACACGCGGATACGACCGCCGCCGTCGGCGGTGTAGATGCTGCGGCCGTCGGGACCGAATGCCACGGCCCGGATCGTGCCGACCCTGGCCGCGGTCGGATCCCCGGCGGGAACGTTGAGCAGGCCGACTGGGCCGATGTGCAGCCCGGGACCGACCCACCAGAGCACCGCCGACGCGGCCTCGTCGCCGGCGGCGAGGAAGGTGCCGTCCGGGCTGAAGGCGAGGGCGTCGATCGGTCCCTGGTGCAGGGGTACCCGATTGTTGATCAATAGTGCGCCCTGCAGGGCGGGGCGGGCGGGGGCGGAGACGTCGTAGATCCGCGCGGAGTTGCCGTAGCCGCCGACGGCGAGCCGGTCCGAGGCCGGGCTGAACGCCAACCCGTACACATCCCCCGTCGTCTCCGGCAGGGTCGCCAGCAGTCGGGGACGGCTCGGCGCCGAGACGTCCCAGATTTTGGCGGTCCGGTCGCCGCTGCCGGTGGCGAGCAGCGTCGAGTCGCGGCTGAACGCCACCGACTTCATCGCCCGGGTGTGGCCCCCGTCGCGCGGGCCCGGCAGGACGGCGAGCGGTGTCGACCGGCGCGGATCGGCCGCGTCCCAGATCGCCGCGCTCCAGTCGTCGCTGCCCGTCGCGATCAGCTTCCCGTTCGGGCTGTACGTCACCGCTCCCACGGCGTTGCGGTGGAACAGGTAGCGGGTCGGTACCCCGGAGCCGCCGTTGAACGACGACAGCACGCTGCCCCGTGCCTCCGGTGTGTCCGCTTTCCGGAGGGCGGCCAGGCTGAGCTGCGCCGCGATCGCCGGATTCTGAGCACGAGCTATGTCGGCCTGGTTGGCGATCCGCTGGGACAGCGCCCGGTCGCGGGCGTCCGCCGCCGTGCTGCCCTGCCGGTAGGCGAGTCCCGCCAGCGACGCCGCCACCAGGGCCAGGACGGTGGTCACAGCGACGAGTCGCCGCAGCCGGCGGGTCCCGCCGGACTGCCGCCTGCTGGGCGGCGAGGTCGGTGCGAATGCTCTCGTCGTAGAACGCCCGGGCAACCGGCGAGAGCGGAGCATGGTCCGGTTGGGCCTCGGCCCATTCCCGGGCCGCCGCCAATCGGGTGCCGCCGAACAGGTACGACGGATCGTGCCTGCCCCGCTCCCAGCTCTCGGCGGCGTCGCTGAGCTGCTGCAACGCGATCGCGCTGGCCCGGTCGACATCCATCCACTCCCGCAGCCGCGGCCACGACCGCAGCAGGGCCTCGTGGGCGATCTGCAGGCTGTCCCCGTCGCCTTCGGTGTCCGCTTCGACGAGCCTGGCGGCGACCAGCGCGTCGAGCACGGCGGCGGCCTCGCGCGCGGGCACCGCGGCGAGCAGGTCCGCCCGTCGCACCCGCCGCCTGCTGTCCTGCTCGCCCTCGCCGAGGCGGACCATCCGCATCAACAGCGGCCGGGCGGCCTGCTGCGCCGCGGCATCCAACCCCGTATAGGCGCCCTCGGCCGTCTGCGCGATCGCGCCGGTCAGGCCGCCGATCCGCAGGTACGCCCCCACCGTCAGCGGCGACGAATCACGGGCGAACGACGAATCACGGGCGAACCAGGTCGAGCGCAGGGCGTGGGCGAGCAACGGCAGCGAACCGGGATCGGCGACGACACCCGCGCCGCTCAGGGCACCCTGCGGCGAGGTCACCGTCGCCGCCCCCAGGTCGCTTAGCAGCAGCTCGACCAGACCGGACTCCACGTCGACGCCGACCGTCCGCGCCGGTTTGACGATGATGTCGCGGATCTCCCCGGCCGTCATCGGACCGACCACCACCTGGCCGGTCTGGAGCGCCTCGACGAGTTCCGGGTAGGCCGCGCACCGGGCGTAGAAATCGGCCCGCAGGCCGATGACGACCACGGCCGCCGGGCCACGGTCGCCCCGATGGGCCGCGGCTGTACACAGGGCTCGGATGAAGGTCTCCCGCTCGGAAAGATCATCACAGAGCGTGAAGATCTCTTCGAACTGGTCGACGGCGATCACCAGGCCGGCCTCGCCGGGGTGGGACACGAGGGCCTCGGCGAGCCGCTGCGGGACCTCGGTGTCCGGCAGCGACCCGCGATCCCGGCGGCCGCGATCTGATCGAGCAGGCTCCGCACGGGATGCTCACCCGGCGTCATCAGAACCTGCGGCCATGTGTCCGACCCCGGAACCGCCCCGCGGGCCAGCACCGGCAGCAGGCCCGCGCGCAACAACGACGACTTGCCCGATCCGGAGGCCCCCACCAGGACCAGTGGACCGCCCTCGGTCAGCCGTGTCCGCACCTGGACGACCAGATCGGTGACCATCCGCTCCCGGCCGAAGAACCACCGCTCACTGGCGGCGTCGAACCCGGCGAGGCCCGGATAGGGGCACCCGGTCGCCCCGGCCGGATCATCGACGTCCCCGGGCGTGGGCGCGAGCGAGGACGTCGGGACGGCCCGAGCCAGGGGTGGAGCGGGCGGTGGGAACCGGGAGGGCGGCGACTGGTCCGGACCGCCGAGGACGCGGACGGTCACCGGCTCGGGATCGACCTCGGACGAGGTGTGCACCTCGCCGGCCTGTTCGGGGACCGCGGGGAGGACGCCCGACGGATCCTCAGGCTCACGGCCGCTGGATGGATCGATGCCGGAGGGGCTGGCTGATGACACGAATCACCGACTTAGGGGCAGGGCGGACGAAATGCGTGACCACCTCGCATCATGGCGTGACACTGTGACCCACGCGGCGGCCGGTCGTCCTGGCGACACCACCGGCAGGCTCCGGCCGCAACCGATCGTCCTCGGCCGCCGAGATCCAGACCGGCGGTCGGGATGCCGCCGCCCGGTGCCCGGCGGGCGGTGTTGGGCGAATCCAGCGTCGTCGGCGACGAATCGCCGAACGATCTGTCGCCGAGCCCGCTTCGCCGCCGAACGGGTC
The DNA here is from genome assembly GCF_902806485.1 of Candidatus Frankia alpina. GTDB lineage: Bacteria > Actinomycetota > Actinomycetes > Frankiales > Frankiaceae > Frankia > Frankia alpina. The sequence continues at coordinate 8,092 of NZ_CADCWT010000084.1, read as the reverse complement.
GTACCGGCCCGAACGTGTCGGCCAGAAGCCGTTCTCGGGCTACTACGGGGGGACCTGCCTGCTGGTGTCGTTGCTGATCCACGTATCGATGGAGGAGACCTCACGAATCGGGGCTTGAAGATCGGGGCTGACAATGCGTGTGTTGCTGGTCGAGGACGACCACGGCGTCGGCGGCGCGATCAAGGACGTGCTGGACGCGCGCGGCCACCCGGTCGAATGGGTCACCCGGGGCGCGGACGCCCTGCTCCGCCATCGCCACGCTGACCTGCTGCTTCTTGACCTCGGGCTGCCGGACATCAGCGGGCTGGAGGTCCTGCGCCGACTGCGCCGGCTCGCGGCCACTCCGGTTCTTGTCCTGACCGCGATGGGCACGCACGAGCGCGACATCGTGCGCGGCCTGCGCCTCGGCGCCGACGACTACCTGATCAAGCCGGTGGGGATGGACGAGCTGCTCGCCAGAATGGAAGCCATCCTGCGCCGCACCGAGCGCAGCAGTGCCACCCCGGTCGGGCGGGTGCAGGTGAATGACATCGCCATCGACCTGGACACCCATCTGGTGACGGTCGCCGGCGAGGAGGTCGTGCTGACGCGGATCGAGTTCGAGATCCTGGCCGTGCTCGCCCGCAAGGCGGGGGCGGCGGTCAGCCGCGAGCAGCTGCTCGACGAGGTGTGGGGCGACGCCTACGTGGCGGTGTCGCGGACGTTCGACGTGCACCTGTCGAAGCTGCGCAAGAAGCTCGGCCGGCCGAGCCCGCTGCACAACATTCGCGGTTTCGGCTACCGGCTGGGCGACTGAGGTGCGCCGGCGACTACTGATCGTGCTCATCGTGGCCGGTATCGGCGCGCTCGCCGCGTTCGCCGTCCCGCTGCTTTACACCACCTCCGCGGAGCGCACCGACCAGTTCGTCAGCCGGCGCACCGCCGACATCAACCGGTTCGCCGAGCTCGCGCTCACCGGCTCCGACCAGCTTGAACCGGAGATCGACGCGCACGCCGACCTCTACGGCGACGCCGTGGCCGTCGTCGACGCGGCAGGCCGGCCGATCGTCTCGCGCGGCGACCTCGACGGCGGCGGGGACGTCGCGCAGGCGATCGACGCGGCGCTGCGCAACCAACGCCAGGCCGGCCCGCCCGACATCCGGCCCTGGTCGTCCGGGCGGGTCCTGTTCGCCCGCCCGGTGGGCAACGGCGTCGAGGTCAGCGGCGCGGTGGTGCTGGTGTCGAGCCGGGGCCGGGCCGCGGCGGACGTCGGGCGGGTGTGGGGGCATGTCCTGCTCGGCGTGCTCGCCGTCGCCGCGCTGTTCGCGACCGTGATCCTGCTGTTGGTCCGCTGGGTGCTGCGGCCCATCACCCAGCTTGAACACGGGCTGCGAGCCGTCGGCAAGGGGGTGATCGCGGCGCATGTGCCGCCGCAGCAGGGGCCGTCGGAGGTGCGCACACTGCTCGCCTCGTTCAACCGCATGTCGGACGCGGTCGCCGACTCGGCGCGCCGCCAGCGGGCGCTCATCGACGACACCTCCCACCAGCTGCGCAACCCGCTGATGGCGATGCGGCTGCGGATGGACATGCTCGCCGGCTCGCTGCCCGACGAGGCACGTGACACCTACGCCTCCATGGTCGCCCAGGCCGGGCGGCTGCAGGTCCTGCTCGACGGCATGCGCGCGCTCGCCGTCGTGGACGCGGCGGCCACCGAACTCGCCGCCTATCCCGCGACCCCGTCGGCCTGCGACGCGAGCGCGACGGTGCTCGAGCGGATCGACTTCTGGCTGCCCGCCGCCACCGCCCGCGACGTGACGTTGGTCGATCGCGTCCCGGCGGAACCCATCCCGCTGCTGTGCGCCGACACGGACCTGGAGCAGATCGTCGACGTGCTGATCGACAACGCCATCAAGTACGCCCCGGGAAGCACGGTGACCGTGACGGTGACCGCCCGCTGGTCCTCGGGTCGAGGCCGGGTGACCGTGACCGACGACGGCGTCGGCGTGCCGCCCGGCGAGCTGCCGCGCCTGACCGAACGGTTCCACCGCGGCAACCACGATCTCGCCGGGTCTGGGCTGGGTCTGGCGATCGCCGAGCGGCTGGTGACGAACAACGGCGGACGGCTCATCCTGGAGACGGTGACGCCGCACGGGCTGTCCGTCTCCGCCGAACTGCCCGCCGGGGAACGGCCCACCCCGCCGGCGGGGAACACCATGCCCGCGGGCACGCCGGTTGACGGCGGGCGCGGCTCGGGGCTCCCCGGCCTGCAACGGCCGGGCCGGACCGACACGACGCCGACGGTCGTGCTGCCCGGCTCCCGGCGGCGCCGGGCCCGGCGCCGCGATGATCCGGCGCGGGCGACGATGCGCGGAGCCTCCTGATGACCGCCTCCCGCCGCGCCGTGCTGTTCGGCGCCCTGGCCGTCGGGGCCACGGCCGTCACCGTCACCGTCGCCGCCGCCGGCGGCTGCTCGCAGGACGACCCCCCGGTCTCGATCGCCGCCGGGGAGCCCGACGGCTTCTACATCGAGTTCGCGAACCTGCTCCGACCGCTGCTGCACGCCCAGGTGGTCCCGACGCTCGGCAGCGTGCAGAACATCCGCAGCGTCTCGGCCGGCACAGCGGACCTCGGGCTCGCCCTCGCCGACGCCTTCGACGCGGCACAGAAGGGCTCGCCCGCCTTCGGCCAGCCCGTGCGGCTCTACGCGCTCGGCCGGGTCTACGAGAACTACATGCAGCTCGTCGTGCGGGCGGACAGCCCTGTGCGCGGCGTGGCGGACTTGGTCGGCCGGGCCGTGTCGTTGGGCGCGAACGGTTCCGGCGCCGCGCTGTTCGGCGAGCGCCTGTTCGCCACCGCGGGGGTGACGCTCGGCCAGGCTCGCCATCTGTCCCTCAAGGACGCCGTGGGCGCACTGCGCGACGACATGATCGACGCCATGCTCTGGTCGGGCGGGGTCCCGACGGAGGTGCTGGCCCAGGCGGACCGGGAGTGGGGCATTCGGCTGCTGGAGCTCGGCGCCTACGTCCCCGAGCTGCGCCGCCGCTACGGCCGCTACTACAACGAGGTCGCCCTGCCCGCCGGCACCTACCGGGCGGCGGGCGCCGTGCACACGGTGGGCGTCCCGAACCTGCTGGTCGCCGGGGCGGACTGCCCGGATCGGGTGGTCCGCAACACCGTCCGGGTGCTGGTCGAACACGCCAGGCAACTCGTGCCGAAACAGGCCCGCGGCACCCAGTACCTCGACGTCGGCAACCTCATCAACACCGAGCCGCTGCATCCGGCCGCCGCCGACACCTATCGGGCGCTGCGTGGCTAGCTCGGGCCAGTTCGGGCCAGCTCCGGCGGTTGAACAGCACGCCCGAGGCCACGACCGACGCCGCGATGATGCCCAGGCTCCACAACACAGCGTGCCAGGCGGCGGAGCCGACCGGCCTGCCGGTGAGCGCGGCGCGGGTCGTCTCCACCACGGTGTTCACCGGCTGGTCGCGGGCGAAGGTCCGCAGCCACGACGGCATCGTGTCGACCGGGACGAACGCGCTGCTCGGGTAGGCCAGGAAGCTGACGAAGAAGGTGAACCCGTTCGCCGCCTCCGGCGAACCGGCGATGATCCCGATCGTCGCCGACAGCCAGGACAGCGCCAGCACGAACAGCGCCAGCACGCCGACGGCCACCAGCCAGCCGCCGACGCCCGCCGACGGCCGGAAGCCGATCGCGAGGGTCGCGGCGACCACCAGCGCGGTGGAGACGAGGTTGCGTGCCACGCTCGCCACCACATGTCCCGTGATCAGCGCGGCGCCGGAGACGTCCATCGACCTGAACCGGTCGATCACCCCGGTGGTCAGGTCGCTGGACACGGTGACGGTGGTGGTCGCCGCCCCGAAGCCGGCGCAGACCAGCAGCACGCCGGGCACCACATAGTCCACGTAGGCGATGCCGGTCCGCAGTGCCCCGCCGAACAGGTACACGAACATCAGCATCAGCATGATCGTAAGCGCCAGGGTGGTGATCATTCCATCGACGCTGCGTAGAGACAGTCGCAGGCTGCGGCCGATCATCGTCGCCACGTCGGCGACGGCGTCGACGATCGCCGGCCGGGGCGCAGGACGGCGGATCGCTTCGGCCAGGGCCAGCTCAGACATGTTCGCTCTCCTTCTCGGTGGCGGTCGGGCGGACCTCGGTGGGCGCCGGGCGGGCGGTGCGGGCCGGGCGGGCGGTGAGGGCGAGGAAGACGTCGTCCAGGGTGGTGGTGTGCACGTCGAAGCGGGCGACGCGGTCGCGGCCGGCGTCGATCTCGTCGAGCAGGGCGCGCACGTGGGCCGCCGTGCCGTCGGTGGCGATGCCGACGGTGCGCTGGGCCGGATCGGCGGTGACGGCGCGCGGGCCGAGCTGACGCACGACCGTCGCGAACGCCTCGGGCCCGGCTGCGGCTGCCAGTTCCACGTCGAGGCGACGCCCGCCGACCTGCTCCTTGAGCTGCGCCGCGGTCCCCTCGGCGACCACCCGCCCGCCGTCGACGACCGCGATCCGGTCGGCCAGCCGATCGGCCTCATCCAGGTACTGCGTGGTGAGGAAGACGGTGACGCCGGCGGTGGCAAGCCCGGTGACGATCTCCCACATCGCCGCCCGGCTGCGCGGGTCCAGGCCGGTCGTGGGTTCATCCAGGAAGATGATCTCTGGCTCGCCGACGAGGCCCGCCGCCAGGTCGAACCGTTCGAGCAGCTCCGTGGCGTGGCGGCGGGCCAGCCGCGACGGCAGGTGCAGCAGCCGGCCCATCATCCGCAGGTTCTCCTCGCCGGTCTGCGCCTCGTCGAGGGCCGCGTACTGGCCGGTCAGGCTGATCCGCCGCCGGACCTCGCGGTGCTGCGTGCCGACGTCGTGGCCGGCGACCCGGACGTGGCCAGTGTCGGCGCGCGTCAGGGTGGCCAGAATCCGCACGGTCGTCGTCTTGCCCGCGCCGTTCGGGCCGAGCAGCGCGAACACGCCGCCGCGGGGCACCCGCAGGTCGACGTGGTCGAGCACGGAGGTCGAGCCGTAGGACTTGGCCAGCCCGACGGCCTCGATCGCCAGGTCAGTGGTCATCGTGAGGGAGCTCCTCGCCGGGAATCGAAACTGCGTACATCATACGCGCTACTGCGTAGATGGTACGCAGATCTAGGATGGCGTCAACGGCGGCGAAGGGCGGCTGTCGGATCTCTGACGCGGTCCCGGAGGTGACGATGGCCAGGAGCCCCGGATCGGGGAGCGGTCCGGCCGGCGTGCCCCCGGCCCCCGCAGCTGCGCCCACGGCGCCCGCCGGCAGCGGGCCGCAGGTGCCAGCGGCCTTCGCGCTGCCGCCCGCCGTCGAGATGCTCTGGGGGATTCGGGAGCGGCCGAGCCGCGGTCCCCGCCGTGGGCTCAGCCTGGAGCGCATCGTGTCCGCCGCGGTCGGCGTCGCGCAGGCCGACGGCATCGGCGCGGTGTCGATGAGCCGGGTCGCCGCCGAGCTCGGCGCCGCGACGATGTCGCTCTACCGGTACGTCGCCGCCAAGGACGAGCTGTTGCTGCTGATGGTGGATGCGGCGATGGGCAGCCCGCCCGGCCGGCACGAGCCCGACGACGGCTGGCGGGCGGGCCTGAGCCGCTGGGCGCGGGGCGCGCGGGCAGCCTACCACCATCATCCATGGGCCCTGCGCATCCCGATCAGTACGCCGCCGCTCGGCCCGAACATGGTCGCCTGGATGGACGACGGCCTGCGCTGCCTGGCCCACACCCCGCTCACCGAGCAGCAGAAACTGTCCTCGGTGCTGCTGCTGAGCGGCTTCGTGCGCAACGAGGCGACGCTGTCCGCCGACCTCAAGGCGGCGTCCGGCGGGGAGAAGATGATGCCGGGCTACGGCGCGCTGCTCTCGCGGCTCATCGATCCAGCCGCGCTCCCGTCGTTGCAGCGCGCGATCGAATCCGGCTCGCTTGACGATGACGACGACATGGACGGCGAGTTCGACTTCGGGCTCGCCCGCCTACTCGACGGCATCGCGGTCCTTGTCGACGGCCTCGCCGCGCCCTGACTGACCGCGGCAGATGCGTCACGATCATGACGGCAGATGCGTCACGCGATCATGAAGACGTGTGCTGGGAGCTGCGCCGATGCTGCTATGATGATCAAATCTGAAGGGTCTCGATCTAGGTTGGGTGGGAGTGCTCGTGGAGCCGCGCCAGTTGAGCCTGGAGCTCTTCCCGCGGCACGCCGCCGCCCGGGTGTCCGCCGCGCTCGCGGACACCCGGGTCGTCGTCCTCAACGGCGCCCGCCAGGTCGGTAAGAGCACCCTCGCCCAGCTCACGGTGGACCCACGCGGCGATGCGAAGTCCTACTACCTGGACGAGGAGCCCGTGCGGGCCGCCGCGGCGGCGGACCCGACCGGCTTTCTTCATCACGAGGGCCTGCTGATGATCGACGAGATCCAGCGGGTGCCGGAGCTGCTGCTCGCGATCAAGCGGGAGGTCGATCGAGACCAGCGCCCGGGCCGGTTCCTTCTCACCGGCTCCGCCCGGCTGTGGGGGCTGCGAGGTATCCCCGACACCCTCCCCGGCCGGTCGGAGACCGTCGAGCTGTGGCCACTGGCCCAGGGCGAGGTCGGCGGTGGGCCGGACGGCTTCGTCGACGCCGTGTTCGCCGACGGGGCCATCGATCTCGCTCCCGGCGGGCTGCGGCGCAACGACTACGTCGAACGAGCGCTGCGAGGCGGCTTCCCCGAGGCGGTCCGGCGCGCCGACCCCCGACGTCGGGCGCGGTTCTTCGAGTCCTACATCTCGGATCTCATCGCTCGCGACATCCGCCAGATAGCCGAGATCGAACGATCAGCGGAGCTACGCAGACTTGTCCGGGCGCTCGCGGCGAACATGAGCGGTCTGGTCGTCCCGCGGCGGCTCAGCAATGATCTGGACGTCTCCGCGTCCACGGTGGCCCGGCACATCGAGGCGCTCGAGCTGGTCTACATCGTGCATCAGATCCCGGCCTGGTCCAGCAACCTCACCACTCGTGCGGTTGCGACTCCAAAGATTATCTTTGTCGACTCCGGGCTCGCCGGGCACCTGACCGGCATGACGGTGTGGCGTGCGACGCATCCGACCGCACCCGTCGGCCCGCTTGTCGAGAACTTCGTGCTTGGCGAGCTCGCCCGCCAGCTCAGCTGGTCAGAGGAACCGGTATCGCTGTTCCACTATCGTGACCGCGATCGCAACGAGGTCGACGCCGTCCTGGAGCGGGCCTCCGGCGAGATCGTCGGGATCGAGGCGAAAGCCGCGGAGACGTTGCGCGCCGAGGACTTTCGTGGCCTGCGCCGACTTGCGTCCCAGACCGGCGACCGTTTCCACGCGGGCTATGTCCTCTACGCCGGCGCCGAGGTCCTGTCCTTCGGGCCACGCATGCGCGCCGCTCCGATCTCGGCGCTGTGGACGACCGCACCACCCGCGCCGTCGGACTGTTCCTGACCTCCGCATCCGCCAGACCGGGATAGCCGGAACCCGCCTGAGTCGGCCGTCCTCAGCCGTCTTCGTCGGGTGCGAACCTCGACAGGGCCGGCACCGACGGGATCAGGTAGTAGGCGCCGGTCACCGGGGTCGTGTAGTGGGTGAGGGCGTCACGCACGCCGTCGTCGTCGGCCATCCGCCGCAGCATGATCTCGAGGCGCCGCTGCTCGCTGCTGAACCCGACGAACATGGTTCCGTGCTCGGTGATCGTGCCGAAGGCGGTGTTCCGGCGGAAGATCTTGAGCTCCTCGCCGTCCTCCTCGACGACCGTTCGGGAGACGTGCGAGGTGGCCGGCATCGCCGCCTCGTCGAGCTCGACGCTGTCCGCCTTGGTGCGCCCGATCACCGAGAATTCCGGGGGATGCCCTGGCCTTCAGGCCGTGGAGGAATCCGGCCTCCCGCGGAGCGGGGCAGGGGTAGGTGGTTCGCCGTCAGGTGAACTGCCGTGCGAACGCAGCACGTAACAGGTGGATGATTTCCCTGTCCGGGGAATAGTCGTCTTCTCTGGTTGTTTCGGTGATCTGGGATCGCGGGTCTTCTGGGAATCTCATGCCCCTCTTCTCCACGGTCCTGGTGGGTTAGGATCGGTTTATGTCGAGGTTCCGGC
>NZ_CADCWT010000083.1 GCF_902806485.1 Candidatus Frankia alpina | reverse complement strand
CCGCGCCTGGATGCCCGCAACCAGCTAACCCAAGATCAAACAAATACCTGACCAGTTACGCGGATTCTTGGGCGGTGTGTAGTGCTTCGGGTCTTTGCCCGGCGTCTGCCAGGAATATGGCCAGGTTGTTCAGCGATATGGCCAGGTCGGGGAGGAACGCGGCGGGGTTGGCGTCGGCGAGCTGCCGGCGAAGGTTTGCGGATTCTTGGGCAGTGTGTAGTGCTTCGGGTCGTTGCCCGGCGTTCGACAGGAAGGCGGCCAGGGTGTTCAGTGATCCGGCCAGGTTGGGGAGGAATGCGGCGGGGTTGGCGTCGGCGAGCTGCCGGTAGAGGTCTGCGGCTTTCTGAGCGGTATGTAGTGCTTCGAGCCGTCGCCCGGCGTCTGCCAGGCGGATGGCGTAGATGCCGAGGGCCTGCGCGCGGGCTGCGGCCGACTGCTCGTCGGCGGTCGTCGCGCCAGCGCCCTCGTTGTTCACATGCAGCGCGGCGGCGAGGGCGAGCGGTCGCAATGTCGCGTGGCCTAAGGGGAGGTCTCGAGCCAGGTCGGCCAGGGGTAGCGGGGTGGCAGGGCTCTGGGCGAGGCGGACGAGGGCGGGCAGGAACGGGCCGCCCTGCGCGGTGGCGACCGTCAGCGCCGGACGCCAGAGGCCGTCGACCTGGGCCACGGCGGCGTCGGCGAGGTCCTGGACAGCGTCTGGCGTGGTGTCGTCCGCCGCCCGGCTGAGGGTGACGCAGGCGCGCAGCCGCTCCTGCTCGTCGGCGTGGGTCAGGTGCCGGACGAGCGCGGCCTGGTCAGCCCGGAACACGGAGACGGCGAGGTGGTCGCCGACCGGGTCCGGGCGGATCGCCAGCGAGCCGTCCGCCGGGTCGACGGGCAGCATCCGGCCGATGATCTTGTGGATCTCGCTGCGCTGCTGGCCGGCCTGGTCTAGGGCGGCGACCTGCTCCAGGGCGGCGCCGAGCCGGGCCGCGGTGGGGGCGAGCAGGGTGACGCTGGCGCCGGCGGCACGCAGCACCGACGTGGCCGGGACCCGCTCGCCGAACCGGCGGCGGAACGCCCGCGTCCAGTAGCCGAGCTCGTGGGTGAGGATCTCGTCGTAGAGGGCGGGGCGGCTGGTCGGCAGGCCGCCATCGGCGTGGACGTCGAGCCAGGCCAGCATGACCAGGTCCAGCGTCGTCCACGAGCCGTGGGTGGGCGGCGGTGGCAGGGGAGTCGACGGGTTCGTCCGCCGCGCTGCCGTGGCGAAGGCGGTCTGGGCTCGGCGGAACACCCGGGCGGGGCTCGGGTGGCGCACCGGCAGCTCGACGGCAGGATTGGCCGGCGCGGGCAGGCCGTCGTCGCGCAGGGCCGGTCGGACATCCTCGGACCACCAGGCGGACAGGGCCCGCGCGCCCAACAGCAGCCGCGCGGGCCCGCCGGGCTTGTCGCGGACCGCCCGCGCCAAGCGCAGGATGTCGGCCTCTCGCGCCGCCTCGGCGTAGTCGACGGCGATGGCCACCGGGGCGACGACCGTACCCAGCCAGTCGAGGCTGGCCTGCGGCAGTTCGTCGCGCAGGAAGCCGGTGTACCAGCCGTCGGCGGCCAGCTGCGCGGTCAGCTCGGCGAGCAGATGGGTCTTGCCGGCCCCACCCGGACCGGTGACGATCCTGACCTTCACCCGATCCGCCCGATCGGCCCGATCCGCTCGGCCGGCGCGGTCCGCGCGGGCTGACGGGTCGGGGCGGCTGACCGTGGTGGTGCACCAGTCGAGCAGGGCGTCGAGCTCGTCGCGGGACTGGAACGGCACCACGCCGTTGCGGGCGCGGACGGCGGCCAGCGGCCCGTCGTCCGCGTCGGCGTCGAGGTAGGGCGGCGAGAGCGGATCCACCGCGGGCAGGGCCACGGTGGCCAAGGCGTCGGTGGCCCGGTAGCCGACGCCGACGTCGATCCCGACCGACCGGCGGCACGGCCGCCCACCGTGCCGCCGGTGAACGTCGCCGCACTGCCGGTGGCTGCGGCGCCCGAGGTGAGCATCGTGGCGCCGGCCGCGAGGGCCTCGTCGAAGGTGGGGATCGGTTCGCCGGCGGGAGCTGATCCGTGCACCCGGTGGCGGGCGACGGCGGCGACGTCCACCGCGGCGAACGCGCCCGACGCGCCGGCCGTGAAGCAGAGGTCGGCGAGGATGTCGGCGGGCGGGTGGTCGAACACCACCGTGGCGAGCGGGTAGTCCCGGTCGGGGCGGCCGGCCCAGTCACCGTCCAGCCAGACCACCAGCACCGCGTGGCCCGGACCGGTGCCGGACTCGGGGTCCAGGACGACGACCAGGGGATGCAGCCCGGCGTGCAGGGCGGCACCGGCGGCGACGACGGCCACGTCCAGGCAGGTGCCTCCGCCGGGGCGGACCAGCACCTGCTCGGGCGGGCGCAGGGCCTGCAGGCCCGGCTCGGACGTCACCGGCTCGTCGACGTAGTCGATCCCGGCGGCGGCGAGGGCGTCGTAGATCCGGCGCAGCCGGCTCATCGCCGGTTCGGCGGAGCGGCCAGGGAGGGAGCCGGGGGTGAGCCGGGCGACGAGGTCGGGCAGCACGTACTGGGCGAGGGAGCCGGGGGCATCCGCTCGTGCCCAGCGCGGCCAGCCGCTCATCCGGCCACCACCCCGACCGTGTCGCGGCAGGACAGCCGGTCTACCAGCGGCACGCCAGCTTGTACATCCCCGGGTCGACCGCCGGCAGCGTCACCGACCACCCGTCGCCGTCGCGCACCATCGGCACGGCCTCGCCCGGCGGCCCGCCCTCGGCGCGCAGCCGCGCCGATAACGTGGGCGGCGACTCGGACGGTGGCTCGGGCGGGGATCCGTGCAGTACGGCTCGCACCGGCACCGGTTCGCCGGCGGGCAGCAGCTCGTCGACGTCGAGGCCGAGCCACGGTCGGCCTGGGGTGTCCCCGCGCCGGTCCGAGGTGTCCCCGCGCACGGCGCCCAGTGAGGCCCCGGTGAACTCCGCCAGTGTCACGGCCACCACCCCGCTGGACGGCAGCGCCAGGTGCCGGCGGGTGTCCGGTTGCCAGGCGCCGCGTCGGCGGTCGAGCTCGATCGGGATGGCGCTGATCGCCGGGACGGTGCCGTCGCCGGTCCAGCCGACGTTCGGCAGCCATTCGGCGTCACGCCCCTTGACGGCCACCGCTGTGCCGTCCAGCTCCGCGCGGGCGGGGGTGCCGTGGCCGCGGGTGAACACGGGGACCACTTCCGGCACCAGATCCGCCGGGATCTCAGCCCAGGCCCGTTCGATGTCGAGGTGCAGGTCGTAGGCGGCGCGGGCGGGGCCGGCGAGGTCCGGCAGCGGCAGCTCGTGCGGATACACCGCCCGCTTCAGGTCGGCCCGCCAGACCGCCGGGTAGCGGGGCAGCAGCTCGAACATCGACGGCCAGCCGGCGAGCACCGCCCGCGCCTGCTTGGCATGGGGGACCGGCAGCGGGCCCATTCGCGGGCCGTTGACCAGCCAGTCCAGCGCTTTCGGCGCGCCGCGGTGCGGGGTGCCCAGGGTGATCAGGGCCCGGCACACTCGCCAGCCGCCGAGCGGGCCGAGCCAGTAGCGGGCCACCAGCCCGCCCATCGAACGCCGCCACGACGATCACCCGGTCGCGGCGGCGTTCGGCGGCCAGATGGCCGATTCGGGCCTCGACCTCGGCGGCGAGACGGGCGGCGGCGTGCGCGACGGAGCGGCGGAAGTCGTAGGAGAACACCACGACGTCTGCCCGCAGGTTGCGGGCCCGCCGGTAGTCGCAGACGTCGACGATGACGTCGGTGAACCGCCCCGTCAGATTCGCTGTCAGAGAGCCGAGGCTGTGCACTCGGCCGAGCCAGGGCAGGATGCCCGCCGGGGTCGGCCCGGCCGGGCGCAGGTCCGGATGCTCCTGCAGGCTCAGCCGCTCCGGATGGCGCGCTGCGGTCATCACCGACCCGAGCCGCAGTTCCCAGGCCGGACCGCCTTCAGCGTCCAATCGGCTGCCCGCGATCCCCGGAACGACCACGACGAGCTGGTTCAGCCGCATGCGCACCCCCGCTGCTGCGTCCGACAGGCGACCGTCGCACAGTGCAGGGCCGGCCACCGGTGCGCCGAACAGTACCCGATCGTGGACGTTGGGCCATGGACGGTGCGGGAGCGGATGGTTCGGGCGCCGGCCGTCAGGGCGGCGGCGGACCTGGGTTCGAGTCCGGACCGGGAGCGGGACCAGGACCGGGATCGGGAGCCGGATCGGGAGCCGGGGGATCGGCGCGGGTGGCCTCGACGACGTCGAACCAGATCCGGAACGTCAGGCTGGCCAGCGCGACCACGAGCCCGGCCACGACCAGTGCCCGGACCGCCGCCGAGTCGGGCACCGCCCCGGCCAGCACCAGCACGACGAGCAGGACGTCCGCCATGATCAGGATGGCGATCGACAGCGTGTACGCCCGGACCCGCGGCTTGGCCCAGCGGAAGCCGCTGTCCGGGACGAGCCGGCGCGATGGGCGTTGCTGCCCCCGCAGCCGCTCCAGGTAGGCGGAATCCCACATCAGCGCCAACAGCAGCACGGGTAACACCTGCGCCACCGTCGTGTAGAGATCGCTGTGCACGACCCCAGCGTCCTCCGGCCCGGCCGGCCGCCGCCTACCGGTGCCACAGGACGCGGGCGTCGACCAGCGGGGCGGGCCGGTAGGGCGTGGACGGCGCAGCGCCGGCGGGGCGCGGGCGGGATGGGGGACCCGCCCGCGCGGGCGGGTCAGACGCCGAGCGGCTCGCCGGTTGCCGCGCCGGTTGACTCGCCGAGGGCCTCGTCGAGAACCGAGTGCCGGTGGTGTAGGCCGGGCTCGTTGCGACCGAAGATCATTTCGGCGCGTACGCCCGAGTTCATCGCCCGCTGGATGTCGGCGGCGAGGGGGTAGTCCTCGTCGCGGACGCTCGCGTGGGCGTACTCGAAGACGTCGTCGGCCGCCTTGCGGATCGACTCGTCGGAGAAATCCATCGGGGAGGCGTTCTGATGATAGGTCACCGAATGGCCCGGGCCGCTACCCGGGTAGACGCGGAAGACCTCGCCGTTGGCCACGGTGGCCGACAGTACGATGTTCGGGAACAGCGCGTAGATAATCACGAAGTTGTTCAGCGGCTCCCAGCTCTCCTCCGGCTGGTTGGCGATATCGCCGATGTGCTTCATCGGGAACACCAGCCGGTGGTGCGGGCCGTAGGAGTCGAACAGCGCGCAGTTGCTCCGGGTGAACACGGCGAAGGTGTCCCGGTGCACGGTCGCGAAATGATAGTTCTCCGCGAACGTGTCCAGCGCGAGTTTCCAGTTGACCGGGACGTCGAGCACCTTCTCGCCGACCGGCGCCCAGTTCCCGATGTCCCACGACTCGAGCTCCGGGCCAAGATCGCCGAGATGAGCGTCGATGTCCAGAGGGCCGGCGTCGGGCCGCAGATCCACCCAGAGGAAACCGGAATGCTCGGCGGCGGGCAGCTCGGTGAGGTTGGCGCCGGCCGCGATCGTGGCGGGAAAGCCTTCCCGACCGGGGCCGCCGACGAAGCTGCCGCGGTTGTCAAAGGTCCACGAGTGGAATGGGCACACGAAATGCTCGGCGGCGCCGCAGCCCTTTGCAACGGGCGCCTGCCGATGCGTGCACACGTTCTGGAAGGCCCGGACAATACCGTCGGATCCGCGGGTCAGTAGCACGGGAATGTCCATGACGGTCTTCGTGCAGAAGGTGCCCGGGGTCGGCAGCTCGGATCGGTAGCCGACGAGCTGAGGCGAACGCAGGACGAGTTCCCGCTCCCGTTCGAAGCGTTCCTGGTCCGTGAACATCGCCGCCGGATGACGCCGCTCCACAGGCGTCATGTCCGTTGTTTTGTCTGTTGCGATTTTGAGCGCCCGTCGAGTCAGGTCGATGAGCTCGTTGCGGTCTATCGGATGCCTCCTCGGTGCGGCGGACACGTTCCGGTGAACCGTCGTCGTGGCGGTCCAAGATCGTGTGTCCCGGTCGGAGGAAATCGTATGTGTCGGCCTTGAATGGTCGATGCTCCGGTATGAGTCTTTATTCTGACAGGAGTGGCAGCGTCGCATTGCGTAGGAGGTGGCCGCTGTCCGGCGACCTCGACATCGCGATGCGTCCCTCACCGTGCGACGTTGTGTAGCGATTCGGTGGCGCGGGCGTCGGACCGGCGTAACCGGCCCGAGGCCGGGCATGGCAGCCGAGAGGAGTGCCGCCGAGGCCGACGGAGACGAACCGGACCCGCCGAGGACGGCCAGGACGGGCCCGGCACGGACCAGACACCGGCACGGACCAGAGAGGAACACGCCGATGACGAACGAGCTCGTGGGTACCCGAATCGCATTCCTGGTCGCGCCGGAGGGCGTCGAGCAGGTCGAGCTCACCGCGCCCTGGCAGGCGGTGCAGGAGGCCGGCGGCGAATCGGTCCTCGTCTCGACCGCCCCCGGTAAGATCCAGGCGTTCCGCCACCTCGACCGCGCCGATCAGTTCGACGTCGACGAGACGGTCGGGCAGTCGGATCCGGCCGCCTTCGACGCCCTGGTCCTGCCCGGCGGCGTCGCGAACCCCGACTTCCTGCGCTCGCAGCGCGACGCTGTCCGGTTCACCCGGGCGTTCTTCGACGCCGGCCGGCCGGTCGCGGTCGTCTGCCACGGCCCCTGGACGCTCATCGACGCCGAGGTCGTGCGCGGCCGGCGGATCACCAGCTGGCCGAGCGTGCGCACCGACCTGGTCAACGCCGGCGCCACCTGGGTCGACGAGGAGGCCGTCGTCGACACCGCCGGCCCCAACACGCTGATCAGCAGCCGGCGCCCGGACGATCTGAAGGCGTTCTGCGCGGCAATCGTGGATCACTTCCGCCCCGCGGGTGACCGGTCCCGGCCGGCGGGGGCGGGCCTGAACGGCGTCGAGGCCGCCCGCCTCGACGCCGACAAGCTGCGCTGACACCTCGACCGTCGACGCGCTGCGCCTGGCGGCGGATCTGCTTCAGCCGGGCGTCGATGACGGCGCCTGGCCGGACCTGACGGAAAAGGCGCAGGCCGCCATCTGGAAGGATGAGCGGCGGCAGGTTCGTGCCGACGACCGGGTGCCGCGAGGGTGACGACGCAGCCGCGTCCCGCCCGCGGCGCCGGGCCCGGCATCCGACGGAGGGAAGCCATCGATGGTCGACTTCAAGGGCGCGCTCGGCAAGCTCGGCGACCTGGCGGAGGAGCACGACGCCAAGATCGACGCCGCTGTCGCCAAGCTCGGCGACGTGGTCGACGACCGCACCGACCACAAGCACACCGAGCACATCGACCGCGCCGTCCGCGAAATCCAGGACCGCACCTAGCAGGCCCAGAACCGCGAACGGGCCGCCCGGCTGCTCGCCCCGGAGTACACGTTCAAACGAGCTGCGCACCGGCGAGCGGTACCGCAACACGGAGTTCAGCACGGTGCGCGGCGACCAACTCGTGCGCACGGAGGTCTTCTTCGGCGGCCGGGTCGACTGCGGCGCGCGCATCGGCCGGCGGTGCGCCTCGACGGCCGGCGAGCCCGTGTCCGCGTCCGCGCCACCGTGGGAACGGACTCGGCCTCTGGCACCATCCTCGGCATGGACGGAGCGCTCGGGGACGATGACGGGGTGTACGGTCCGGCGGACAGGTCGGGTGGCGCGCCGGGCGGTGTGGTGAGCGGGTCCTGCCCGTTCACGATCGAACGGCCCACGATGACGCAGCGCTGGGCGGAGCTCACGTTCGTGCACTGGGCGTTCGACCCGGCGGTGGTGTCCCGGCTGGTGCCCGCGCACCTGCGAGTCGAGGTTCTCGACGGCGCCGCCTGGGTGGGGCTGGTGCCGTTCCGGATGCACGTGGCGACCGCGGGCGGCCGGGAGTTCCGGCCGGTGACGACGTTCTGCGAGACGAATGTGCGGACATATGTCGTCGACGCCGAGGGCCGGCCTGGGGTGTGGTTCCTGTCGCTGGACGCCTCGCGGCTCGGCGTCGTCGTCGTCGCCCGCGCGCGGTTCGCGCTGCCGTACTTCTGGGCGTCGATGTCCCTGATCCGGTCCGGGGACGAGATCGACTACCGGTGCCGGCGGCGGGCCCCGCGGCCGGCGGCGGCCGAGAGCCGGCTGCGGGTGCGCGTCGGCGCGCCGCTGACCGCCGCCGAACTCGGCCCCCGCGAGCACTCCCTGACCGCCCGCTGGCGCATGTTCAGCTCCGCCCGCGGCCGCCACCGGGCGCCGAGGTCTGGCACCAGCCGTGGCCGCTGCACCGCGCTGACCTGCTCGACGTCGACGATCACCTGCTCACCGCGGCCGGGTTACCGCAGCCGACCGGCGCCCCGCTCGTGCACTACTCCCCGGGCGTCAACGTCCGTATCGGACCGCAGCGACCATGCTCAGGCGGCCTGAGAAGCTGACGGCTTCAGCCGTCAGCGGAGTCACACGTCAGCGGAGTCACAATGGTGATGCCGCTCCCGGTCGGTCGTCGGCTGCGCGTAGGGGATGGGTGGCGAGCGGGGGCGGGCAGCGTGGACGTGGATGGCGCCGGTGCGGACTACCGGGAGATCTTCGAGGCGGCGACGAGCCCGGCGGCCGCGGGTGCCGGCGCCCGGGACGCCGAGGGATGGGTCCGGGCGGTCCTCGAGGGGGCGCCGGCGCCGGTGCGGTGGTTCCTGCGGGCCGGCGTCGTCGCCGCGGCACGTGCTCGGCTGGCCGATCGCCGCGAGCGACCCGGAGGCGGTTCGCCTGGCCGCGGACTCGCCGCTGCTGTCCGCCGAGCTGCTCCTGCGCGTGCGGCCGGCGGCGATCACCCTCACCACCAGCGTGACCTTCACTCGGCGGGCGGCCCACCCGCTGTGGGCCGCGGCACTGCCGCTGCACCGGCTCACCGTTCCCCGCCTGCTGCGCCGCGCCGTCGCCGCGCCGCCCTCATCCTGACTCTTTCACCCCGGTGGTCCCGGTGGTACTTGCGCGGCGCGGGGGTCGGCAGGAGGCTGACCCAATAAAGCTCGCGTTCGACCTGTTCGGCTCGTGTATGTCGCAGTCCTCGGGTCTGGCCTGAGGCGAGGGTCGGCCGCCATGCCGTCCGGCCTGGCGTGAGGAGGTGTGTGTCGTGGCCGTCCCGTTCCAGGATGATCCGGATCGGCTGCGGTCTCGGCTCGCCGCCTGGCTCCGCGCGCATCCCGACGCCGCCGGTGACGACGCCGCCGGTGGATCGGGGACGGGCGGGTGTGGGGTGGGAGGTCGGTGAGCCGACCGCCCCGCCGGGGCAGGGGCTCTCCGGGGAGCTGGTGTTTCTGCCGGCGTCCCGGACCGGGGCGGGCGGGCGGCGGGTCGAGTGTCCGCTGGTCGTACGGCTGGCACCGCGGCGCTTCCAGCTTTACCCGTGGGACCGGTTCGCTGAGCAGTGCCGCGTCGCCGAGATCCTGGCCCGCGACACCGACGTCCCGGTGCCGCCGGTGTACGGCCACGAGCTTGACCCGGCGGTGCTCGGCGCGCCGTTCGTCGTGCTCGGTCGGGTCGACGGCGACGTGCCCGGCGACATCCCGCCCTACCACATGCAGGGCTTCATGCTCGAGATGGCGCCGGCCGCGCGGGCCCGGGTCTGGGACGCGGCGCTGGTCGCGATGGCCGGGATCCACCGGCTCGACCCGCGGCGGCTCGGGCTCGGCTTCGCGGGGCAGCCCAAGTACGGGCCGGTCGGGGCGGCCCAGCAACTCGCCGTCTACGAGCGTCACCTGGAGTTCTTCGCCGTCGACGACGGCGCCCGGGATGTGGTCGGCGACGCGCTGGCCTGGCTGCACGACCATCCGCCGGCCGAACGCCACCCCGTCCGGCTGGTGTGGGGGGATGCCCGGCTCGGCAACATGATCTTCCGGGGGGAGCGGGTCGCGGCCGTGCTCGACTGGGAGATGGTGTCGCTGGGTCAGCCGGAGACCGACCTCGGCTGGTTCCTGCACCTCGACCGCCACCTCAGCGAGGGCGTCGGGTTGGCGCGCCTGCCCGGCCTGCCTGGACCGCGCGGCGACGGCGGCCCGCTACGCCGAGCTCCTCGGCCGGCCGATGGCCGACCTGGACCACTACCTCCTGCTCGCCTCGCTGCGGCACACCCTGCTTGCCGCCCGGGTCACCCGGTTGATCCGCGAGCATGGCCTGCTGCCACCCGACCGGGTGCCGCCGATTGACCGGTTCGCCGCCGAGCTGCTCGCCCGCGTGCTCGACGAGACCCGCCGCGGCGTCGCCGCGGGCGCCGACCATTTCGAGACCCGCTGACCGAAACTTGTCAGGCCAGGCTTATCAACCTAGCCTGATGAAATGTCCTCGTCCTTGGAACCTGATGCCCGCCAGATCGCTGTCGCACTGCGGCTTAGCGTCGGATTGCTGGTGCGCCGGCTGCGCCAGGCTCACCTCGGCGGGGAGCTGACGATGCCCGAATCGGCGGCGCTCGCCCGACTCGACCGCGGCGGTCCGGCCACGGCCGCGGCGCTCGCCCGGCTGGAACAGATCAGCCCGCAGGCGATGGGCGCCACGCTCGGCGCGTTGGAGGCCCGCGGGCTCGTCGAGCGTCGGCGCGATCCGGCCGACGGCCGGCAGGTGATCCTCTCGCCGACCGAGCCGGGGCTCGCCGCGCTGCGCAGCCGGCGCGACGCGCGCACCGAGCTGCTCGCCGAAGCCCTGTCGGCCGGGTTCACCCGGGCCGAGCTGGACCAGCTCGCCGCGGCCGCGCCGCTGCTCGAACGCCTCGCGGAGCGGGTCTGATGCCGGCGTTCGGCGCGGGGACGTCCGTCGGGGCACCGACGGGTGCAGGTGCGGGCACGGGCGCGGAGGGCAACTACCGGTGGGTGGTGCTGGCGAACACGACCGTGGCGGTGTTCATGTCCGCGCTCGACGGGTCGATCGTCCTCATCGCGCTGCCGCCGATCTTCCGCGGGATCCACCTGGACCCGTTGGCCCCGGACAACGTCGGTTACCTGTTATGGATGATCATGGGGTACCGGCTCGTCCAGGCGGTGCTCGTCGTCGCCTTCGGCCGGCTCGGCGACATGTTCGGCCGGGTCCGGATCTACAACGCCGGGTTCGCGGTGTTCATGCTCGCCTCCGTCCTGCTGTCGTTCGACCCGTTCGACGCCGGCCGCGGGGCGCTGTGGCTGATCGGCTGGCGGGTGCTGCAGGCGGTCGGCGGGTCGATGCTGACCGCGAACTCCGCCGCGATCCTTACCGACGCCTTCCCCGCCGACCAGCGGGGCTTCGCGCTCGGGATCAACCAGGTCGCCTCGCTCGCCGGCCAGTTCGTCGGCCTCGTCGCCGGCGGCGTGCTCGCGGTGTTGGACTGGCGGGCGGTGTTCTGGGTGAACGTGCCCGTCGGGGTGTTCGGGACGGTGTGGGCATACCGGCGGCTGCGTGAGACCGCCGCCCCGCGCGGCGGTCCCCGGCGCATCGACTGGTGGGGCAACATCACCTTCGCGGTCGGTCTCGCCGCCGTGCTCATCGCCGTCACCGAGGGCCTGCAGCCCTACCGCGGGCACGCGATGGGCTGGACGAATCCCACGGTCGTCGGCCTGCTCGTCGGGGGCGTGGCGCTGCTCGTCGCCTTCGTCGCCGTCGAGCGCCGCCACCCCGAGCCGATGTTCGCGCTCGGCCTGTTCCGGATCAGGGCGTTTGCCGCCGGCAACATCGCCGGGCTCGCCGTGTCCATCGCGCGCGGTGGCCTGCAGTTCATGTTGATCATCTGGTTGCAGGGGATCTGGCTGCCGCTGCACGGCTACGACTACGAGGACACGCCCCTGTGGGCCGGGATCTACCTGGTGCCGCTGACCGTCGGCATCCTGGTTGCCGGGCCGGTGGCCGGCATCCTGTCCGACCGGTTCGGTGCCCGTGGTCTCGCCAGCGCCGGGATGGCCGTGTTCGCCGGCAGCTTCGTCGGCCTGATGCTGCTGCCCGTCGACTTTTCCTACTGGGCGTTCGCCCTGCTCATCGCGTTGAACGGGATCGGCGGCGGGATGTTCGCCGCCCCCAACTCCTCGGCGATCATGGGCAGCGTGCCGGCGGAGCAGCGCGGCGCCGCCTCCGGGATGCGTGCGACGTTCCAGAACTCCGGGACGGCGGCGTGTTCTTCTCCCTGATGATCGCCGGCCTGGCGGCCACCCTGCCGGCGGCGCTGGACGGCGGGCTGCGCGGGCAGAGCGTGCCGGCGGGGGCCGCCCACGACGTCGCCGCGCTGCCGCCGGTGTCGTCGCTGTTCGCCACCGTCCTCGGCGTGAACCCGGTCGAGCATCTGCTCTCCGCCGGCGGCGACCTGGCCGCCGTGCCGCCCGCGAACCGGGCGACGCTGACCGGCCGCGAGTTCTTCCCCGAGCTGCTCGCCGGTCCTTTCCACCACGGGCTCGTCATCGTCTTCGCGGTGGCCGCCGGCCTCGGTGTCCTCGCCGGGCTGGCATCGGTGCTCCGCGGCGCCGCCCCGGCCCGTCCGGCCCGTCCGATCCGCCCGGCCGGCGGATCAGTAGACGTCGCGCAGATGGCGGCGGTCGGTGGCGAGCTGACGGACGTGGGCGGCGGCAGCGTCGAGGCCGCCGTGCAGCGCGACGATCTCGCGTAGCGTCCGGGTCGACGTCCGCGTCGACTGTAGGACGGCCCCAGTTGCCCGTCAGGACGCGGGCGGCGGTGTCTGCGGCGGCGGCGAGTCCGGCGGCGCCGCGCTGCTGCTGCCGGTCACTGAGCGTGCCACGGTGAGCGTCACGGTCGTGCCACGGCGGACCGTGCCCGCCTCGGGCGCCTGCGCGAGGACCGTGCCCGCCGGTCGCTCGCTGGTCTGGCGCTGCACGACGACGTCGAGACCGTAGCCGCGCAGCGTGGCCTCCGCCTTGGCACGCGCCCGGCCCACCACGTCCGGCACGCTGACCTGGGCGCTGACGACGGTGATCGTCACAGTCGTCCGCGGGGGCAGCTGGGTGCCGGCCGCCGGCTCGACCTTCTCGACCAGGCCGGGCTCGACCGACGACGGGCCGTCCTGCACGCGGACCGTCACCTCCAGGCCGGCGGAGCTCAGGGCCGACCGCGCGTCCGTCTCACTGCGGCCGACGACGTCGGCGACGGTGGTGTGCCCCGGACCGCTCGACACCGTGAGGACGACGCGTGTGCTCGGGTCCGCCGCCGTCCCGGCGGCCGGTTCCGAGCGCAGCACGGTGTCCCTGGCCGCTCGGTCGTCGAGGAGGTCGGTCAGCGACACGTTGGTGAACCCTGCGCCGGCCAGGATCTCCCGTGCCCGGTCAGCCGGCTGCCCGACGACGTCCGGTACGGTCGCGGCCGTCGTCCCACCGGTGGTGCCGCCGGAGGCGACGGTGATGGTGACCGTCGAGCCGGGCGCCACGGTCGTCCCAGCCGTCGGGTCCACGGTGGTGACCTGACCGGGACGCGCGGTGGCGGTATCCGCGTGGACGACCACGGCGAGGCCGAGGCGTTCGAGTGCGGCGCGTGCGTTTGCCTCGGTCCTCCCGACCACGTTCGGGATCACGACGTCGTCGTCGCTGGCCGACACGGTCAGCACGACCTTCGTCGAGCGGCGGATGTCGCTGCCGCTGGCCGGGTTGACGTCGATGACGCGGCCCAGCGCGGCGTCGGCGTCCGGCTTCGGCACCCGCTCTACGTGGGCGAAACCGACGGCGCGCAGTCTCGCCTCCGCGTCGTCGGCGGTCAGACCGATCAGGTCGGCGGGAACGGTGAGGTTCTCCGATGCGCCGGTGCCGGTCGCGCGGTCGCCGGGCGCGCTGCGCAGGGCGAGCGCCACCGCACCGATCACGAGCAGGAGGCTCAGCGCGATGATCGTGACCGCCGCGTTCCGGCGCCTGCGGCGACGGCCGGCCGGTGCGGCCGGTGCCGCCGGCGACTCGGGCGTGGAGTCGAGCCGCACGCCGAGCCTGGTCATCCGGCCGAAGATCTCCTCCGCGGTCGGCCGCTCGGCGGGGTCGCGACACATCGCGTCCCGGACGATCGCGGCGAGTCCCGGGTCCAGCCCGTCCAACACGACGTCCGTGGTGACGATGCGGTACAGCAGCGCCGGCACCGAGCCGGTGCCGAACGGCGGCCTGCCGGTGCTCGCGAAGACGGTGAGGCCGCCCCAGGCGAACACGTCGGCCGCGGTGGACACCGGCGCGCCCCTGGCCTGCTCCGGCGCCATGAACGTCGGCGTGCCGACGACCCTGTCCTTGGTGATGGTGGAGCTGTCCACCGCCCAGGCGATCCCGAAGTCGATCACCCGTGGACCGAGCGGCGAGAGCAGCACGTTCGACGGCTTGAGATCGCGGTGCACCAGGCCGGCGCCGTGGATCGCGGTCAGGGCCGCCGCGACGCTCACCGCGACCCGTTCCACGTCGGCTGACCCGAGCGGGCCGTGCGTGGCCACCGCGTCCGCCAGCGTCGGCCCGGCGATGAACTCGGTGACCAGGTAGGGCGCTGCGTTCGGTGGGTCGGCGACGTCCAGGACCTCGGCGGTGCAGAACCGGGCGACCCTGCGGGCGACCTGCGCCTCCCGTCGGAACCGGGCCCGGTACTCGGGATCGTCGGCGAGTTCCGGGCGGACCACCTTCACCGCGACCAGCCGGCCCGTCGCCTGGACTCTGCCCAGGTAGACAGTGCCCATCCCGCCCTCGCCCAGCCGGGACAGCAACTCGTACCCGCCCAGCTCGCGCAGATCGGACGGCCTCAACGGGCTACCCGGCAGATCCGGCAGATCCGGCAGGCCGCCACTGCCTGTCGTGCCTGTCGCAGCCGGTGCGCCGACGGCGCCGGTCTCGGCGCTCCCTTCCGCGGGGCGCGCATCGTCCTGATCGGACGCCTGCCCCACCGCGCTTGCGTACGAGTCCACAACGCCTCCGGTCGGCCCAGTGTCTGTTGGACGGCGGGCCGCCCCAGACAGACTGACGTGCGAGCGCGTCACCACGTTGCGCCGATCCGGCGAGCCGACGACTGTCCGTTTCCCGACACGGGACCGGAAGCCGGGACACGGGACCGGAAGCCGGGCTCGACACCAACTGTCTGGTCTGTGGTCCTGTGCCCACCGGGGCGGCGGCGGGCCATACCATGAGCCATCGTGCATCTCGAAGGTGAGAGAGTGGCCAGCCTGCTCGACGCGCAACGCTGCGCGGCGGAACTGTTCGACGAGGTCGGTGCCCGGGGCCTGATCGCCCCCGACCGCGGGGAACGCGAGGTCAGCGACCAGATCCGCGACCTCGCCCACGAGATGTTCGGCGTCGAACGGCACTGGCACAAGCGGATCGTCCGGGCCGGGCCGAACACCCTGCACCCCTACGCGGAGAATCCGCCGGACCGGTCGATCGGCGCCGACGACATCGTCTTCTGCGACTTCGGACCCGTCTTCGACGGCTGGGAGGCCGACTTCGGCCGCACCTTCGTCCTCGGCGACGACCCGGTCAAGCACCGGCTGCTCGCCGACCTGCCGCGGATCTTCGACGCCGGCCGCCGCTACTTCGAGACCCGCCCCGACATCACCGGCGCCGAGCTCTTCGCCGCCGTCGAGCGCCTGGCCGCGGACGCCGGCTGGGCCTACGGCGGCCCGCTCGCAGGCCACCTAGTCGGCGAGTTCCCGCACATCCGCATCCCCGGCAACAAGGTCGAGTACTACGTCACTCCCGGCAGCGACCAGCCGATGCGGCGGGTCGACGGCGACGGCCGGCCCTGCCACTGGATCCTGGAAATCCACCTCGTCGACCGCGGCCGCGGCTTCGGCGGCTTCCACGAGGAGCTCCTCGACCTCGGCCACGGCGAGTCCTCGGCTTCGGGTCGATCCTCGGCTTCGGGCTGATCCTCGGCTTCGGGCTGAGCCCCGGCCGCGGCTGGCCCCGGTTCCAGGTGCCGCGAAACCTCAGCCTGCCGACGCCGACGACGCACTCGGCCCGGCAGTGTAATTGCGGTGCGATGTGCACGCTTTGCGGTCCAGAACCGCGCATACCGCACCGCAATGCAGGCCGTGCCCCGCGCAGAGGCTCCGGGCCTGCTCGTCGACCAGAGTTCGCGAGCAACGGCACTCGGTGGTTCCGCGGAGTCCGCATGACTGTGTCGCGTGGTCGTGGTGGTGGGCCGCGGAGCGTGGCGGTGGTGGTGGGGTGTTCGGGGTGGATGTGTGGGAGAGCGCCTATGTGGTCGCTCTGGTGGGTTTGGCGTCCGGTTTGTCCCTACGGAACGACCAGGTGGCGCCGTTCCCACGCACACCCCCGCTCCCGGCTCCACGGAACGTCATTGTCGACCCGACTCAGGGACCGGCAAACAACCGCGCAGACACGTCAGCAGCCGACCGTGACAGTCCCGCCCCGGCAGCACACGAGGACGACAGCCCGCAGCGCCCGCAGCAGCCGAACCGCAGCCGAACCGTGTGCCCACCCGGCGGCGCAAGCGCGATGACCGTGACGCGGCTCCGCGGAACACCATGATCGTCAGCGGCGCGGGGAGTGCCGGCAGGCTCGCCCAGGTTCGTACCGCGGGGCCCGTGGGCCGCCGGATCGGTCAGCCGGCCTGGCGGTCGGCCCGGTACTGGGCGGCCAGGGTGAGCAGGATGTTCTGTAACCGGCGCACCGCGGCCGGCAGGTGGCGGGTCCGGCGGCGCTGGACGACGAGGATGACCGTGGCGTCGTCGGTCTCCAGCGGGCGGTAGGTGATCAGGCCGGCGCGTTCCAGCGGGTCGCCGACGATGCTGTAGTCGGGCAGCACGGTCACGCCCAGGCCCTGGGCGACCATGAGCTTGCCCATCTCGGCGCCGTCGGTCGAGTAGGACAGAGCCGGGTTGGAGTCGCGGAACAGCCGGTGCACGTAGCGGTGCATCAGGTAGCCGGAGCGCATCGCGATGAACGGCTCGGACAGCAGCTGCGCCGGGCGGATGCTGGTATGGCGGGCCAGCGGGCTGTCGGTCCGGCAGCACAGCACGGCGCGGTCGCGGAACAGCTCCACCGTTTCCAGATCGGGGGCGACGTCGTCGCCGTCCATCAGGTTGACCAGTCCGAGGTCGAGCCCGCCGTCGAGCAGCAGCCGGTGGATGTCGGCCTGCTGGGTGTTGACGACCTCGACCTGGGTGTTCGGCTGGGCGGCGCGGAACTCGACCAGGGCGGGGGCGAGTAGCGGCACCGTGGCGGCGTTTACCGTCCCGATCCGGATCATGCGGCTGGAGCGGTGCTGGTCGTCGGCGGCGGCGCGCAGCCGGTCGACGGACTCCAGCACGTCGGTGATGTAGGGCAGCAGCTCGCCGCCGGTCGCGCTGATGGTTGCGCCGGTGCGGCGGCGGTCGAGCAGGGTTAGCCCGAGCTCGCGTTCCAGGTTGCGGATGGTCTCGCTCAGCGCCGGCTGGGACATGTGCAGCGCTTCGCTTGCGGCCCGCATCGACCCGAGCCGGACGACCGCGGCGAGGCACTCAAGTTGTTCGATCCGCACCGCACTCTTCCCGCCCGGACGGTGCAAGGGCCGCCCTATCGCACCTTCGCCGCGCCCTGATTGACCGGTCCGGCCGGCGCGGGCAGACTGGCCATCATGTCGATGGGCATTATAGAGATTTCCGGGCAGCACCGGCCGTCCGTCGATGCGGGCGCCGGGCGGGCCACCGCGGCCCGGCGCGCCTGTCGTCGTGCCGAGCCCTGTTGCCGGTCCGGACGATGTGAGGCCCGCCCCGCCGCCTGACCGACGGCACCGACTGCGGTCGGGTCAGTGAGCCTTTCCCGGTAACGTTTCGTCGCTTTGCGTGACATCAATGTTGTGTTGGTGT
>NZ_CADCWT010000082.1 GCF_902806485.1 Candidatus Frankia alpina | reverse complement strand
GACGGCACAACGGGGCCAATACTCCGCGTAGCAGATCGCAACCTAGAACGATCTTCCCGAGGCCCTGGTGCACCCCGAACGGCAACAGTTCTCCTGGCCGCCACCGGCGCAGCACCCCGGGCGGCTCCGCGGCCCACCATTCCCAACCGGCCAGGACCCGTTGTATGGCCAGTTGATCGCGACGAAGGACCGCGACATCGATGTCGTCGTGTGCACGAAAGCACCGCCCGACCGCACAAGCGATCGCGTATCCACCCGCGGCCCACCACGGCCCGGCCAGATCCGCGAACAGCGCGGCCGCCTCGCCCGGCTCGGCGGGCTCCCACCGCCCGTACCGGCTGTCGGCCATCATCCGCCGATTATCACCCACTTCCATACCTTCCACCCGCGACACCCAATTTCGCACCGGTAACATCGGCGACGAGGCGTCCCGATACCGGGGTCAGATGTTCGGGACGGGCACCGGGAGCGGAAACGATGTCATAATCGGTACCTGAATCGCATAACTTCTCAAGATAGGATAACGGTCTGTGCTGCGAGATATGGTCCGCGTTGATGACATGGTCGCGGATCGGCTCCGGCATCGTCGTGGCCGGAACAGTCCTCGCGACGATCTCCTGTTCAGCGCAGGAAGCCCCCGACGGCGACTCGCAGGTCAGCACCATGCAGGAGAACGGACGCCCGTTCCCGGCGCCCATCGTGCCGGCTCTCGCCGAACCCCGTGCGCGTACCCACCCACTCCGTGCGGCGGGAGCGGATCCCCGAGCCCGTCCCCAGCGACCACGCCCACCTGGACGGTCGATCCCAACGACCTGACCAGCATCCCGTACACCATCTCCTCGCCGCCCCACACGGGTTGGACCGGCGGAACCCTGTTCACCCCGACTCCCTAGACCATCCTCGCGTGGTCGCCGCGGGCGGGTGGCTGCCGGCGACCCGGTGCGGGTGACGATGCCGGCTCGGTCGAGCCAGGCCGACGGCGTGCTCAGCCGCGTCCGCGCGGGACTCGCAGGCGTGCAGGCGTGCAGGTATCAACCAGTGACGCTCCCACCGCTATCGGCCGAGATCTCCCTGTGATTTCGTGCTAACGTCCAAAGCGCCATAATTCGTCAATCCTTGATGGCATGACGGAGGCGGGCTCTCCCGCCGTGGCCCTGCCCGCAGACATCGCTGTCCGAGGAGGTCGTCCCGTGCGTGAGGCCGGTGCGATGACGGAGTTCGACCGCAGCGCGGGCAGCCTCTGTCTGGACTTCGTCGCTACCGTGCGCGACTGGCCCGAGCGGCGCATCGAGCTGCTCGGCACCCCGGCGGAGCTCACCGGCTGGTTCGAGACGGCGGGTCTGCCTGTCGCAGCCGGCGGCCTCACCGAGCAGGACCTGCTCGACGCACGCACTCTGCGGGCCGCGGTCGCCGAACCCGACACGGCCGCCGCGCTGTCCGTCATCGCCCGCGACGCGATCAACCTGCTCGCCGGGCCGGCTCTCGGCCGGATCCGGGCCTGCGACAGCGACGGCTGCGCAACGCTGTTCTACGATCGCTCCCCATCCGGGCGGCGGCGTTGGTGTTCGATGCGCCGCTGCGGCGAGAAGATCGCCGCAGCGAACTACCGCCGCCGAGTCGCCGCCCGTTCCCGACCCTGAGCCCGCCCTGAGCTCGCGCCCTGAGCCCGCCCGCTCCGGGCCCCCGCGACATCCTGGAGGTTCCCTATGGCCACGCCGCCGGCAGACGGCTTCCACCAGCGGCTGCACCGGGTGACGCCCGCCGGACTGTCTGTCCAGACCACGCAGACCGCCGGAATGAGCCGCGTCGAGGCGCTGTCCGGCAAGACGGTCGGCTCCGTCGACCTGTGAATGGGCCAGACCCACGTCGCCGCGGCGACGAAGTCCGCGGACCATCATCACGGCCGGTCCGAGACCGGCATCTACGTCGTCTCCGGCCATCCGAGCTTCGTGTTCCTGGAGCACGAGGAGGAGATCCGCCTCGACACGAGCCCCGGCGACTACATCTACGTGCCGCCGTGGGTGCCGCACCGCGAGGAGAACCCGGACCCCGACGAGGAGGCGATCGTCGTCATCGCCCGGACCACCCAGGAGGCCATCGTCGTCAACCTTCCCGACCTGCGCTGGGTCGGCCCCATCGCCACCGGCAATATCGGCCCGGCCAACCGGGACTGGCACACCTACTGACCCGACGCTCGCTGACCCGGCGCCGGCCGGAGGCAGTCCTCCACGCGAACCGGGACCAGCCGGCGGGCGAAACCAGTCGGGTCCTCATCCATACCGGACGACCGCTCACCGCCGCGCCCAGGCACACCCATCGCGCCGTCTTGTCACGAAACATCACCAACCCGGGGGCGCTGGGGCAGGTGCCGACCGGCCCCACGCAATCGGGAACTCCGCGGCTGCGGCTGCGCCACGTCGGCGCCGCAGCTCGCGTGACGCCACGACAACGATTGCGTTTCAGTTGGGCGAAATGCCGCCACCCGGACACTCGGCCCCGATTTCCTGTGACAATGGCGACCCACCCGGGCCGCAGGGACGGGGGCGGACACAATGACGGCGAAACAGTTCCAGGGCGCGGTACTCGCCGCGATGACCGGCTCATGGCGGCGGATCTCACTGCTCGTGGCAGGGTTGTTCACGCTCGTCGTCGCGCAGCCGAGCGTGGCGTGGGCCGCGGACACCGTCCAGTTCGTCGGCGACGCCAGCCGGGGCAACGGCGTCGCCGTCCCGTTCGAGGGGTTCACCGACCGGCGCGGCGGGCCCGTCCCGATCGGCGGCGCGGTCGGCGTCGACCTGGTGCTCGGCTCGGACCCGCCCGGCCCTACCTGCCCTGCCAGCACTACGACCCGCTCGCCCGCACTGGGGACACCTTCGTCAACGCCTGCTACGCCACCTACACCCGGTTCCCGGCCGGCGGCGGGCTGGTCTTCCCGAACGGCTACTTCATGGGCAACGCCCAGCCCGACCGGGTCCGTGGCGGCGGCCTGCCGACCGGCTGAGGGTCGCGCACCGCGGGGCTGTCGTTCGAGTTCTACCCGGAGCTGCGCCGCGACGGCGACTACGTCCACTCCCGCTTCTACATCGACCGCTTCACCCATCGCGCCAACGGCTGGGCCTACTCCGCCACCGTGGGCCGGATCGCGTTGACCACGCTCGCCGACCCGGGCACCGCCCGCCTCGGTGGCCGGATGACGGTCGGTGGGCGGGCACCCGCCCCGGGCCGGGCGAAGGTTGTGATCTTCGGCGGGGCGGCTCGCTCGTCGACGGGCTATCCGATCTCCTCGTTCGCCGTCCAGACCGGCAGCGGGGCGCCCACCTGGATCTCCAGCCCGCTCTACGCCGGAGACCGGCGGATCACCGTCACCGACACCGCGACCCACCGCAGTTGCGTCCTGGACCGCCACGGTGTGCGCGGGCCGAACAACGTCGTCGACTTCGACCTGGCCGCCCCGGGCTTCGGCCACCCAGACAGCGTCTGCACCGGCTGACCGCGGCGGGCGTTACGCCACCCCGGTCCCGGTAGATGCCGGGGCGGGACATCAGCTCGGCGTGGTTGCCCTGGTCGGCGACCAGGCCGCCGTCGAGGACGTAGATGCGGTCGGCGGTGCGGACGCTGGCGAGGCGGTGGGTGATGAGCAGGACCGTGCGGTCGCGGCCCAGCTCGCGGATGAGGGTGAACAGGGTCTGCTCGGCGCGGGCGTCGAGGGCGGCGGACGGCTCGTCGGCGATGAGGAACGGGGCGTCCCGGTAGACCGCCCGCGCGCAGGCGATCCGCTGCCACTGGCCGCCGGAGAGGTCGTGGCCGGAGTTGTACTGGCGGGCGAGCGAGGTGTCGTAGCCGTGCGGAAGCTTCGCGATCACCTCGTCGGCCTCGGTGGCGCGAGCCGCGGGGATGACGCTGTCCGGGCCGTCCGTGACGAGCCGGCTGATCCGGCCGACGGCGATGTTGAGCCGGGCCGACATCGGCCACTGCGTGTAGTCCTGCGGGATCACGGAGATGCTCTCCCGGACACTGTCCGGGTCGACGCCGACGAGGTCGACGCCGTCCCAGCTCACGGTCCCGGTGTCCGGCTCGTACAGGCCGGCGAGGATCTTCGCCAGCGTCGACTTCCCGCTGCCGTTCACGCCGACGAACGCGACGACCTCCCCCCGGCGCAGCTCGACGGTGACGCCGCGCAGGGCCGGGGTGTCGGTGCGCGGGTAGGTATAGGCGATGTTCTCGGCCCGGACGACCGCGGGCCGCGTCGGCGCCACATGCTCCCGCGGCGCGGGCACCAACCCGCTCGCCTGCGCGATCCAGGCGCGGTACTCGCCGAAGTAGAGGAAATTTTCGTACGCGGTGTTGAGCGTGGCCAGCGCCGAGGCGAGCGCGCCGCGGCCGATGCGGATCGCGAGCACCGCGGTGCCGCCGGCGGCCAGCGGCATCACCCCGGCGTTGAGCAGCACGATCAGCGTCCCGTAGACGACGCCGAGCGCGAGCCCGGATACCGCCTCCCCGGTCAGCCGGTACCGCGCCTGTCCGCGGCCCACGCGGACCTGCTCGGCCTCCTGCTCGCGGGCAAGGATCGTGTACTCGTCGAGCAGGAAACGACCGAGCCCGAACGAGCGGATCTCCGCGGCACACTCCCGGGCGGTCATGTGGTACCGGAGCATGTACTGGCGCCGGACCTGGCGCAGCCGGCCCAGCCAGGAGGCGTGGGCGAGCCGAGCCGAGCGCATCGACGCCCAGCCGTCCGGCAGGATCGACAGCACCAGCAGGGGCAGCAGCACCGGGTGCAGCACGCCAAGCACACCCCCCGCGGCGGCGATATGGACGGCGGACGTCAGCATCTCGATCGCGTTGTCGACGAGCTGGCGCCCGCTGGCGGCGCCCCGCTCCGCAGCGTCAAGGTCGTCGACGAAGCGCGGGTCATCGAAGGCCATGATCGATGTACGGGTGGCCAGGTCGAGCAGCCGGACGTGGCAGACCCGGTCCACCCGGGGGCCCAGGCGGACCCGCACCAGGTTGGTCGCCGCCGCCAGGCCGCTGCGCAGCGTTCCGGCGGCGATGACGAAGACGAGGGCGGGCAGGGCGTCGTGCAGCCGCTGCGGCGTCGGGCCGTCGCGCAGCACGGCGGTCAGCACGCCGGCGACCGCGAGCAGGCCGGCCGCCTCGATCACGCCGGCGAGCGCCCGCAGGACGACCATGACGACGAGGCCACGCCGATCGGCCTCCCAGGCCAGCGACCAGGCGAGCCGCAGCAGTCCGGGCAGCTGCCGGGCCATCGTGCGCACGCCGGTCTGCGCCATCGTCCGGTCGTGGCGCGCCCACGGCCGGACGCCGTCGTCATCCTCCTTGCCATAGGTGAGGACCGGGTCCCGCCCGACGGCTGACGCCGGTGCCGATACCTGGGGCGGGGCAGGTGCCGGCGGCGCCTGCCGTTGTGCGGGCACGGGGCTGTCATCGGCTGGTGCGGGTTCCACAACGCCGAGCGTCGCGGTTCCGCTGCGCAACCACCTCCGCTTTTGAAGGGATCGGCGCGCTTACGGGGGCCCGGCATGCTATCTGGTGCAGCCCCTCCTGAGTTTCTCTCCCACCTTCTCCATCCTTCTCCATCCTTCTCCATGCATCCGCCGTACGGGCCGTCGCCCCGTCCCGCGGCCGTCCGAGCGGCTTGTGGCGGCTTGTGGCGGCTTGTGGCGATCAGCCCGCGGATCGTGCTGCGCACGGGGGCGAGCACCGCGCACGAGGGCCCGCAGCTGTGTTGCGCGGTGCGATGCGCACGATCCGCAGGGCGCAGACCGTGCAGAACGCACCGCAGCCGGGTGCCCAAACATCACACCCGGTCATCGAACACCGGAAAAGAACCAATGAGCGGCTGCGCCAGGCACTCGGCGGCCGTTACCTCGGGCTGGCCCGCGTCTCAGGGCCGATACCCCGAACGGGCAACTGCCGATCGGGCGAGTGCCTCTCGGTGCGCTGCTCGACGAGGTCCTCACCGCGGGCTTCCGGCTCGAGCGGCTCGTGGAGCCGCAGCCCGTTCCGGAGCTGGCCGAACGCGACCCCGCCGGTTACGCACGGCTCTGCCGCGAGCCCGCCTTCGCGGCGGCCCCGTCCGACCGGGCATGAACGACGGCGCGGACCAGCGGATCAGGAGTGGACGGCCCGCGGGCATTCACCCGTGGATTTGCCGGCGGGAGAAGATGCAGGAGGATTGACCGGCGGCGGCTTTCGGTCGCCCGCTCGGGGCTGCCAGACCGCCACCATTGTGGAAGCCTGATGCCGGCTGGCTAGACTTCATCAGAGACAGCCGATGTAATTGATCTACGCGCATTCAATGTTAGATGTTAGCAGAGATGGGGCCGGTTTGTCAACAGATGACGTTGAATCTGAGCAGGCGTACGTCTCCGCTCTCTACGATCGGCTCGACGGGCTTCGTCGGCGCACCACGACCCGGCTGCGCGGTGTTCTCCGGCACTCCGAGAGCCTGCCGCGAGCCCGGTTCGAGCGGGATGCGGCCAGCGTCGACTGCGCGGCCACGCTGGCCCGGATCACCGCCGCCGAGAACGGCCTGTGCTTCGGCCGGCTCGACTTCGACGGCGGCGAGCGGCGCTACGTCGGCCGGATGGGCATCTTCGACGAGGACGCGGACTACGAGCCCCTGCTGATCGACTGGCGGACCCCGGCCGCCCGGCCGTTCTACGCGGCGACCGGGGCGTCGCGCCTCGGCGTCCGTCGGCGCCGGCACATCACGACGCGGCGCCGCGAGGTGACCGGCCTCGACGACGACGTCTTCGAGCTCGCCGAGCTCGGCGCCGCCGACGAGCTGGTCGGCGAGCCGGCGCTGTTCGCCACCCTCAACGCCGCACGCACCGGCCGGATGAGCGACATCGTCGAGACCATTCAGGCCGAACAGGATCGGATCATCCGCTCGGACCAGCGTGGGATCCTCGTCGTCCAGGGCGGGCCGGGCACCGGTAAGACCGTGGTCGCGCTGCACCGCGCCGCCTACCTGCTCTACACCCACCGTGACCGGCTCGCCCGCAGCGGCGTGCTGGTCGTCGGACCGCACCCGACGTTCCTGCGTTACATCGAGAACGTGCTGCCGTCGCTGGGTGAGACCAGCGTGGTCAGCGCGACGGTCGAGGCGCTCTACCCGGCGGCGACGGCGGACCGGACCGACGAGCCGGCGCTGGCCGAACTCAAGGGTCGGGCGGTGCTGGCCGACGTCCTCGCCGCGGCGGTCCGCGACCGGCAGCGGCTGCCCCGCGGGCAGACGCTGGAGATCCACACCGAGGAACGCCTGCTGATGCTCGAGCGCAGCACCTGCGCCCGGGCCCGGGAGTCCGGCGAGCTGCACAACCAGGCCCGGACCATCTTCGTGCGGGCTGTGATCGAGGCGCTGGCCCGCCAGGTCGCCGACGGCTACGCCGCCGAGACGATCACCGCGCAGGTGCTGGAGGCGGACCCGGAGGCGCTCGACCTGCTGGCTCCGGCCGGCTTCGGCGGCACCAGCCTGCTCGACGACGACGACCTCGCCCAGCTGCGCCGGAAGCTGCGCGCCGATCCGGCCGTGCGGGCGGCGCTGGACGAGCTGTGGCCGGTGCTGAGCCCCGAGCAGCTCGTCGCCGAGCTGTACGCGGACCCCGGCACCCTCGCGTCGGCGGCGCCGGAGCTGACCGCCGCCGAACGGCGCCTGCTGCACCGGCCGCTGGCGGAGGACCGCGCCAATCCGGACGACGCCTGGCTACGCGACCTGCGCGACGCCACCGCCGGCGCCGCAACATCACCGGACCCCGACCCCGACCCCGGCGCCGACGCCGCGGGCAGCAGGCGTGAGGCCGACGATCCCGGCACCGCGGACGGGTCGGCGGACGAGTCGGCGGACGGCGGCGGCGAATCCGGCACGGACGCGGGGCTGCGGCCGGCAGGCGGTTGGACCGCCGCGGACATCCCGCTGCTCGACGAGGCGGCGGAGCTGCTCGGGGAGGACGACCGGTCGGCCCTCGCCGCGGCACTGCGCGACCGGCTGGCTCGGGTGGCCTACGCCCAGGGCGTGCTCGACATCATCTCCCGCGACGTCGAGGACGACCCCGAGATCATGATGGCGACCGACCTGATCGACGCCGGCCGGCTCGCCGACCGGCACGAGGACGCCGACCTTCGCACGATCGCCGAGCGGGCGCTGGCGGACCGGATGTGGACGTTCGGGCACGTCGTCGTCGACGAGGCGCAGGAGTTGTCGGAGATGGCGTGGCGGATGGTGATGCGCCGCTGCCCGACCCGGTCGATGACGATCGTCGGGGACATCGCCCAGACCGGCGACCCGGCCGGCACGACGTCGTGGGAACGCGTCCTCGCTCCCTACACGACCGGCGCGCGGCCCCGCCAGGAGTCGCTGACGGTGAACTACCGCACTCCCGCGGAGATCATGGCGGTGGCCGCCGACGTGCTCGCGACGCTGCGCCCGCCGCAGCAGCCGCCGCGGTCGGTGCGTGCGCTCGGTGTCGAACCCTGGCGGCTGCGGGTGACCGACGGCGAGCTCGGCGCGGTGCTCGCCCGCACGGTCCTGGCCGAGCTGGACCGGCTGGCGGCCGGCCAGCTCGCCGTGCTGGTGCCGGCGGGGCGGCTCGCCGAGCTGACCGCCGCGGTGCGATCGGCCGTGCCGGACGCCGAATCCGGCGACGGTGCCCGGCTGTCCGCGCCGGTCGTCGTGCTCGGGATCCGCCAGGCCAAGGGGTTGGAGTTCGACACGGTGCTCGTCGCGGATCCGGATCGGGTCCTCGCCGAGTCTCCGCGCGGCGCGCACGATCTCTACGTCGCGCTGACCCGGGCGACGCGGTCCCTCGGCGTCCTGCATGCCGGCGAGGTGCCGGGGATGCTCGCCCGCCTCTCTGCCGCCGGCACGGCGCGCGTCCAGGTCCCCGAGGCAGTCCCGGGCCGCGGGGACCTGGACGCCTGAGCGCCGCTAGCCCGCCGATGGCAGCTTCCGCCCGCGTGCCGGCGTGTCCCAGCGCCCGCCCGGGCCATGCTCGGCGGGGGATTTCGTCCGCGCCTCCGCCGGGTCGACGAAGCGTCCGGTCTCCTCGTCGAGGACCGAGATCTGCGCGCCGCCGATGTCGAAGTACATGCCGACGAGCTCCAGCGTGCCGTCCTCGAGGGCCCGGCGCACGGCAGGGTGCTCCCGTAGGTTGTCCAGCTGCTGGGCGACGTTGGCCCGGCCGAGGCGTTCGACCGGCGCAAGGTCCTCCGTACCCGGCGGGGGCGTGCGGGTCAGCGACGCGGCGGCGTGGGACAGCCAGCCGGCGAGCGCCGACTCCGGCTGACCGTGCAGCGCGCCGGTCAGCAGTGCGTTCATCGCGCCGCAGCCGGAGTGGCCGCAGACGACGATCGCGGGCACCCGCAGTACGTCGACGGCGTAGTCCAGCGCGGCCGTGACGGACAGGTCGCCGGACACCGGCAGGCCGAACCGCGACCCCGTGGCGGCACCGGGTGGCAGTTCCACCCCGGGCGCGATGCTCACGCCGGCGGCCATGCCGACGCCCGAGGCCATGCCGATGCCGGCGCCGGTCGGGCTGGATGACCCGAGCCGGCCCAGGTCACGGCCCAGGTCACGGGCGAGGTCACGGGCGAGGGGTCGGCCGAGCGGCGGGCGGTGCCTGTCGTGGCGCGGGACGATGTTGCCGACGTTGCGGACGGTGAACAGGTCACCGGGGCCGCTGCTGGTGATGATGTTCGGGACGATTCGCGAGTCGGCGCAGGTGAGGAACAGCGCGGAGGGTTGCTGGCCTTCGGCGAGGCCGTCGAACGTGCCGCGCAGCAACGGCGCGGCTCGGCGGTGGAACTCGTTGACGCCGACGAGCATCGTGCCGACATGGTCGACCTGGACGGCCGCGGACGGCGCGCCGTCGGCTGCGCCTTCCAGCGAGTGGGCGGACTGTTCCACCTCCTGCCACTGCGACCAGGGAGCGAACCAGCGCGGCAGGTTCGGCGTCACCGAACGGCGGCGCTCGGCATGGTCGACCCGGCGGAACCAGACCTGGCCGATCTCGTCGATGCTGACCACCCCGCCGGACGCCTCATGATTGGCGCACCAGCCGCGCAGGTGCTCGTAGGCGGCGTGGTCGAGGTAGTCGACGATGAGCTCGATCGAGACGGGCGCGCCGAGCGGGATCCGGCCGAGGACCCGGGCCAGGCGCGGCAGCGACAGGAAGCTCAGCGTCCCTTCGACCTCCACCTGCCAGACTCCGTCGCTGTGCACCAGGCGGATGCTCGACCACAGGACCCGGCGCAGGACCAGGCCGAGCGCGGTGACCAGCCCGAGCGCGACGCCCTGCAGCAGGTCCAGGGACACGACGCCGACCAGTGTCACCACGTAGACGGGCAGCTCGCCGTGCCGGCGGACGTGGCGCAGATGGGCCACGTCGATCAGCCGCAGCCCGACGACGACGAGCAGGCCCGCCAGGGCCGCCAGCGGAATCCATTCCACGGCGAAACCGAGGAACAGAGCGAACGCCAGCACCCAGAGGCCGTGCAGGATCGCCGACGCGCGGGTGCGCCCGCCGGAGACGACGTTGGTCGAGCTGCGCACGATGACGCCGGTGATCGGCAGGCCGCCGACGAGGCCCGAGACAAGGTTGGCCGCGCCCTGGCCCAGCAGCTCGCGGTCGAGGTCGGCGCGCGGCCCCCGCCAGCCCTTCGAGGTGGCGAGCTGGTCGACAGCGACGGCGGACAGCAGCGACTCCACGCTGGCGACGATCGCCACGGTGAAGATCCCCAGCGCGATGCCGGACCAGTCGCCGTCGGGCAGCTCGGGCAGGGCGATGGAGTCGAACAGCGAGTCGGGCAGGTCGACGCGCGGAACATCGAAACCGACGGCGGCGGCGAACACGGTGCCGACGACGACGGCGACGAGATACGCCGGGATCCGGCGCAGGACGCCCGGGACGGCGTGGGGCAGCCGCGGCCAGAGCAGGATCGTCGCGATCGTGACCAGGCCGACGGCGGTCGCCGGGCCGTGCGGGCTGATGATCGCTTCTGGTATCGCCCGGATGTTGTCCCAGGCGTGGCTGTCGGCCTTCCCGCCGAGCACGACGTGGATCTGGCCGAGGACGATGGTGAGGCCGATGCCGCCGAGCATCCCGTGGACGATGGCGGGTGAGACTGCGAGAGAGGCCCGGGCGACGCGACACAGGCCTAGCAGGATCTGCAGCAGGCCGGCGCCCACCGTGATCATGCAGGTGACCCGCCACCCGTAGGTGTTGACCAGATCGGCGATGATCATGGTCAGGCCGGCGGCGGGGCCGCTGACCTGCAACGGGGCGCCACCGAGGGCTCCTGCCACGATGCCGCCGACCACCGCGGCGAGCAGGCCTGCCGCGACCGGGGCACCGGAGGCGACGGCGATGCCCAGCGACAGCGGCAGAGCGACGACGAAGACGACGAGGGAAGCCTGCAGGTCGGGCCGCCACCCGTCCCGGGGGCCGACCGCCCGCCGGGACCGGCGCGAGCCACGCGAGCCACGCTGGCTGCCCGGGCCGCCCGGGCTTGCCGCGACGGGCGGCGAGTGGCTGTGCTGCGACGGCGACGGCGGGGTAACCGGTACGGTCATGTCCAACTCCTCGTAGAGCGGCGCAATGATGGGGGTCGCCCGAACGGGCGGCCCAGAGGCGGCGTCGTTGCCGAGGGATCTCATACTGATCACTACCAGCAGTCAGCGGAGCCGGACGCCCACCTGGTCTGCCGCGGATGGTGACGGGTATTGCACCGAACCCAACGATCCGGGCCGCGGACGAGTTTCACTCTGTGATGGTCAACCCACTCACGCGTAACCATTGGACAGCAACGCCCGCTGCTGTCCCAGGTATCGGCCGGGCCAACGACACGGGACATCGGGGCCAGACGACCCCAGGAAGAATGGACGGGACATCTACGACATAAGGCTATAGAAGGGGCAGCCTTCGGCCGTTCGGTCATCCCCGGAAAGAGTGAGCGGCGGCGGGCCGACGGGTCACCACCGGGCGCCCACCCGATGGGCGTTCCGTCGCAGTCGCCCATACTTATCGTGACATGGGGTAAGAACTACGCCCCGGACGGCAGTTAGCGCGCCCGCCGGGGCGCGGGCGGGGGACGTCGCGCATGCACGGTCGTGGCCGGCTCGCCCGGCTTCTGCTCGTGGCGGGATTCGGCCTGCTGCTCGCCGCCTGGGTCGGCAGCAACGCGCCGGGCTTCGGGCCGGACGAGCCGGCGAACTTCGTCAAGGAGGTCGGCGCCGGTACCGGCCAGTGGTCGGGCACACCGGGGCGGCTCGCTCATCCGGCGTTCGGCGCGCAGCCCGGCGCCCCGGAACGCATCGACTGGATCAACCGCAACAGCCGGGTCTTCCGGCTGCCGGCCGGTCTCGACCCGGGTCCGGCCGGCTTCCCCTGCAACCTGTTCCGCAACTGGCTGTCGGTGAGCTGCCTCGACCGACCACACCCCCGCCCACCGGCGACGCGGGCCCTGAGCTACGTCGGGACCTACGAGCCGTACGTCTACGCCGTCCCGGGCACGGCGATGGCGCGAACCCACACGGCGCTCGGTGCGCTCTACACCGGCCGGGCGGTGACCGCGGCCCTCGTGGCCGGGCTGCTCGCCGTCGCCATCGCCGCGGCGTGGAACGGCCCGGCCGGTCCGCTCTCCGTCGCCGGGGTGCTGCTGGCCGCGTCGCCCATGGTGCTGTTCATGGGCTCCGTGCTCGGCACCAACGGCATCGAGATCGCGGCCGCCACCGCGCTGTTCACGCTGGTGCTGCGGATGGGCCGCGAGGCGGGTCCGCCCCGCTGGGCCTGGCCGGCGGTGGGCGTCGTCGGCGCGCTGCTGGCGCTGGCCCGGCCCACCGGACCAGCCTGGGTGCTACTCGCCCCCCTCGTCGGCCTGGTACTCGTCCAGCGGCGCACCCGTGGCGGCGGATCCCCGCCGGCCGTGGCGGGCGAGGCCGTTCGGGCCGGCGTTCGCCACCACCCTCGCCACGAACCGTCGCGGCGAGACGCCCCGGGAGCTTCCCAGGGCACGACGCGGTGGCGGGGAGCGAACCGGTGGCGGCAGGCGTGGCCGGTGCTCTGGCTGGGTCTGGCCGCCGGTGGCGTCGCGGCGACGGCGTTGTGGGAGCGGGCCGTGCAGCCGCATCCGGGGATTCGCCGGGCGCTGGTCGTCGAAGGGCTACATCGGCTGCCTCACGATGCCGACGCCTGGGTGCGGCAGTGGGTCGGCGTGTTCGGCTGGGCGAGCCTGCCGATGCCCACGTACGCCTACCGGATCTGGTGGCTCGCCGTCGTCGCCCTCGCCCTGGTGGCGCTCGCCGCCGACCCGTGGCGGGCCCGGCTGGGATTCGTGGCGGTGCTCGTCGGCGCCGCGGTGGTGGCCGTCGGCCTCGACGTCGTGGTGCTGCGCCAGACCCGCTTCCCGGTGTACGGGCGGTACCTGCTGCCACTCGCCGCCGGGGAGATCGTCACCCGCCGGGCGGCGCGACTGCCCGCGGCGGTCCGCCGGCCGCTCCAGGTCGCGGTGCCGCTGCTGGTCACCGCGGTCCACCTCGTCGGGCTGTGGGCGAACGCCCGCCGCTACGCCGTCGGGACGGGCGGTCCCGGCTGGTTCCTCGGCCGGTCGCAGTGGAACCCCCCGGGCGGCTGGTCACCGTGGTTCGCCCTCGCTGTGGCCGGGGCTGCCTGCCTGGTCGGATTCGCCCTGACCGGACTGCGCGCGGCCCCAGCCACACCCGGCCCGCGCACCGCCGACGGGACCGCCGACGGCGACCTGACCGCGGCGGTCGAGGTCTGCGACGGTCACATCAAAAGCGGTCGGGGTCCTGCGGCGTGGTGTGGCCGGTGCTGATCTCGTTGCGGGCGCGGGTGACGATCTCCTGGACGTGTCGTTCGATCTCCTCGGGATCCAGGCCGAGGGCGCGGCCGATGTGCACCGACCAGACCTCCGAGCGCAGGTTGGTCTCGAAGTCCAGGTCTGCGCGCAGGTTCTGCCGGGCGTTCGCCCGGTTCTGGCTGACCATGACGAACGTCGACAGAAAGATCGCCTCCAGGCTGACGATCATCGTGAGGAGTCCGAACAGGTAGCGGTCGAAGACCGCGGCGTCGCCGAACACGCCCTCGTTGAGCAGGATCCAGCCGCTGAACCAGACGGCGTGCAGGTACACGAAGGGCAGCGATCCCGCGAACGACGTGATCAGGTCCGCCGCGCGGTCCTGCGAGGAGCTCATCCGGGTGAACACGACCCGTTCGTTGCGGATCCGGGCACGCGGCCGCGGGCGGCCGTCCGCACCGGGGCGTCGATGCTGATCGTGGGCGTCGGCGGGAGAACTCATGAACTACATGCTGATGTCCGAAGGTCCGCGCACTGGCGCCGCCCCCGGCGGCCGCGGGTGATCTCTGCGCCCCGATTCCCTGGGCGAGCCGGCCCCGATCCCGCTCGAGAACGCAAGCGGCAGCGTCGTGTTGCGGAGGGTCACTGGCACTCCTACAGTCCGGAGGTGCCGACCGGCCGGCCGCGGGGGCTGCCCTCCGTTCCCGGCCGACCTTTCTCATCCGACGCGCATTCGCGTGACGGTGGCGCGACCGTCGCGCGACCGAGTGATCCGAACGGAGCCAGATGATGAGCACCGGCAGTGGGCTGGACGCCGCGGAGCTGGCCCGGGAACAGGCGGAGCTGCTACCCGACCGCCTGACCCTCGCCGCCGTCGAGATCAACCGCCACGAGTTCGACCCGAGCAACTACCCGGTCAATTCCCCGGGTAGCAACAACTCCTACATCGAGAACCACTCGGAGCCGGAGATCGCCTACAGCAACGAGTCCTTCGTCGAATCCATCGTCAACAGCTGGAGCCAGGTGAACCAGTGGTGACCTCCGTGACCGCCACGAGGGCAGCACTCCTCGAATGCGGCGGTGCGGTGGTGCGGCGAACGAAGTTCGACCGTGTACAGAGCATGACGTGACACGCCCAGCTCGGATCCTCGCCATCGCGTTTTGACGCGGCTAGCGTTACACCCGTCAGAGCAGTCATGAAGACTGGATCACGACGGGGGCAAGAATGCAGGAAAAAATTGATGGTGGATCTGACGGAAAACGTCAGAGATTTCCCCTGGAGCAGGTTGAACTGCTGCCCGATCGACTGACCCTGGCAGCTTTGGAGATCGGCCGGAAAGAATTCGATCCTACCTTCTTTCCGATCAATTTGCCCTGGTCGAACATGGCCCAGATCGACGCGCACGGCGAACCGCAGATCCTCGGCGGAATACTGCCGATCCTCATCTCACTGGTACCCAGCATCAACATCATCTTCCAGATCGACGACTACTGATCGACCTGCGACGGACGGCCAAGATGAGCAACGTTCCCCCGCGCCCCAGCCCCGTCCCAGCGACGGGTCCGGGGCGTGGGGGCCAACCCCTCGTCGGGGAGCCGGGCAATGATGCGAAGCCGCCGGCAACCCGCCGGCCCACGGCCGGTCCGGTCGGTCCGGCCGGCGGCGGGCCTGGCTCGGTGCCGGCCCGGCCACGCCGGGCCGACGGCCTGACCCTGCTCGGCGAGTTCGCCGGCTCCGGCCTGGACCGGCCGGTCGAGCTCGCCCGCCGGGGCGACGGTCAGGTCGTCGCACTCACCGAGCTGCTCGCGCGCATTCTGGCGGCGGCGGACGGCATCCGGGACGTCGAGGCGATCGCCGGCCGGGTGACGACGCACGACGGCCGGGCGGTGAGCGGGGCCGACGTCCGCTACCTGATCGCCGACCGGCTGATGCCGCTCGGCCTCATCGCCGCCGCCGGCGGCGCCACCCCGAGTCCCCGGGCAGCGGCGATGTTCACCCTTGCCGGGCGGCGGACCCTGCTGCCCGCGCCGGTGGTGGCACGGATCAGCGGGGTGCTCGCGGTGCTGTTCCGGCCGGCGGCCGTCGCTGGACTGCCCGCCATGCTGGTCGCGGCGGACGTCTGGGCGTTTCGCCGGCACAGCGTCGGACAGCGCGGCCGCGGTGCTCGCCACCCCGACGCTGATGCTGGCGGTGGTCGGGCTGGCCCTGGCCGGCGCCCTGGTCCACGAGTGCGGGCACGCCGCCGCCTGCCGCTACGGCGGCGCCAGGCCCGGCGTGATCGGCTTCGGCATGTACCTGGTGTGGCCGGCGTTCTTCACCGATGTCACGGACACCTACCGGCT
This sequence comes from Candidatus Frankia alpina, assembly GCF_902806485.1. Taxonomy (GTDB): domain Bacteria; phylum Actinomycetota; class Actinomycetes; order Frankiales; family Frankiaceae; genus Frankia; species Frankia alpina. The sequence goes on along the minus strand of NZ_CADCWT010000082.1, from coordinate 1,777 downwards.
CAGCCGGCGCGGCCGGCTGCGCACCGACCTCGGCGGCATCTACTTCAACGGGCTGTATGCGCTGGTCCTGTGCGGCGCGCTCGCGGTCAGCCACGCCGAGGTCCTGGTAACCGCGATCGTGCTCACCCGCCTCGACGCCGCCCGCCAGCTCGCGCCGTTCGTCCGCCTGGACGGCTACTACATCATGGGCGACCTCGCCGGGGTGCCCGACCTGTTCAGCCGGATGGTCCCGGCGCTGCGCCCTGCCCTGCCCGGCCGGCGCCGCCCGCCGATCGGGCGGCCCGCGGCCGGCGGGCCTGTGGCCCGAGGCGGCGGTGCGGCACCCGCCGGCCTGACCGGCGGCACGCGGCTGACCGGGCTGACCCGGCGGGCTCGGCTGGTGGTGACCGCCTGGGCGCTGCTCGCCGCGCCCGCGATCGTGATCAACCTGCTGATGCTGCTCGTGTCCGTGCCGTTCGTCCTGCCCCGCACGGCACGAGCCGTCTGGGCGCAGCTCGAGCCGGCAGGTTCGGCGATCGGTGGCGGGCAGGTGCTGACCGGCGCCGCCGACGCCGCGGCCGCCGTCGTCCTGGCGCTGCCGGCCGCCGGCATGCTGTTCGTGCTGTTCCTGCTCGGCCGTGCGGTGGGCCGCGGCCTCGTCGCGTACCGACGCCGCTCTCAGGCCCCGGCCGGTGGGGCGAAGAACTCCAGCGCGATGCCATCCGGGTCGCGCAACGACAGGCCGCTGCCGTAGTGGGCGTCGACGATGCCGCCGTGGTCGACGCCGAGCTCGTCGAGTCGGTCCTGCCAGCGGGCGAGCTCCGCCCGGTCGGCGCAGCCGAAGGCGACGTGGTCCAGCCCGCGGCAACGCTCGTCGAAGCCGGTGGTCCGATCGCCGTCGGGGAACTCGTGCAGGCCGAACAGCTGGCCACCGTCGATCGCGAACACGACATGCCGGAACGGGCCGGTGCCCTCGTCGAGCACCGGCTCGGCGCCGAACAGGGCGGTGTAGCACGGCACGCTGACCGCCAGATCGGTCACGGTGACGGCGACGTGGGTGAAGGCGGGAAATGTAGTCATTATTAATATTCCTGTCGGTTAGGCGTTCCGGGAAAGCACGGCCGCGGCCTTCTGCGCGCCATCAAGATGCGCGCGGGGCACCTCGAAACGCGACGCGGTGCCGTCGTAGAGATGAATTTCAAGCACGCCGGTCATCTTGCCCTTGTTGACCTGGGCGAGCCGCACAGCGGGTCACAGCGCCGCTCGCGGTCACGGCCGCGCCCACGGCGCACCCTGGACGCGGTCATCGCCGCCGACGCCGATCTCGGCGCCGAGCTACAGGCCACCATCACCACCGGCCTGACCTGCCGCTACATCCCGGCGGCGACCGACCCGCGCCACTGGACCGTCCGCCGCTGACGCGGGCATGGAGCAAAAACCACTGGCGGCTGCCTCCATAACGTCCCTAGAATCCAATCCGTGTCAGCTACCCGCATCCTGCTGGTCTGCGGCGCGGCGGGCGTCGGTAAATCCTCGACCGCCTACGAGATCGCTCATCAACTTGCCGACCTCAACGTGCCCCACGCCATGATCGACTGTGATGAACTTGATCGAGTCCACCCATGGCCACCTCCCGGACTGAGTACCAGCGAGCTGTCCCGCCGCAATCTTGGCGCGCTCTGGGCCAACTTCGCCGCCCTCGGCCACACCCGGCTCCTGCTCACCGGCGTCTTCGCCCAGGGCCCCGGGAAGATCGTTCTAGGTTGCGATCTGCTACGCGGAGTATTGGCCCCGTCGT
>NZ_CADCWT010000081.1 GCF_902806485.1 Candidatus Frankia alpina | reverse complement strand
CTCGCCGCGCAGAAGCAGGAGCTCGCCGCGCAGAAGCAGGAGCTCGCCGCGCAGATGGCGGAGCTCGCCGACGAGGTGAGACGGTTGCGACAGCAGGTTGCGACTCCCGCCGACCGTCCAGCGGCGCCCGCGCCCGAACCCCCAGCGGCGTCAGCATTCGCGGCGGTGCCCGCATCGCGGCCGGCGCGGCCGGCCTTCGATGCGCCGTTACCCGCCGGCGGGTGGCTTCCGCGGGGCCTGCCGCCCGCGGACTGGAAGGCCCGTCACATCCTGGTCTGCTGGATCCTGCACCTGCACCTGCACCTGCACCTGCCGCTGCCGCTGCCGCTGCCGCTGATCGCCGGCTACGCCGGCTATCGGGGCGCGTCTGTCGGCCACGCCCTGGTCGCCGTGCTGCCGCCGCTGCTGCTGCTCGCCGCCGCGGCGCTGCCGGGGGGACAGCGAATCCGCACGCTGGCCGCCGGCGCCGGACTGCTGTGCTCCTCGACGATCCTGATGTTCCTCGCCGGCGGCGCCTGGCAGCTCGTCCTGCACTTCGTCGTCGTCACCGCCCTGCTCGCCCTGTACGAGGACTGGGCAACCCATCTGCTCGGCCTTCCCGCCGTGTTCATCGCCGCCCGCGTCGTGCGACACACCGTCGCGGGTGGGCGTGACCCGTTCGGACCAGTGTGGATCGTCGCCGGGTTCGTCGTCGCGCTCACCGGCGTCCAGCTCGTCCTGCGCCGTCACGGCGAACAATCCCGCCAACGGGCCGCCCATTACCGCGGCCAGCTCTACGAAGGACAGGAAAGCCTCATGGCCCGCATCGAGGAGACCGACCGGCTCCGTAGCGAACTCGTCACGACCGTCAGCCACGAGTTCCGCGCAGCGTTGGCCGGCATCCGCGCCACCCTGGCAACCCTGCGCAGCCAGCGCGATTGCCTGTCCGACACCCGGATCGACGAGCTGCTCGACGATGCCGCCGGGTCCTCACGGCGCCTGCATCGCCTGCTGGAGAACATGCTCACCGCGGCGACCGCCACCGCCACCGCCGTCGACGACGACGTCCGCACCGACCTGCCGTCGGTGCTCGCCGAGGTCGTCGAGGCGCTGCGGGCCGCCGTCCCCGCCCGCGCGAGCAGCGTCATCATCGACGCCGCGGGCCGCCTGCCCGTCCGGATGGCCCACGACGCGCTGCACCAGCTCGTCACGAACCTCCTCGACAACGCTGCCACGTACGCTCAGCCTGGCGCCCCGATCCGGCTGACCGCCGGGCAGGTCGGCGACGAAGCCGTCCTACGCGTACGCAACCCCGGACCCGACCTCGACCCCGACACCATCCGCGGCCTGTTCGAACCGTTCGGCCGCCGCCCCGGCGCCGAGCCCCGCCCCGAGGACGGCGCCCAACTCGGCCTGTATGTCGTGCGCCGGCTCGTCGAGGTCCATGGCGGCCGGCTACGGATGACTGCCCAGGACGGCGAGATCGTCGTCGAGGTCAACCTCGCCACCACCACCGCGGGCACTGTTGGCAGCGTCGCGCCAGCCCCGCCCGTCCCCCGGTCGCACCCCACTCCACCGGCTGCCGTGCCCGCCCACGCCCTTGCTCACGCGCGCCAGTTGACGCAGGCTCGGGGGGCCGGCCCATCACGGCGGCTGGGAGGCGCACGCGCTGGACAGGCAGTCCCGTGCCGCTCGTCCGCGAAGTGTTACCCGTCGTTTAATTGGTGCCGTCGCTGCGTGACATCATGGTGGTTGTGACCGACGACGCAGTGTCCGCCTCTGGCCTCGGACCGTCCGCCGAGGCCCCGGTGGACTGCCCGTCGGTCACCTTCGCCTATCTGGTGCAGGTCAGTCTGGACGGCAGCCGGTGGGTGGCCGATCGGACGGAGCCGTCCGGCGGCTTCGAGCACAGCCCGGGTACCGCGGTGCAGGTCGCCTGCGAGGTCCTGGGCCGCCGCTTCGTCCAGTTGCGGGCCGACGAGGACGTCCGGTGGCGCGACGTGTGGTTCCGCGCCGACGTCTGGTCCCTCGACCCGTCCACCGGCTCGGCGCAGGCTGGCCAGCCGGGTTCGCCGGGGGTCCCGCTGGCCGGCTGGGCGCTGTCGGGGCGGCATCTGCAAAGCCGCGGGATTGCCCCGGACGCCGTGGAGGTGCGCACGCCCGCCCAGGTTCGCCGCGAGGTCGGCCGCTGATCGGGAGTCGGGCCGGGGCCGGCGTCAGGTGGGCAGGTAGCCGGGCAGGCCGCCCGGGCGTCGGCGGCGGCGCAGGACGACGCGGCGTGACCCGTCCGGGAACAGCCGCAGGCGCTCCAGCTCCCAGTCGCCGAACTCGGCGTGCATCGTCAGGATCTGGACGGCTGCCCGGCGGCATGTACAGCTTCTGGTATTCCAGCTCGACCCCAGCCAAAGCGACCTGACCTCGACGTAGTGGACGATTCGACTCACGGTGGGGGCAGGATCACCGTACGGTCCGACTACATTAACCCTCCCGGTACCTCCCGCATGTGTCTGCGGCGGGGTGGGGGCCTGGTTGTTACGGGTTCGTACCGACCGGCCGATCATGACACGCCGGGGCGGGCCGGCGGGCGCGCGACGGGCGGGGCCGCAGGGAACGTAGGAGGCCTCAGGGGACGTAGGAGAGGGTGAAGGCCAGCGTGGCGTAGAGCGTCATCGCCGCCGTCGAGGTGACGAGCGCGAAGGTGAAGACCTCCCGACGGGCGGTGACCAGCGCCGCGACCAGCAGGAACGGGAAGGCGCCGTACACATAGCGTTCCGCCGAGTCGAGGTTGCTGCCGGTGAGCACGGCCGCGAGCACCAGCGCGCTCCACAGCACGTAGGAGACGGGCAGCCGCCGGGCCATCACCACCAGGGCGAGCAGGGCCAGCAGCAGCCACGGCACGTGCAGACCCGTGCCCAGCTCGCCGGAGAAAGTCCCGCGGGCGGCGTGCCACAGCACCGACAGCGGGTTGCCGGTGCTGCCATGGCGGGCCGCGTCGCGTTGGAGGGTGAACGGCGCCAGGCCGTCGCCGTAGGTCCGGGCCGACCAGATCACGTAGATCGCGGCGCCGGCGGGTGCGGCGAGCACGGCCACCAGCCGGCGTAGCAGGTCGCGTCCGCCGATACCGATGCCGCCCGCGGACGTGGCTCGCCGCGCCCGGCCCACGACGGCCTGCGGCGGGGGGCCGAGGCGGCGCAGGCCAGGCAGAGGCAGCCCGCGGGCCGCCTCCACGGCGACGGGGACGGCCAGTAGCACGCCGAGCGGCCGGCACAGCCCGCCGAGCAGGGCGGCCGCGGCCGCGAGCTCCCACCGGCGGCTGCGCGCGCCGAGGAACACCGCCACCGCCAGCAGCCCGGCCAGCGCCTCGGAGTACCCCATGACCAGGACGAACGCGGGCGGGGCGAGGGCGGAGAACCAGATCAGCCGGAAGGTCGTGTCCGAGCCGAGCCCCTCGACGCGGGCGAGGCGGACCAGCGCCAGGGCGAAACCGAGGGCGCACAGGTTGACCACCAGCAGCAGCACGATGCCGACGTGGTCGCCGGCGCCCGGCAGGTGGGACAGGACGCGCACCAGCGCGGGCAGCAGCGGGAAGAACCGGCGGCTCTCATCGCCGGCGCCGCTGTAGCCGGCCTCGGCGATCGTCTTGTACCAGCCGGCGTCCCAGCCGAGCAGGTCGGTGGTCTGCAGCCGGACGCCCTGATCGCCGCGGGCGTTGTCGGCGACGAACTTCGTCATCGCCAGGGCGGTGAGGACGACCAGCCGGGCGGCGAGCCAGGCGAGCACGACCTCCCGCAGGCACCACGGGTCGTCCTGGCGGGCCGGGGCGGGTCGGGACCCGACGCCATGACGGGACCCGGCGCGTCGGCGCGGCGCGGCCCGGGAGCCGTCGCCCTGGATGCTCAGGTCGTCGTGCGGGGCTGGCTCCCGCTGGATGACAGGGTCACGAGCCGGAGCGGGCTCGCGCTGTATTGCGGGGTCGTGTGGACCGGCGGGGCCGACTGGGCCGGCGGTGGAGTCGTGCGCGGGGGGCGGGCCCGTCCCGGTCGCCGGGGTCGAGCCCGGCTGCGGACCAGGGTGGGCGGACGTCCCCCGCGCGGAGTTTCACGACGCCTGGAAGCGCTGCAGTGAGTAGTTCTCGTACACCTTCGCGGGCAGGCCCTGCTCCATGACCTCGTCCGCGTGCGGGCGGGCGTTCTGCAGGGCGCCGCGGACCACGGTGCACAGCTCCTCGTAGGTCCGGTAGGAGCCGGAGCCGGCGAGGAAGACGGTGTGCTGCGGGCCGGCCTCGGTCAACGCGCGCTGGGCGATCGCCCGCCCGTCGGCGTGTTCGTTACGGTCCTCGTAGTTGACCCAGTTGACGCGGTCCGGTGGCGCGTAGGTCGGTACCACGTACACCTTCATCCACGGCGGGACGGTGCGGGCGAGCCCGGGGCCGAGCTGGTCCGGGCAGACCAGCATGACGTCGCCGGGTTTGGCGAGCTGTTCGAGCACCTGGGCGGCCTCGCCGGCCTGCGAGCGTTCCCGCTGGACGTCGGTCGTGCCGGCGAGCAGGCCGGCCAGCGCCGCGACGGCGACGACCCCGCGGAAGATCCGCCGGTCTCCGATGACCGTCGCACCGAGGCCGATGACGAGCAGGAACGGGACGAAGGCGGTGGCGGTGTACCGGTCGGCCCAGGCGTTGCCGACGAGCTTGCCGGCCGTTACCGCGACGACGAGGGTGCCCGTCGCGAGGAAGAACATGGTACGGCCCGGTTCGAGACCGCGCAGGTCGATCAGGACGAACCGGCCGCCGGGGCTGCGCCCGGCGATCCCGGCGGCGGCCAGGCCCGTGATGAGGAACAGCAGCAGCCGGCCGAGCGTCGTCGGGCCGCCGGCCCACTGGCCGTAGGCATGGGAGATCGCCGCGTAGTTGGCCGGCGCGCCCCAGGGGGTGCCGGTGTGGGCGAGCTGGTCGAAGAAGTTCGGCAGCCACGGGGCGAAGACGATCGCGCCGCCGACGATGCCGAGCAGCCCGTAGACCGGCCCGCGCCGTTGCGGGGTCAGGTACCGGCCGGACGAGCGGTGGCTTCGCGCGCCGCCCTGACGACCCACCACCGGCACACCGCCGGCCGCCCCGGCTCCCGATACCGGCATGGACGCCGCTCCTGGCTGGGACGCCGATCCTGGGTGGGAGGGGAGCGGCCCGGTCGGTGCGGACACCGGTCCCGCCGCCGACGACGCCGGCCTGTTCGGCGACGCCGCACTGAGCTGCCGGGAGCGGCGCGCGTGGCGGGCGCGGTACCAGGGCCGCAGGGTGAGCAGCCCGATCAGCCACACGGAGACGGTGAGCAGCAGGTACAGGCACCAGTAGTGGGTCAGCGCCAGGCAGCCGGTGGAGAGGGCCAGGCCGATCACCGAACGTACCGACGGTGCCCGCAGCACCCGTTCCATGGCGAGCCCGCCGAGCGCAGTGAGCAGCACGATGAGGCTGTACATCCGGGTCTCGGTGCCGAAGTACAGCGCGAACGGTGAGGTCAGGTACAGCACGACGGTGACCTTCGCCGCGCGGGCGTTCACCACCCGCCGCGCCAGCAGGAACAGCGGCCACGCCGCGGCGGTGTTGATCAGCGCGGACAGGGAGCGGACGGCGAGGTTGCTCTCCCCGAACACGGTGATCCACCCGTGCAGCACCAGGTAGTACAGCGGTGGTGAGCCGTCCTGCAGCAGGCCGTCCCACAGGGTGACGCCCGACCCGCGCAGCGGGAGCCGCGCGATGGCGACGCTCTGCGCCTCGTCAAGCCACAGCGCCTGGTTGGCGGTGAAACGCACGATGACCGCGGCGGCGACGAGCACCCCCACCACCGCGGCGAACACCCGCCCCGCACGGTCGGGTGCATCCCCGACCCGGTCGACCGGCCCGGGGAGCTGCTCCGCCGGCCGGACCGCGACATCCGTCACGGTCAGTCCCTTCCGTCCACGTTGCCCGCGGTGCGGCGAGGTCGGCCGGGCCACGATCGGCCGACCAGGCAGGTCCGCACCCGGTGCAGGTCTCGTGCGGCAGCCCCCCGCGCCGCGGCGATGCCGGGCGGGCGCGGGGGACAGACCGCGGATTGCGTGCTGGGGCGGTGGGCTGGCCACCGAAGCCGCCACCGGGGCGCGCCGAGTGGGCGCCGCGGAGCGTACCGTCCCGCATTCTGGTCGGGTCGGTCGCCGACGGCACGCCGACGGCGACCGTTCGACGACCATCGAAGATCCCGGCCGGGTCCTCCATGGGCTGTGGCAGGGCCCCGGCCCAGCCCGAAAGTCCGGGTGGGCCGAGCCGCCGCGCTCAGCCGGTCGGTCCGGCTGTCAGCGCTTGGCTGCGCCGGCGGGCGACGACACCTCCTCGTGGTAATCCTCCTCGACGTTGACCTCCCACACGTCGTGCTTCGTGCCGTCGACGATGTTCTCGACGGTCAGCATGGCGGTCAGCATCGAGTGGTCCTGGTTGTTGTACCGGTGCATGCCGTTGCGGCCGACCGGGTGCACGTTCGGCGTGTTCTCGGCCAGCCAGGCCCGAATGATATCGACGTTGTTCTTGTACTGCATGTCGTAGTACGGGTACGCCTTCGGCATCCGCACGACGAATCCCTGCTCGACCTGGGAGGCCCGGATGAGCCCGAGCTCGACCAGCTCCTTGGTGGCGAGTGAGATGAGGTCCTCATCCGAGCTGTTCCACGTCTCGTCGCCCTCGAAGACGAAGTACTCCAGGCCCAGACAGGTCCGCTTGTCCTTCACCAGGAACGGCGACCAGGAGGCGAAGTTCTGGATCCGCCCGACCTTGACGGCGGGGGAGTGGATGTAGATCCAGTTGTCCGGGAATCCGGCCTCCTCCGGCACCACGAGGGCGACGGTAAGGAAGTCGCGATACTTCAGCGCGTTCGCCGCGGCCAAGACGTGGTCGGGCACCGGCGGGTCCATCACACGAACCAGCGACGAGAAAGACATCGACGAGATGATCTCGTCGGCGGGGTACTGGTATTCGCTGCCGAGGTCGCTGCGCGACGATTCCGGCGCGCCGGCACCCGGGCCGTATCCGCCGGTCACGGTGGTGGTGACACCGGTCGCCCGGCCGTCAGCGTGATGAATCTTGCGGACCTTTTCCTCGAAGACCACTCGACCGCCCTGCTTGACGATCTTGTCGGTGGCGGTTTCCCACATCATTCCAGGCCCGAACTTGGGGTACTGGAACTCCTCTATGAGGGAGGTGATATCCGTCTGGTTCCGCTTGGGCAGCACCGAGTTCACAATGGCGTTCATCATGGACAGGCTCTTGATGCGCTGCGCCGCCCAGTCCGAGGGCATCTCGCTGACCGGCACGCCCCACAGCTTCTCGGTGTAGGTCTTGAAGAACGTGCGGTACAGCCGCCAGCCGAAGCGGGCCACCAGCCAGTTCTCGTAGTTGCTCTGGTCCTGCGGCGGGCGCACGCGGGCCGCGGCGTAGGAGGCAATGCAGCGCGCCGCCTCCACCAGGCCCAATCCGCCGAGCGCGTTCGCCGCCTTGAGTGGGTAGTCGAAGAACTTCCCGTTGTAGTAGATGCGGCTCGATCGCGGCCGGAGCAGGAAGTCCTCGTCCGGCAGGATCTCGTGCCAGAGCTTCTCGACCTCAGGTACCTTCGTGAAGAAACGGTGGCCGCCGATGTCGAAACGCCAGCCGTCCCGCTGCGCGGTACGGCTGATTCCGCCGACGACCGAGTCACCCTCGATAATCGTCACGGGCACGTCCCGTTTCACCAGCTCCCAGCCGGCGGTCAGACCGGCCGGCCCGGCTCCGATGACGACTACCTCTGGCTTTTCGGTCACTGTGCCGGACCTCTCCTCAACGCACTTTCATGGTCACTCCCGCGGCCGGATGCCGGGCATCCACCGCCGGGGGCGCCGGACCCTGGGACCGGCCTCGGGGGGCAAGTCTCGCATGCGGACGGCTGTGACCCACCCGCACCCCCTCACCGTCACCGGCACGATCAAGCGTGGTACATCCGGACTATTCCCCCTGCCTGCCCCCCTGCCTGCCTTCCACCTGTCCATCGCGGTGAGTCCGCCGACCGTGCCCCGGTCCCGCTCTGGCATCGTGCGGACATGGGCTTGCCTGTATTCGGTTCGCGGCAGGCAGCCGCGGCGCGGCCCGAAGGTGCCGATTCGGGTCCGCGCCGGACGCTACCGGCGATCCTCGTCGGCTGGTGCGTGCTCGCCTGGGGCATCGCGGCGAAGGACGGCCGGTACGGCGCGTGGGCGATGGCCGGCGTCCTGCTCGGCGTCGCGGCCGCCGCGCTCGCCACCGTCCACCACCGCCCGTCGACCGAATCCTTCGTGGCGTCCGCGGGCGGTGTCACCGCGGGCGGTGTCGTCGGGTGGGGTGTCGCCGGAGACGGGCGGGCGTGGGTCGGTGGCTGGCTGCTCGTCGCGCTCACCGTCGGGTTGGGGCCGATCGTGCGCCATCCCCGCTACTACGCCGCCGGGCCGCTGGCCGCCGTCGCCGACGCGCTTGCGATCATCGCGGGCCTGCTCGCGGCCGCCGCGATTCTGATGGCGCTGGCCCCGCCGGCCGGCGCGGTCCCGCGGGCAGGCAGGTCGGCGGCTGGGGCACCGGTGGCAGTGGGTCTCGCGGCGGCGCGGCGGGCACTCGGCTCACCCGCGCTGTTCTGGGTCGTGCTGGGCCTGGCGGGCGCCGCGGGTATCGCCACGATCCGGGCGGCACCCGTGCCCCGCATCGACGTGTTCCACCTGCTGCAGGTCTCCACCTCAGGGCTGACGCACGGCGCGGACATGTACCGCCAGCAGTGGGCGCCCAACCGCGCCGCCTACCCCGTCGATGGCCTGTTCGACGTCTACCCCTACCTGCCGATCACCTCGGTGCTGCTCGCGCCGCCACGATTGCTGCTCGGCGACGTCCGCTACGGCCTGCTGCTGGCGCTCGCGGTGGCGGCGGCCTGCGCGCGCGGTCTCGCCACCGGCCGCCGCGATGACGGCGGTGCGTCCGGTGCGTCCGGTGCAGGCGGTGTGTCCGGTGTGGGCGGGGCCGGGTGGTCGGTCGCGGTTGCCGTGTTGCCGCTGCTGGTGGTGATCTTCCCTGAGTCGATGTACGCGTTGCAGCAGTCGTGGACCGAACCGCTGCTTGTCGCCTGCCTCGCGGCCATGGTGCTGGCCGTCCGAGGCGGCCACGGGCGCACGGCGGTCGTCGCCCTGGCCCTCGCGCTGGCCACCAAGCAGCACGTCGCCCTGTTGCTGCCGGTCGCGGTGGCCTGGCCGCGGTTCGGGCCGCGGCGCACGGCCGTGGCCGCGGGGGTGGGGGCACTGCTCGTAGTCCCGTGGGTGCTGGCCGGGCCGGGGGACTTCGTCGACGACGCCGTCTGGACGAACCTGCACTACCGGGTGCTCGGCCACTCCCTGTCCGTGCCGGGCTGGGCGGCGCACTTCGGGGTCGCGTTCGGCTTCGCGCCGGCTGCGGTGGCGCTGGTCGCGGCGTACTACGCGGCCTGGCGGGCGCGCGGCGACGCCACCGGGTTCTGCCTCGGGGCCGCGCTGGTACTGCTCGCGCTGAACCTGATGAACAAGCAGACGTTCTTCAACCACTACACGCTGCCGATGGGCCTGCTGGTCCTCGCCGCCGCGGCCCTCGGCGTCGGCGGTCAGCGCAGGGTGGAGAAGCGTTCCAGCGACGCACCCTCGTAGAGGTCGCGCCGCTCGACCTGGACGGTCCGGTCGCGCAGGGTCGCCAGCTGGTCGGACAGCACCGCACAGGCGCCCTCCAGGAACCGGTACCCGTCGGCGCGCACGAGTAGGACCGCGTGGTCGGGACCGGCGAGTTCGTTGACCTCGTCGGCGAACGCCGTGCCGTTGGCCCGCTGCATCCGGTCGGCGTAGTCGACCCAGTCGACGAGCGCCGGGCCGCTGGCGTCCGCGTACACGATCTCCCGGACGGTCAGCGGGCCGTGCCGGACCAGCGCCCGGTGCACGGCCGGGCCGAGCTGGTCGGGGCAGTAGGCCACCACGTCGCCCGGCCGGGCGAGCGCGACGATCCGCCCGGCGATCTCCCCGGCCTGGGTGCGTTCGGTGCGGGCCAGCTGCCAGCCGCCGACCAGCCCGCTGAACACGGCCAGAACCAGCACGATCGCCCGTACCCGCGTCCCCGGGAGCTGGGCGATGCCCAGGGAGGCCAGCAGCAGGCACGCCGGCAGGGCGATGCCGGTGTACCGCTCGGCGTAGGCGCTGCCGCCGAACGAGTTCACGAAGTACGCCAGCACCAGCGGTAGCAGCCAGATCGCCGCCAGGTAGCGGCCCGGCACCCGGCCGGTCACCCGGACCGCGAGCTCCCGGCCGCCGGCCGGCCGGGCGGTCAGGCCGATGAGCGCCCCGCCGAGCAGCACCACGCCGAGTAGCGCCCCCGTCGACTGCGGCCCCGCCCAGTCGAACACCGTGTCCAGCAGCACCTGGGCCTGCACCTTCGGCGCCCACGGGGTACCGGTGTGCAGCATCTGGAACAGGAACGACGGCATCCACGGGGCGAACAGCGCCGCCGAGGCCGCCATCGCCGCGAACGCCCGCAGCGTGACCCGGCGGTAGTGCGGCCGCCGGCGGGCCTGCAACAGCAGGAACGCCGCCACCGTGAAGATCAGCAGGAACGTCCAGTAGTGGGTGTAGACCAGTGCCGCCGTGGCCAGCGTCAGCGCCGCCAGGCGGGGCGGCGTCGAGCGTTCCAACGCGCGCACCGCCGTGAGCCCGAACACCAGCACCAGCAGCACGACCAGCGAGTACATCCGGGTCTCGCTGCCGTAACGGATCGCATACGGGGAGCAGGCGAACATCAGCAGCGTCGCCACGCCCACCCACATCGGGGCGTCGCGCTCGCCGTTGCCCGCGGCGTAGGCGGTGCGCCCGACCCGACGCCCGGCGAACCACGCCAGCGGCAGCGTGAGCAGCGACAGCACGCCCGACAGGGCGCGAACCGCGACATCGCCGTCGCCGAAGACGCTGATCCAGCCGTGCAGCAGCAGGTAGTACAGCGGCGGTGAGCCGTCGTGGCGCAGCGAGTGGAGCAGGTCCGGCACCGGTCGGGAGGCGATCGCGACCGTCAGCGACTCGTCGAGCCACAGGTGGCTCGGCGTGGCGAAGCGCATCACCGCGCCGATGGCGACCGCTACCGCGACGGCGGCCACCAGCAGCCGCGGGACCAGCGGCACGGTCCGGATTCTCGCTACCCGCCCCAACCGCTCGACGTGTTCCAGCCGACGCTGCCAGGCCCCCGGTGCCGTGACGATAGTCACTGCCGTCGTCGTGGTGGGGACGGCTGCCGCAGCTGCGTCGCCGGCGGGGCCTTCGTGCGGGTCGCCGTCCGGTGCCTGCTGGGGCAGGCGCGGACTGGGCAGGGACCCGGCCTCCCGGCCGGTGGCGGCCGTCCCGGGTGCGTCTGCGTCCACGATGGGAACGCTACCCATCTTCATCGGCCACCCCGGAGCCGGCGACCCGTGCGCGCGGTGCCGCGGCACCGGACCCGAGACCTTCGCGGCCGTCCTCTGCCGCCGCACGGGCGGACACGGCGACGCCGGTGCGGGCATCACCCGGTCTTTCGCCGGTGTCCGGGTCGTCGTCGTCCTCGGTCAGCTCGCCCGCGATCTCTCCGGCGAGCAGGGCGGCGAGCGACGTCAGCCGCCGCCGTCCGCCCGTATGGCGCACCGCGTTACGCACGGCGGGGCCGTTCACGGCGACGATGGACAGGTGCGTCGCCGCCCGCGTGAGCGCCGTGTAGATCAACGGGCGGGTCAGCATCCGGCCGGCCTCCGGGGGGAAGACGGCGACGACCGCCGGCCACTCGCTGCCCTGCGCCCGGTGCACCGTCACTGCCCAGCCGTGCCGCAGATCGCCGAGGATCCCCGCGGGCACCTCGACGATTCCGCCCGGGAAGGCGATCCGCAGCGCCCCGCGTTCGCCCGCGGCGACGACGGTGCCGATCTCGCCGTTGGCGAACCCCACATCGATGTGGTTGGCCGTCGCCACGACCCGGTCCCCGACGTCGAAACCGGACGTGGCGCCCGTGCCCGGGTTGAGGACGCGTTTGAGCGCCGCGTTCAGCGCCCCTGTGCCGGCCGGCCCGGCATGCACCGGCGTGACGACCTGGACCTCGGCGGAGGGGATTCCCAACGCGCGCGGAATCGAGTCGGTGACGAGCTGCACGGTGCGGTGCGCCGCCTCCCCGGAGCTGCCCGAGGGGACGACGACCACCTCGCGGCCGGGGCCCGACGGGGGCGGCGGCAGCTCCCCACCGCGCACCGCGGCGGCCATCATCGCGATCGCCCCGCCGTCAACCTGGCGGTAGAGCCGGCGCAGCTCCGTCACCGGGACCTCGCCGGACTCCAGCAGATCGGTGAGGACCTGGCCCGGTCCGATGCTCGGCAACTGGGCGGGGTCCCCGACGAACATCAGATGGGTGCCCTCGGCGCAGGCGTCGAGCAGCGCGGCGGCGAGTTCGGCGTCGAGCATCGACGCCTCGTCGACGACGACGAGGTCGGCGTCGATCGGGTTGTGCTCCCCGCGGGCGAAGCCGCCGCCGCGGCCCTGCGCGCCGAGCAGCCGGTGCAGGGTGCTCGCCGGCGCCCCGCACAGCTCCTCGAGCCGCTTGGCGGCCCGACCGGTCGGCGCGGCGAGCGCGACCTGAGCGTCCGCCGCCCAGGCGAGGCGGACGACGGCGGCGACGGTGCGGCTCTTGCCCGTCCCCGGCCCGCCGGTCAGCACGCTGATCCCCGACTCCAGGGCCGCCCGGGCCGCGGCGAGCTGCACCTCGTCCAGGCCGTCCACCGGGTCGTCCCCCGCCCCGCCGGCTCCGCCCGCCCCGCCGGCCGATCCCGACGGGCCTGCCGGGCCGTCGGCGTCCTCGACCTCGGACCCATCGACCTCGGACCCCTCGGCCCCGGACCACTCGGATCCCTCGGCGTCGTCGTCCGTCGGGTTCCGGCCGATCGGCGGGCCGTCGCCCGCGGCGCCCTCGTCGTCGAACATCAACGCGGCGGGCGGCGGCGCGGCCGGGGTGGCCGCGGTGTGCGCCTCGGCCGCGTCCTCGTCGCTGTCCTCGTCGCTGTCGTCGTCTGGGCGGCGGCGCACATTGGGCGCGCCTTCGCGCAGCGGCTCGGCGGTGGCCACCAGCCGTTCGATGCCGTCGGCGATGGACTGCTCGGCCATCGCATAGCGCTCCAGCGCGATCCGGTCGCCGACGGCGATGATCCGCCCGTCGTCGAGGGCGGCGTCGAGGGCCCGGCGAGGATTGGCCACTCCCTCCCGGGCGGCGGCCTGCAGCACGGCGCCGACCGGGCCGGCCGTGTCCCCGGCCCGCGTCGCCGCCCGGTCCAGCAGGTGGGTGAGCACCGCCGGGCCGCGTCGCGGGTCGTCGCGGTGCAGCCCACGGCGGCGGGCGAACCGGTCGGCCTGGCCGATCTCGGCGTCGGTGGCGGTCAGCAGCATCCATGGGTCGGCCCGCAGGGCCTCGGCGGCGGTCGGGCCGAACCGGTCGGTGGCCCCCCGGGCGAGGCGGGCCGGCAGGTCCGCTGCGACGAGCAGCTCGACGACTGCGTAGGTGCCCGCGGCGGCGCGGAAGCTGTCGGCGAGCCGGCGGGCCCGCGGGCCGGTGACACCCTCGACGGTGCCGAGCCGGCCGACGTCGACGTTCCCGGGTCGGGTGATACCGGCGGCGGGCAGGCGGGCGGCCGTCGTGCGGCCCAGCCCCGGCCACAGCGCGGCCTCGCAGAACGCGGAGAACACCGCCGCCGGGTCCGCGGCCGCGTCGTCGTGCTCGGTTTCCGGGGCGGGATCGGGTCCCGGGGCGGCGGCGGTCGGGTACTCGTCGGGCATGCCGGGAAGCGTAACGACGCACCACTCGGCGCCCGGCGAAGCCCGCTGGGTAGCGTGGTATCACCGGTGGCTGTGTCAGGGCGCGCCGTGGTCCGCACCCGGCGTGTCCGGGGCCGCGGCCTCGCGCCGCGCCCGGTTATGGCCGCCCGCGGGTCCGGTGGCGTCGCGGACCCGTCCGATCTTGAAGGGACCGACCGGTTGACCACTGTGCTGCTGGTCCGCCACGGCCTGACCGCCGTCACGGGCAAGATCCTCCTTGGCTGGACCCCGGGCGTCAGCCTGGACGAGCGGGGCCGGCGGCAGGCCTCGGGCCTGGCGGGTCGGCTCGGGGACATCCCGCTCGCCGCGATCGTCAGCAGCCCGCTTGAGCGCTGCCGCGAGACGGCGGGCACGATCGCGGCCTGCCGGCCCGAGGGGCCGCAGGCTCCCGGCGGCGTCCAGCCGGTCGCCGTCGACGAGCGGTTCGGGGAGTGCCGCTACGGGGACTGGACCGGGCAGGAGCTCGCCGTTCTGGCCAAGGATCCGTTGTGGGCGGTGGTGCAGAGCCATCCCAGCGCCGTGGTGTTCCCCGGGCCCGAGGGCGAGGCACTGCGCGACACCCAGGCCCGCGGCGTCACCGCGGTGCGGGAGTGGAACGACCGGCTCGGCCCGGACGCGACCTGGCTGCTGTGCTCGCACGGCGACGTTATCCGCACGATCGTCGCCGACGCCCTGGGCATGCACCTCGACATGTACCACCGGATCACCGTCGACCCGTGCTCGCTGACGGTGATCCGCTACGGCGAGCGGCGACCGTTCGTCCGGCGGATCAACGACATCGGCGGCGACGTCGTCGAGCTGCTCCCGCCGCCCCCCAAGCCCGAGGGCGAGTCCACGGAGAGCACCGCCGGCATCGCGGGCACCACTGGCATCGCGGGTGGCCCCGGTGACTCGGCCGCCGGGGACGGTTCGGCGCCCCCGGCCGCGCTGAGCCCCGACGAGGTCGTCGGCGGGGGCGCCGGATCCTACCCGCCGCCCGCCGGCGGGGGAGCGGTCTGATCGGCCATGGCACGCCGGATACACGTCTTCGACCCACCGCAGCGGTTCGTCGCGGGCACCGTCGGCTCGCCCGGGGCCCGCTCGTTCTACCTGCAGGCCCGGGATGGGGTGAGGCTGGTCACGGTCGCGGTCGAGAAGGCCCAGGTCGTCCTGCTGGCCGAGCAGCTCACCGAGCTGCTCGACGAGCTGGGCCGGCGCGGGGTCGCGGCCGGGCTCGTCGCACCCGTCGGTGCGCCTGAGACCTCGCCGCTGGAGCGGCCGATCGAGGCGGACTTCCGGGTCGCCACGATCGCCCTCGGGTGGGATCCGCGCGGCAGCCGCGTCGTCGTCGAGGCGCAGGCGGCCGGCGGCGAGGGGTCGGCCGCCGGGTTCAGCGGCGATCCGGACGGCCCCGACGCGCTGCGGGTGCTGGTGGCGGCGGGCGCCGCCCGTGCCTTCGCCCGCCGGGCGGGGCGGCTCGTCGACGCCGGGCGCCCGTCGTGCCCGCTGTGCGGCCAGCCCCTCGACGACGACCACGTCTGCCCGCGTCAGAACGGACACCGGCTCTGATGCTCGCCCAGCGCCCGGGGGACGCGCCTGGTCGGGCCGCGGCTCCGGCGGCTTCGGGGACCGGTCGGGGCCGCGGGGTGCGGATTCGTGTCGGAGAGACCCCGGTCACCATCCGGACCCGGAGACAGAGCCGGTATGCAGCGGACACACTGGGCTGATGGGTGTTCCCGCGGCGGGTCCCACTCCGGGGCGGCGGCCGCCACTCGATCCGATCGACGGCGGCGGCCTCGACGCCCCTGCCGCCCTCGACCTGCTGCGCCGCGGCGAGCTGACGGTCAGCGCCAGGCTCGCCGACGCCAGCAACGCGACGCTGTACTGCGACATCACCGCGGGCGACGTCGCCGGGCGCTGCGTCTACAAGCCGGTTCGCGGGGAACGGGCGCTGTGGGACTTCCCCGACGGCACCCTCGCCGCTCGCGAGCTGGCCGCCTACGAGGTCTCCGCCCACCTCGACCTCGGGATCGTGCCGCCGACGGTCCTGCGCGACGGCCCGTTCGGCGAGGGCATGGCCCAGCTGTGGATCGACACCGACGTCACCGTCGACCTGGTAGCCCTCACCCGCTCCGGAGACCCGCAGCTGCGCCGGATCGCGCTGTTCGACGCCGTCATCAACAATGCCGACCGCAAGGGCGGGCATCTGCTGCCCGCGCTGTCGGGGCGCATCCACGGCATCGACCACGGCGTCACCTTCCACCCGGAGGGCAAACTGCGCACGCTGCTGTGGACGTGGCGGGGCCGGCGGTTGGTCGCCGAGGAGAGGGCCCTGCTCGGCTGCCTGCGCGAGGCGCTCGCCGGCGACCTCGGTGACCGGCTCGCCGAGCTGATCACCGTCACCGAGCTTGCCGCGCTGGCCACCCGGGTGCACCGGCTGCTCGACGAGGGCCGCTTCCCGCTGCCTTCGGGGGACTGGCCGCCGATCCCGTGGCCGCCGTTCTGAATCGGCGATTCCTGAATGGTCAGCTTACGGACGGTGATGTTCGGCCCTGTAGCCGTTTTCGCAGGTCGGTTACGGGATGGTTACCCGTCTTGTGCCCGCCGAGGGAACCGTTCGCGGTTACTCTGACACGCATGCAGGCGTGGCCATCTCCTCTGATACGTCCACTTCCAGGCCGCGGCCGGCCCTTGCGGATCTTCGACACGGCCACGTCGAGCGTGCGACCCCTGGATTCCGCGCCCACGGCCCGTCTCTACGTCTGCGGCATCACGCCGTATGACGCGACGCACCTGGGTCATGCGTTCACGTACCTGACGTATGACCTCGCGCAGCGGGTACTGCGGGATGCCGGCCACATCGTCCTATATGTGCAGAATGTTACGGACGTCGATGCTCCCCTGCTCGAGCGGGCCGACCGGGACGGCCTCGACTGGCGTGACCTCGCCGACCGGGAGATCGAGCTGTTCCGCGAGGACATGACCGCGCTGCGGATGCTCCCCCCGGACTCCTATGTCGGTGTGGTCGAGGCGATCCCGATGATCGTCGAGATGGTTGCCGAGCTCGTCGACCGGGGCGCGGCCTACCACGTCGACGACGACCTGTACTTCTCCGTCGCCGCCGCCCCCGCGTTCGGTGACATTTCCCACCTGTCCCGGGCCGAGATGCTGGCGATCTGCGCCGAGCGTGGCGGCGACCCGTACCGCGCCGGCAAGAAGGACCCCCTCGACCCGCTTCTGTGGCGGGCGCAGCGTCCCGGGGAGCCGTCATGGCCCTCCCCGTTCGGCCCCGGCCGGCCCGGCTGGCACATCGAGTGCTCTGCGATCGCCCGCCACCACCTCGGCGGCGTCGTCGACATCCAGGGCGGGGGCACCGACCTGACCTTCCCGCACCACGAGTGCAGCGCCGCGCACGCCGAGGTCGCCACCGGTACTCGCCCGTTCGCCCGCAGCTACGTGCACACAGCGATGGTCAGCCTCGACGGCCACAAGATGTCGAAGTCGCGCGGCAACCTGGAGTTCGTCTCCCGGCTGCGCCGCGTCGGAACGGACCTGGCCGCGCTGCGCCTCGCCCTGCTCGACCACCGTCACACCGGCGGCTGGGAGTGGACGGCGGGCCTGCTGTCGGACGCGGTGACCCGGGTCGAGCGGTGGCGGGCGGCCGTCGCCCTGCCCGCCGGCCCGGACGCGACGCAGGTGCTCGCCGCCGTCCGCGAACGGCTCGCCGACGACCTCGACGCCCCCGGTGCCCTCGCCGCGGTCGACGCCTGGGTCGACGCGGCGCTCGCCGACGCGGGCGCCGCTGGCAGCGGCCCGGCTGGCAGCGGCCCGACTAGCAGCAGTGGCCCGACTGGCGCGTCCCCTCGCGGTTCTGGCGGTGCGGTGGGTGCCGGGGGGGAGGCGCCTGCGCTCGTCTCGAGGCTCGTTGACACACTGCTCGGTGTAGACCTTGAACCCGTCCGACCCAGAGGGAGCTGATGGATGGGGGCCCACCACCGCAGGACAGATACCGGGGCGGCGACCGAACGGCCCGCCTTCGACGAGGTCGCCCACGGCTACGACCCGCGCCAGGTGGACGACTACCTCGCCACGCTGTGGCGGTACGCCAGCCAGGTGACCTCGCGTGCGGCCGCCGCGGAGAGCGCACTCAAGCACGAGCGGGAGCGCAGCGCGGGCGCCGCCGGTGCCGCGGAGTTCGCAGCCCAGGCCGGCGGCCGGATCGGGCAGATGCTCGCCATCGCCCAGCGGGAGGCCGACGAGATCATCGACGGCGCTCGCCAGATCGCCGAGTCCGCCCTAGAGGAGGTGATCGAGGACGCCGGGGCGAACCATCCGATCGTTCGCGAGGCCCGTGAGCAGGCCGAGAAGCTCTTGCTCGACGCGGTGGAGGAGAGCCGCCGGCTCGCCCTGGAACGCCGCCGTGAGCTGGCAGACGAGATCGTCCGCAGTTCCGCGTCCCTCGACACCCTCCGTCACCAGCAGGGGGAGATCATTGGGACGGTCCTGCGACTGCGCCGCATCCTCGGCTCCGACGAGGTCGACCGCGTCGTCACCGACCTGGCCCGGGCCGGCGCGACCCCGCCGCAAGCGGCCGGCCCCGCCGGCCCCGCTCCCGCCGGGGTCGGCGACTTCCCCACCGCCGGCGCTGGATCCCCCGCCGGCGGTACGCAGGACCGCTTCGTCCCCGGCGCGTCCGCCCCACAGGCGGCCGGCGACGCCTTCCCGGGCGGATC
>NZ_CADCWT010000080.1 GCF_902806485.1 Candidatus Frankia alpina | reverse complement strand
TCCGGACCCAAGGCGACGGGCATGGATCGAATAGCCGGGTAATTCCGGGCAAATAACGCAGAACCGCGGCCGATGCGTCGCCAACCGGTCGGGTCCCCCGCGGGAACGGGTATCTCCCGCGGGACCACTCCTACCAACGCCGGTCACACTGCGCACCAGATCAGGTACGTTTTGTTTGCAATGGGAGTAACCGGGGCGGATATCGTCGGCATCGTCGCGCATATCCCGACCAGTGCGGGCAGCGCGTCGGGCCGCGGGGCACTCGAGGGGGGGACCGTCGTGACCAGCTCCGAGATCAGCAGTACCGGAACCCCGCGAAGAGGGGCTCCAAAGACCAGCAATCTGGAAACCGGGGTCGCGGGCGCATTTCCGATCGTCAAGCCGGTCGGGCAGCGGCCGCCCACCACGCCGGCGGCCGTCCACGACCAGCGGCGCCGGCTGGTTCCACTCGCGGTGGCGCTCAGCTACCTGGCCCTGTCCGTCTGGATCTTCCGCGCGAGTTGGCAACATCTGGGGGAGATCACCTACGGCGGCGGTGACGCCTACCTGTTCTCGTGGTTCCTCGGCTGGACACCGCATGCGTTCGGCAATGGCCTCGACCCGTTCCTGACCCACCACATCAACTCCCCCGCGGGCGCGAACATCCTCTGGAGCACCCCGGTGGTGCTATTCGGCCTGCTCATGGCGCCGATCACCCTGCTCGGCGGTCCCGTGACCACGCTGACGGTGCTGCTCACGCTCGCCCCCGTGGTCAGCGGCCTCGCCCTGTTCTGGGTGCTGCGCCGCTGGGTCCGGAACTGCCCCGCCGCCCTTGCCGGCCTGCTCTACGGCTTCGGGCCCTACCTGATCGGCAGCTCCTACGGCCACTTGCACCTGGCGTTCGCCCCGTTCCCGCCGCTGCTGCTCCTGCTGCTCGACGATCTGGTCGTCCGCGGCCGCAGCCCGCGGCGCACGGGGATCCTGCTGGGATTCGCGGTCGCCGCGCAGGCCCTCATCGGCGAGGAGATCCTCGCGACCTCGGCGCTGACGGCGGCCGTCGGGCTCGTGGTTCTCGCCGCCCGCCACCGTGCGGCGGCCCGCGAGCGGCTGGGCCCGGCGCTGCGCGGTCTGGCGACAGCCGCACTGGTCGCCGCAGTCGGACTCGCCTGGCCGCTGGGCATGCAGTTTCTCGGCGGCCAGCGGGTCCACGGCTCGATCCAGCCGGCCGGCATCGCCGTGGCCGACCTGTGGAGCTTCGTCACGCCGACGCCGCTGCAGGAAATCGCCCCGAACCTCGCCCTGCGGCACAGCCTGCGCTTTACCGGCAACGCCGTCGAGGTCGGCGGCTACCTAGGGGTTCCGCTGATCCTGCTGGCGCTGGTCGCGACGGTCCGCGCGCGCCGTCACCCACTCGTCGGCGTCCTCGCCCCCGTCGGCCTGGTGATGGCGGTCCTCTCGCTAGGCGACCACCTGCACGTCGACGGCCGCGCCACGCGGATCCCGCTGCCCTGGCTGGTCCTCGAAAAGGTGCCGGTGCTCCACAACGCCCTGCCCTCACGGTTCGCGCTGTACGTGATGATGTGCGCGGCCGCCGTGACCGCCGTCGGCCTGGACCGGTGGCACGATGAGCATCGGCGCGCCACCGACCCTGCGGATGTCCTGCCGGTGGACGGCACGTTTCCGGACCTGGCCAGCCTCGGCGGGCACGGCGACGCGCACAGCGGGCCAGGCGGATGGCGCGGCTGGCTCGCCCGATCGGGCGCCGCCCTGGTGACCGCCGGCGCGCTGGCCGCGCTCGTCCCCGCCCCGCTGCTCACCACGCCGGCCCACACCCCCGCCTTCTTCACCGGCGACGGGGTGCGGCAGATCCCGGCGAACGCTACCGCCCTCGTCGTCCCCTACCCGCATCCCCAGCAGGCGGAGGCGATGCTGTGGCAGGCCGAGGCGCACTTCCGCTTCGTCATGCCTGGCTGCTACTGCACCGTGCCGGGCCCGACCGGTCGGGCCTCGTTCCACGGCCCCGGCGATGCCCTGACCGCTGCCCTCATCGACCTCGACAACGGCACGACGACGGCGACCGCCGCCCTCGGATCATCCCAGGTCCACGACGCATACAGGCGGTTGTCCCCGGACGCCGTCGTGCTGGGGCCGGCGCGGCGACCCGCCGAGCTGCGCGCGCTGCTGGGCAGCCTCGTCGGCCACCCGCCGCGGCACGTCGGCGGGGTCGACCTGTGGTTGCCCGCGCGGTGATCCACCGCGGGCGTCGCCCGCGCCGATGTCGCCCAGCGGACAAGCCGAGCCGCCGGGAAGAATCGTCGCCTGGAAGGGTTTGGCGAGAAGCTGGCCGCAGGAGGGACATTCGCGCCGCCCGGCCGGGAACCTGCCACGACGATTCCTCTACGATTTTCCGCATTCCGCGACCCCGGTTCGCAGGTCAACAGGTCGTCGCAGGTCAACAGTCCAGAGCGGAGGACGCGCGGTGTCGACGGACCAACCGGCGGGCCGCCGGCCGGAAAGGCTGACCCGACGCCAACGCGCCGCCGTGGTCGGCGTCGTCGTGCTCGCCGTGGCAGTCGCCGCTTCCCTCGCCGCGACAACCGGGGGTTCCTCGGCCGCGGGCGGCTGGCCGCCTGCCGGGCGGTCGGCATGCGCATCCGTACAGATCTTCACCGGCAGCGTCGGTTCCCCGTACAACCAGTTTGCCCGGGTGCTCCGTACCCGGCTCGAGGCGGCGCCGGAACACTTCGACGTGAACGTGGTGGAGACGGCCGGCTCCACGGAAAACATCTACGACCTGGAATCTCCCGAGCCGCCCCGCTGCGGATTGGCAATCGCCCAGCTCAACACCACCGTGGACGCCACCGAAGGGGTGAACCAGTTCGACCCGGCGCGCGGCGGCCACCAGGTGGTGGGCCTGCGCACCCTCGGGCCGGTGCACCAGGATCTGCTGCACGTGATCGTCCGGGACCGCCCGCTCGGCTCGGACGACCGGCAGGTCGACAGGCTGGCCGAACTGTACGACCGGACGATCGCGGCCGGCCAGCCGGGCTCGGGTGTCCGCCAGATCGGCGACGTCCTGCTACGGGTCGGCCTGCCCCACTGCCACCCCGACCTCGACGACTCCTCCATCGACGAAGCGCTGCGGCGGCTGTCCGCGGGCACGGTGGACGCGGTCGTCTGGGCCGGCGGCGCGGGCACCCGGCAGATCAGGACCGCCATCGCCGCCGGAGCCCGGCTGCGCCTGCTCGACCTATCCGAGTACCGGGCCCCGATCACGAAGGACTGGAACACGTTCTACGGCAACCGGGCGCACTTCTACGCCGGCGAGGTGTTCGGCGCCGGCGGCCTGGGCCCCGCGGACTACGCGGGAATCCGCCCGATCCGGACCGTCACGATTCCCAACGGCCTGATCGCCCGCGCCGACACCGACCCGGCGCTGGTCCGCCGGGCGACCGCCGAGCTGTACCGGGATCAGGGCGACTACGAGGGGGCGCTCTGGGGCGCCAACCCCGCGCACCGGCGCATCCCCGACGCCCTGTCCATTTACGAAGGGCCGATTTTCTGCTATATACCGCTGCATCCGGCAGCCGCGGAATACTACCTTCGACAATTCCAGCGGGTACCGAGCTGCGGGGCAACCTGACGTGACCGGGACCCGTAAACGCATGGAGCCCGAAGGCGGGGCCGCCGGAGACTGGGGCTAGAGGACACACCGTGCTAAGACCACTGACCGCTACCGACCCCAGGCTGGTGGGGCCGTACCGCCTGCACAACCGCATCGGCGCCGGGGGCATGGGTATCGTCTACCTCGGGTTCGCGGACGAGGAACTGCCGGTCGCGGTGAAGGTGCCGCACGAGGCGTATGCCAGCGATCCGGAGTTCCGGGCGCGGTTCCGCGCGGAGGTTTCGGCCGCGCGGCACGTTCGGGCGAGCACCATCGCCCAGGTGATCAACGCCGAGGTGGAGGGCCCACGCCCCTGGCTCGCGACGGAGTACGTGCCGGGCCCGACGCTGCACGCCGCCGTGCTGGAGCACGGGCCGCTCGTCGACCGGCATCTCGACAACCTCACAATCGGTCTCGCCGCCGCGCTGGAGGCCATCCACGGCGCCGCGGTCGTGCACCGCGACCTGAAGCCGGCAAACATCGTCATGTCCTGGACCGGACCGAAGGTCATCGACTTCGGTGTCGCCCGCTCGGCCGAGTACACCGGCTACACCCAGGACGGCGAGCTGGTCGGGACGATCGCGTGGATGTCCCCCGAGCAGCTCGACGGGCAGATGGCAACCCCAGCCTCCGACGTCTTCGCGTGGGCCTGCTGCGTGGTGTTCGCCGCGACCGGGCGGCGGCCGTTCCGCGGTGAGTCCCAGGAGATCGTCGCGCTGCGGATCGGAGCGGCCGAACCAGAGCTGGCCGGCACCCCCGACCGGTTGCTCGAGCCGGTCTCCCGCTGCCTGGCGAAGGATCCCGCGCTGCGTCCCTCGGCCGGCGAGCTCGTCGGGTTGCTCACCCGCCGGCTCTCCCTGCCCGACCGTGACCGTGACCGTGACCATGAAGATCATGACGAGACGCGGTTGGCGCGGCCCGGGCCGCCGCCGACCCCGCCCCCGGCCACCGACCCGCCTTCGCCATCCGTCGGGAACGACCCGGCCGGCGACGAACGTCTCGCCCCACCGGCCGCGCCAGCGGCGGTCCGACCGGTGGCAGGGTTGACCGGGGTGCTGCTCGCGCTGCTCGCCGCCGGCGGGCTCATCGGTGCGCTTGGGGTCTGGCTGGCAGGAACCGCCCGGGCCGGCCACGCGGTCCTCGGCCCCGCGGCCGCCACGGTCACCGGCGCGATCTGCGCCCAGATGCTGTTCCTGAGCAATCGCGCGATCGGTGTCGTGGTCACCGGCCTGGCCGCCTTCGCCGGTTCCGGTGGCGGGGTGCTGCTAGCCCGGGCCCTCGACGTCGACGAACCCGGCCGGGTGCTGCTGTCCGTGGTGGTCGCCCTGATCGTCGCCGCGGCCTGCGCGTTCGCCATGCTGCCGGCCCTGCCGGCCACCTTCGGCCCGCGCCCGGAGGTGCCCTCGGACCCGCCGGCCGAGGGTTCGGCCGGCGGCCCGCAGGCGTCGGTGCAGAGCGTCGACGATGCCGGACGGCCCCTGTTGCACCCGGCGCCCTGACGCCGACGGGTGGCCGGGGGCGCGGTACCGCCGCTGCCGGCATCGCGGGTGGCCCATGCCATGACGCCGCGACAAAGACGCAGATCAACGCGGGCGTTGCGGCCGGTGCTGGGCTGCGACCCGGCGCCCGTCCTGATATTTCGGTTCACCTGGGATGCTGGCCTGCGACAATGGACGAAGCCAAGGGGGTGTCGTGGCTGCCGTTCCGGAAGGCGACCGCGTGGTGGCGGGCCGATATCGACTCGTCGCGCGTCTGGGTGCGGGTGCGATGGGCACCGTCTGGCGCGCCTTCGATTCCGTCCTGGAAACCGAGGCCGCGCTCAAGGAAATCGAGTTCGCCGGTGGCGTCGCGGGCGCCGAGCGGGCGGACCGGGTAGAGCGCGCGAGGCGCGGCACGCCGCCAAACTTCGCGGCCACCCGCACGTCGTCACGATCCTCGACGTCGTCCTCGAGCACGGCCTGCCCTGGATCGTGATGGAGCTCGTGCCATCCCGCTCCCTGTTCGAGGTCGTGCGGGACGATGGCCCGCTGCCCGTCGCCGAGGTCGCCCGGATCGGGGTCGCGATGCTTGACGCGCTCGTCGCCGCCCGCGACCACGGCATCGTCCACCGCGATGTGAAACCGTCCAACGTGCTGATCGGGACGGACGGCCGGGTCGTGCTCACCGACTTCGGCATCGCCACCGGTGAAGGCGATCCGACCCTCACGGTCACCGGCGTGCTGGGAACGCCCCTCTACATGGCCCCGGAACGGCTCGACAACCGACCGGCGACCTTCGAGGCGGACCTGTTCAGCCTGGGGGGCACCCTGTACTTCGCCGTCGAGGGTCACCCGCCGTTCGAGCGGGACAGCTTCGGCGCGATGCTGGCCGCCATCCTGCTGTACCCGCCGGCCCCGACAGCGCGGGCCGGCGCCCTTGCCCCGGTGCTCGACGGCCTGCTGGCGAAGGACCCCGCTCGGCGCCTGGGCCCGCCCCGGGCCCGGGCGCTGCTCGAGCAGGCCGCCCACTCCCGGCCACAGCCCGGGATGGGCCGCGTGGACGCCCTGTCCTGGCACCTGCGGTACCCCAAGCCCCCCGGCGGGGACGCCGACGCGCCAGGCCGGTTCGCCGGCTCGATGCCGGCGGCCCCGACGGAATTCCGCCCCGGCTGATCCCGCCCCGTCCCGCAGCTGGAGTCCCACCGGCGCGGGCGCACCGGTCGGCGGTATCGACGACTGCGACGAGGCGACCCGGCTGGCCGGCCGGACCAGCCGCCAGCCGCCCCCCGACCGGCCACCGACACAGTTCCCCGAGGCACCGGACGCACTCGATGCCGCCGGCTTCCGAACGCCGCCCCCCGTCGCGCAGGGCACCGGCGATGCGGAGGCGCCGGCGCGGCCGGTCGAGCCGACGCCGGCGGATCGCCCGGCGGCGCCGGCGGAGCTCACCGCGGTGGAGCAGGACGGCGCGGTGCTGCTGCGTTGGGCGCCGTCGGTCACCCCGGGCGCGTCCTACCAGGTGTCACGGGTGCTCGAGGATCCGGCCGCCCCGAACGGCCGCCGCGAACGCAGCCTGGGCATCACCACCGGCACCGAGCTGTTCGATCCCGGGACGCCCCGGGGCGTCCCGCACTGGCACGAGGTGGTCGCGATGGTCACGGACCCCTCGGGCCGGCTGCACTCGACACCGGTCCGCACGCCGCCCCGCACCCTGTTGCCGCCGGTCACCGCGCTGCGAGCCGGCATGTTCGGCGACGCGGTCGCGCTGTCCTGGCGGCCCATGCCGGAGCGCGACGAGGTGATGATCGAGCGGACGTTCGCCGAAACCTCGCCGCTGTCGGGGGCGAAGCGCCGGTTCCGCGGCACCGGCGGCTACTTCCTCGACGAGGACACGGCACCGGGCGCGGTCTACCGCTACCAGGTGTGGACGGCCGGGTCGGACGGCTCGGACGCGCTGGCCCCCTCCGGAGCCGCGGAGGTGATGGTCCGGGTCGTCGCCCGGCCGCGGCCGGTGCTGGACCTGGAGGCGCGCGCCACCCTCGGCGGGACCGTGCTGCGGTGGACGACCATGCCCGGGGCCGTCGTCCGGATCTACGCGACGGAGGCCCCCGCGCAGGCCGGGCTGGTCGGCACCGGCCCGTTCGGACCGGCCGACCACGAGGTCGGCGCGGGCTCGCTGGAGGGCCGGGCCCGGCTGGTCGGGGAGAGCCGCCGCGGACGCCTCGTCGACCCGCAGCCGATCGGCACGGTCGTCTACACGCCGATCACGATCGCCGAGGACCGGGCCGTGATCGGCGCGGCGGTCAGCCACAGCGGAGACTGACCGGTCCCCCTGGTTCTCGTACCAGCGGCGGATGCTCGACGCCCCGCCGGGCGCCACCGCACGCGCGGATGCCAGCATGAACGACCATGGGTAGTCCAGACGACGCCGCCGCGACCGGCGGCGCAATCGACAGCGCAAATATGATCAACAGTGTGGACGCGGTCGACGGCATTGCCGATGATCAGCAGCCACCCGCCTACGGATACCTCGATATAGACCCCGACACCGCGCGGCGGGCCAGCCGCACCTACTGGGACGACGCGGCCGCGGATTACCAGGCCGAACACGGCACCTTCCTCGGTGACAGCGACTTCTGCTGGAGCCCCGAGGGGTTGCGCGAGTCCGAGCTCCGCCTGCTCGGGGACGTTGCCGGTCGCACAGTCCTGGAGGTCGGCTGCGGCGGTGCCCAGTGCGCGCGGTGGCTGCGGCGCCACGGCGCCCGGGTGGTCGGCTTCGACCTGTCCGGCGGCCAGCTTGCCCAGGCCCGCGCCTACGCGGCCCGCACCGGCATCGAGGTGGCGCTGGTGCAGGCCGACGCGGTCGCGCTCCCATTCGCGGACGAGAGCGTCGACGTGGCCTGTTCCGCGTTCGGCGCGGTCCCGTTCGTGGCCGACAGCGGGGCGGTGATGCGGGAGATCGCCCGGGTGCTGCGGCCCGGCGGACGCTGGGTGTTCTCGACGACCCATCCGTTCGTGTGGTGCCTGCCAGACGATCCGGACGAAAACGGGCTACGGGTGTTCCACAGTTACTTCGACCGGCGCGCCTACACCGAGCACGACGACTCCGGGCAGGCGATCTACACCGAGACGCATCGCACGATCGGCGACCGGGTCCGCGAAATCGTCGCGGCCGGGTTGATCCTGCACGACATCATCGAGCCGGAATGGCCTGCGGGCGAGGAGCGGACCTGGGGGCAGTGGGGGCCGGTACGCGGCAGGTACGTGCCCTCCACCTCCATCTTCGTCACGAGCCGGCCGACGGCCCGCCAGCTTTCGTAACCCGGCAGGTGTTAAGGCACCGAGGCCGGGCAGGCCCCGATCAGGCGTCACCGAATAAGCCGGAAATGGCACGAATATCGGACCGGAAACCGACGAAGAGGAGGCAACATCATGAAGATCCGGAACGCCTCCTCGACCACCACCGATACTCGCCACTGATCTCGTAGCGACGATCTCGTAGCGACAGCGCACCCGGGCGACCCCGGGGTCGTCTGCTGTCTGAACATCTCCCCTCGGCGAACTGCCGGAGCCCCGAACACGAACGCCGGCCGGCATGCATGCATGCGGCGAGTGAGGAACATTCCGCTCAACGCGACGCCAGGTTGTCCCACTGTGCACACAACGCCCGAGGGTGCGGGGAGGTACCCCGATCCCCCCCGTTATGGTGGGCCCCGCATTCGCCGTTGGGGGCAGACCGTGTATCACGCTCACTCCACACCCGGAGATGCCACGTTCAGGCGCGGCAATCCGGGGGTTCGCGCGTGCACGAGTGTGGCGCTCGCCGTGGCGCTGCTCGGCCTCGCGGCCGGGTGCTCCTCCAGCGGCGACACCGCCTCGTTCACCCCGGCTCCGCCTGCAACACGGGTCGCACCCACCGTCGAAGCGGATCCGCTACCGCCGCTGAGCAAGTTCATCACCCAACCGGACGGTAGTCGGGTGACAACAGTCAGCGCCGACTACCTGTTCGACTCGAACAGCAGCGAGCTACGGGGGGAGGCGATGACCGCATTGCGGCAGGTCCTGCCCGCGATCCGCGAGCATCCCGGCCCCATCTCGGTGATCGGCTACAGCGACGGGCTGGGCCAGACCGAGGACA
Source organism: Candidatus Frankia alpina (assembly GCF_902806485.1). Lineage (GTDB taxonomy): Bacteria > Actinomycetota > Actinomycetes > Frankiales > Frankiaceae > Frankia > Frankia alpina. Next base: position 9,611 of record NZ_CADCWT010000080.1, on the reverse strand, counting down.
ACCAGAAGCTGTCGCTGGCGCGGGCGAAGTCCGTCGAGGCGTGGCTGGCGACGCAGAACATCCCCAGCTCCGTGCTGGATGTCGAGGGCCGGGACGAACAAGGCGCGCAGGATGACGCCGCCGACGCGAGCCGACGCCGAGTGGAGATCGTGCTTCGATGACATGCGACGTTTCCGCCTGTCCACCGGCGACCCCGGGCGCGGCCGGGACGGGCGAACCTGCGCCCCGGGGCCGAGTACGGGGCCGAGGCCGCCGCCTACGCGGCCGGCTGGCCGGGCTGGTGGCCGCAGCCATGCTGGCGACGCCGATGCTCGCGGCCTGCAACGCCGGCGGCCTGGTCGGCGCGTCCAAGGCGGACGGCCCACCCGACTGCTCCAAGTACCAGGAGTCCACGCCCAAGGCCGGCGCCCCGCTGCTGCTGGTGCTGCTCGACGTGACCGACAACTCGGCCGCGGCCGCGCAGCGCGTCGCGACCCGGGTGCAGCCCTACCTCGACACAGCGCTGAAGGACGGCTCCTACATTCGGCTGGTCGCCAGCGGTGGCACGGCCATGACGTACTCGGACTGCTTCCACGGCGACCGAATGTTCCAGATCAAAAGGAACAACAACCGCCGCGAGGAGAAGGACCGGGTCGCCGCCGCCAAGGCGCTCGGAACGGAGATCGACCACGTCGTCCAGACCGAGCGGGTCAGCGCGAAGGGCAGCGCCACGGGCCTGCTCGCCGGCATCAACGACGAGCTCAACACCGTCCGTTCCACGCCCGGCGTGTTGGTCACCGACGTGACCGTCCTCGTCTGGAGCGACCTGCTCGGCACCGGTCAGGACACCGACTGTCTCAACGTCGACGGCAAGAAGGCGTCCGCGTCCATCGCCGAGGCACTGGTGAAACGGTGCTTCGAAACCCAGCAGATCACCGCGGTCGGAAACGACAAGGTCCGGTTCCTCGGCGTCAACGAGGGCGCGACGGATCGGCCGCAGCAGGATCTCGCCCGTTACCTCAAGGGCGAACTGTGCCGACGGATCAGCAGTGACTGCAGCTAGCTCCGCCCCACGCCGCCCGCCTTTCCGGCCGTCGTCGCCCGTCGGCGGCCGCTATGGCCGGGCGAGCGTCCCGTCGCCCGGGCACGGATCACGGCGGGGCAGTTCCCGCGCGGGTCTCGGGCACCGGCGCCCGCGCCCATCCCGGCCCGATCCCTTCGAAGGCGGCACACTGACCACGCTGACCGATCCCGCCGCGGCAGCCCTTCCCACCGCGGCAGCCGCGCCGGCCGCGGCAGCGCCCGAGCTCCCGGAACCCCCCGTCCGCAACCGCCGCGGCACGCGCCACCCCGATCCATCCGAACCGCTGCTGGCCACGATGGCGCCGGTGGAACCCAAGCTGAGGAAACGACCGATGGGCGTTCTATACGAGCCCGAGGACCAGCACTTCAGCCCCGCCCTGATGCGCTCGACGGTTGTGATCACCGGCTGCTTGGTCATGCTCGCGGTACTGGAGATCTGGGTCTGCTTGACCCTGTCGTCCTCGTTCGCCAAGGTCTCCGTCACCGGATCGATGATCGTGACGGCGCTCAGCTTCTTCATCACCGGCAACACCTTCCGGCTGCGCGACATCCGGCGCCGGGTGGGCAACCGGGCCCGAGCCGGCCGGATCGCCCCGATCGACGCGCTGTCGACCCTGCCGCCGCGGGAGACGATCGCCCGCCGCTTCATGCTCGGCACCGTCGGCGCCGTCGTCGGCGTCGGCACCCTTGTACTGACCATGATCTTCTCCGGCGACGAGCAGCAGGGTGCGCGTGAGGCCATGGTCGCCTCGGTACTCGGCATCGTCTGCGCCATGCTCTGCTTCGTCGGCGGGACCTTCGCCCGCCCCATCGACTAGCCGCCCATCCCCCGATCCACTAACCGCCCATCGGGACTGACACCGGAAAAGTAGGAGCCTGAAACGGTGCTGCGCAGGGGAAACCAGCCAGGTCGTCTGGCCAAGCAGCTCATCCGCCGGGTGGGAGACGCCGACATCGCGCTGGCGGGCGCGGAAACCCGCCCCAAGGTCCTCAAGAGCCTGGAGGAGGCGGAGGTCCAGGAGGTCCGGGCCTCCGTCCGAGCTGATGACCGGACCCTTGAGGAGCTGATCGCCGAGCTCCGGATGGAGATCGACTCTCGGGCCGAACGCCGCGAACGGCGGACCAAGCTGATCAAGAACAAGGTCGAGCAGGGCCGGTTGTGGCGCAGCGTCGGGGTGCAGGAGCGCATCCCGCAGATGGCGTTGGCGGGGCCGGCCCGCACAGTCGTCCTGACGCTGCTCGCGGCGCTGGACTTCTACGTGTTCGCGCAGTCCTACGCGGTGCTCGCCGACATCGGCGGCTACGGCCCGGAATGGTGGCTCGGCGGCCTGCTCGGCGTCGCCGTGTTCATCGCCGGGGTGGCGCTCGCGCACGGGATCAAGGCGTCCATTCTCGCCCGCGCCCAGAAGCAGATGCTCGCCGACGCCGACGCCGCCCGCTTCAAGATCGATATCGATGTCCGCGAGCAGCTCGTCGAGTCGAAGTCGTCTCCGCTTGCGCTGACCCTGACCACGACGATCTTCCTGCTGCTGTCCATCGCCGGGGTCCTCGTGCGCACCCAGGGCACGGCCGGCGAGAGCACCGGTGGCGCGGTGATCCTGTTCCAGGCGCTGATCCCGCTTGTCGCCGTGGCGGTCGAGCTGTACCTGCACGACCCGACGGAGCGCGACGAGCCGATGCCGAACATCGTCGACCGCCGGCTGGAACGGCGCCTGGCCAAGGCTGAACACCGGCTGCGCATCGTCGCCGCCCAGGTCGAGGCGAAGGTGTCGCAGATCGAGAAGCTCTACCGGGTCGAGGAGGCCATCCTCGACGTCGAGCAGAAGGACATGGGCCTGCGCCACACCACCGACCTCGTGCTCGGCGGCGGCCACATCCCGACCATGCCGACGAACGGCCGGGTCGCCGAGGTGGACCGCGACCAGCTGGAGAAGACCATCAAGATGGCCCGCCGGTCCTAACTGGCCGTTACTCCTAGGGAAGTCGCCCGGAGATCTGCCCGGGCGGCGGGGCGCGCGGTACTGCCGGCAGGCCTGCGCCCCTTCCGGTTCCCAAAAGTTGGCCCCTCCATGGTCACCAGGCGCCTGCATGAACCTGCCGAACAAGGCTCGGGGCGCAGTAGCGTCGCGGGCGTGGTTCCCTCTCCAACGTCCCGGCTGCGGTTCCGTCAGATGGCTCCGGAAGATCTTGATGCAATGGCCGGCCTGCTCGGAGACGAACAGGTCATGACCTACTACCCGGCCCCGAAGACGCGTGAGCAGGCAGCCGCGTGGATCGCCTGGAACCAGGACAACTACGCCCGGTTCGGGCACGGGCTGTGGATCGTCGAGACCCACAACGGGACCTTCGTCGGGGACTGCGGGCTCACCTGGCAGAAGGTCAACGGCGCCCTGATGCTCGAGGTCGGCTACCACGTCCTGCCCCGTCTGTGGGACCAGGAACTGGCCAGCGAGGCGGCAGCAGCCTGCAGAGACTTTGCCCGCGACCAGCTCGGCGCGAAACAGCTCGTGGCGATACTCCACCCCAAAAACACGGCATCGCGACGCGTAGCAGAGAAGACCGGGATGCGGCACGTCGCTGACGACCATGGCGGGCAAATCGCCGTGCGCACCGTGCTCGGGATAGACCTGTAGTTCCCCCAGCCGCCGCAGCCTTCGCCGCGGCCGTGCGGAAGCTGGCCACGCGGCTCTCGCCCGGGGAGAAGAACGGCCGGAAACGGATGGCGGAGCTGACCGTCGTCCATGGCGGCGGCTGGTGCGGCATGAGCTGCTGGTCTGGGAGCCCCGGACCGGGGGCCGCCCCCTCGAACCGGTCCGGGGCCGCACTCAAGCACAGACGAACGCCCGTTCGCAACGCCATTCTCACTACGGCCCCGTTGACAGTGGTCATCCAGACCATGGGATCGACCGGTCGGCCGGCGACGCCGGGCCGCCCGCCGGTGGCCGGCTCGTGCCGAGGGCGCGCTGGGCACCGATCCAGGCGTTCACCACCGCCCAGTGCATGGTGAGCCACTGCCGCCGGTCCGATTCGGAGCCGGGGATCTCGGTTGCGGGCACCCACCACCAGCGCAGCAGCAGCGGCGTCGTGAACGGCAGCGCCCGCCAGACCTCGCCCGGGGCGCTGAGCTCGTCGAGGCCGGCATGCGCGACGATCACAGTGGCGGCGATCCGGCCGGTGGCGAGCGCGGCGAGCACCCCGGCCGGCCGCGGCGGCAGGACTGCGTCGAGGTCCTCGGCGACGGCGGCCCGGTCCCACTGTCCGCAGGCCCGCAGCCGGGCGATCAGCCGCAGCCGGCGCGGCGGGGTGAAGTTCGCCCCCTCCGGGAAGATCACCAATGCCTCGCCGGTGCCCAGGCCACGCGCGAGCTCGCCGATCTGGGCCGCGGCGTGGTCGTCCGACCCGTCGTTACGCAGGAAGCAGGCGCCGAGCCGGCCGAGCAGGATGTCGATCGCCGGGTCGAGCTGGAGTCGGTCGATCAGCACCACCCGCGGGATCCGGTGGTAGCGGCTGAGCAGCAGGTGGATGAGCACGAACGAGTCCCCCGGGCCGGCATGCCGGCTGAGCACGAGCACGGGCCGCCCCCCGGCGTCCGCCGTGCCCGCGGGCGTCTCGGTGATCTCCAGGCGCAGCCCGACCAGCAGCCGGGCGGCGGCGACCAGCCGATCCAGCGCCCGGCGCACCAGCCACACGTGCGCCGCCTCCCACCGCCGGCGCAGGGCCGGCCGGGCCAGCCACAATCCGAACGCGGCGACGATCAGCACCACCTCGGCGGTCAGGTAGGCCGCGGCGAGCAGGGCCGCCCGTGACAGCCGCAGCCGGCGGTCGACCGGCACGGCCAGCAGGCCGAGCGCGGCGACGGCCACCCCGATCAGGGCCAGCGCCGCCGCCGGCGGCACGAACAGCGGGTCGAGCAGGAACCGGCGGATCGCCCACGGTGGAACGCCCAAGGCGTCAACCCTCCAGCTCAGGAGACATCGAGCGACCTGGCCCGGCCGCCGGCGGTGAGGTCGAGGTACGCCGCGGTGGCCTGTCGGGCCTGCTGGATGCGCCGGTTCAGACCCGAGGTGGAGCGGTAGCGCAGCGGCACCAGCGGGGCGCCGCGTTCCCCGACCGGCAGCACGTGGACGGCGACGCCGCTGGGCAGCCGGGCCATCGCCTCGGTGAAGCCACGCCGGCGGGCGATCTCGAAGGCGACCAGACCGGCCTCCCACGGCCAGCGCGGCGGCCGCAGCGGCCGTTCGATCCGGCCGACGTGCAGGACGTAGACGGTGTGGGCACCGAGCTCCACCGCCCGCCCGACCGGGTTGCTGTCGACGATCCCGCCGTCGATGAAGTGTTCCTCGCCGATGCGCACCGGGGGCAGCAGCGCCGGGACCGCGCAGGAGGCGAGCACCGCCTCGACGAGCGGCCCGCGGTCGAACCAGTGCGCGGCGGCGCGTTCGATGCTCGCCGCGACGCACTGGAACCGCACCGGCAGGTCCTCGATCGGCTCGGCTGGCAGGTGCGTGCGCAGCAGCGCGCGCAGCGGGGCGTTGGAGTGCAGGTGGCCGTGCTGGACGACGGTGGCCAGCCGCCGCGCCGGGCCCCCCGCGAACACGTCGGAGATGCCGAGCTGCGACCACAGCTCGGTCAGCCGGTCGATTGTGGCGGGCGCAGGTTCGGCCGCCACCGCGGCGCCGTTGATCGCACCGACGGAGGTGCCGACCACCAGGTCGGGCAGGATGCCGGCGTCGAACAGGGCGGCGAGCATGCCGACCTCTCTCGCGCCGAGGATGCCACCCCCTCCGAGGACGAAGGCCACCCCCGCCCCGGCGGCCACCCTCGCCTTCGCGTCCACCCACACCCCATCCGCCGAACCGCCCGTCCTGCGCCGACCGCTCGCGGCCCGTGGCAGCGATCGATCACCTCCTTCCCCGATCCGAGCCGGCCGACCCGTCCGGTTCCGGATCGTCTTCGCCACTCCCCGTCCGCGCCGTCCGCACCGTCCGCGACCGGCGCGGCCACGCCACCGGCGCCCACCCGTCGGGAAACGATCCCCGACGGGGACAATGACCGGCATGCTTTCCGACGACGACGTGGATGAGATCGTTTTCAAGGCAGCGGGCAACGGCGATCACCGTGGGGCGGCGGCCACCCTGGAGACGCTGGCCGAGCGGCCCGCCGCTCACAGCAAGACGGTCACCCGGGCCTCCCTGCTCGTCGACGCGGGCAGCCAGTACGGGCTCGCCGAGGACTGGAACGAGGCGACCCGCTGCTATCGCGCCGCCGTGGCCGACGGCGGCGCCTGCCCCATCGACCCCCGCGCCTGGTTGCACGATGGACTGCTGCGCAGCGGGCAGACCGAGCAGGCCGGCTCGCTGCGGGCGGAGTTGAAAGCGGCGAAGTCGGGCGATCCGGGCGTCTACGAGGCCGTCGCCGAGAGCCTGGAGGAGGCCGGCCTGCTCGAGGACGCCCACACCTGGTTCACGATGGGCTACCACCGCTGCGAGCGGGCTCCGGTGCCGGACTTCCTGCTCGACCTTCTGCTCGTCGGGCGCCGTCGGGTGCGCATGGCGCTCGGCCATCCCAGCGATGCCCTCGACGAGGTCGCCGAGGACTACATGGAGACGGTCGGCGGCTGACCATGACCGCGACCGGCGCGGGCGGCGCGGTGGCGGGCGGGGAAGACGGCGGCCCCGTCACATCGTTGGAACCTCGCGTGAACCCGACCCGAAGCGTCCCCCTGTCCGTGCTGGACCTCGTGCCGGTCGGCACCGGAACGACACCCGCCGATGCGGTCCGCGGATCGCTTGACCTCGCCCGGCACGCCGAACGGCTCGGATTCACCCGATACTGGCTGGCGGAGCATCACGGCATGCCTGGCATCGCCAGTTCGGCGACGTCCATTCTCATCGGCCAGGTCGCCGCGGCCACCAGCACGATCCGGGTGGGTTCCGGCGGCGTGATGCTGCCCAACCACGCGCCGCTGGCCGTCGCCGAGCAGTTCGGCACCCTCGGTACCCTGTTCCCCGGCCGAATCGACCTCGGGATCGGCCGGGCCCCCGGCACGGATCCCGCCACCGCCCGGGCGTTGCGGCGCACCGCCGGGCTGCTCGCCGTCGACGATTTCCCCGAGCAGCTCTCCGAGCTGACCACCTTCCTCTCCGGCGGCGAGTTCGCCGCCGACCACGCGATGCGCGGCGTCCACGCGTTCCCGCAGGCTCAGGTACCGCCGATCTGGCTGCTGGGGTCCAGCGGCTACAGCGCCCAGGTGGCCGGGGTGCTCGGCCTGCCGTTCGCCTTCGCGCATCACTTCAGCCCGGCCAACACGGTGCCGGCGCTCGAGCTGTACCGCCGCTCGTTTCGCCCCTCGCCCGGCCGGGAGCGTCCGTACGCGATCGTGGCCGCTGCCGTGGTCTGCGCCGAGGACGACGAGCGCGCCGAATGGCTCGCCGCCCCCGTCCGGCTGGCCATGCTGCGGATCCGCGGCGGCCGTCCCGGCGTCTTCCCCTCCCCCGAGGAGGCCGCCGCGCACTCCTGGACCCCGCAGGAACGGGCTGCGGCCGAGAACGCGACGGCGTCGCACATCGTCGGCTCCCCGTCGACCGTCCGCGCCGGGCTCGACGCCCTGCTCGACGTGACCGACGCCGACGAGATCATGATCACCACGAATGCCCACCGGCCGGCGGACCGGATCCGCTCCTACGAGCTGGTCGCCGAGATCAGCGGCCTGGCGCAGGCCCGCCCGGCCGCGCCGGTGGCCACCCCGGTGGGAGCGGCCCGCTCGCGCTGACCCCGCCGACGCCGACACAACCGACGCCCCCCGACCGGGCCACTGCGGGGTCGCCCGGTCGGGGGATGGGTCGATCGGCCGCCGGATGAGCGCGTCGCGGCACGAACCCTCACGGCGGCCGGCGGCCGGGGTGGTCCGATCGGACCGCACTCAGCGGCCGGTCGGAGTAGCCCGATCAGGCGGCGCGGCGGCTCCTGGGTACTGCGCCCGGCAGCGCGGCCAGCGACCCGGACCGCAACACCCGCTCGGTGATCCGCGCGACCAGGCCGCGAGGCAGCAGCCGGGAGGCGTTGGAGGTCAGGAAGTTCAACCGGCCGTCGATGACGTAGGCCTGACCCCGGTCGAGAGCGCGGAAGGCCGCCACCACCACCTCATCGGTGGTCCGCAACCGGCCGCCGGCGGACATCTGCGAGCCCAGCGCCTCGAAGAAGTTCGTGTCGGTCGGCCCCGGGCACAGGGCGAGCACGCGCACCCCGCGAGGCCGGCATTCGGCCCACAGGCCGATGGAGAACGACAGGACGAAGGCCTTGGAGGCTCCGTAGACCGCCATGTAGGGGACGGCCTGGAAGCCCGAGGTCGACGACACGTTGATGATGGTGCCGGAGCCCCGGGCGACCATCGCCGGCAGGAACAGGTGCGCGACCCGCTCCACCGCAACGACGTTCAGCATCACCTCGCGGTGGTCTCGGTCGGCGGACAGCTCGTGGTACGGCCCCCGGGTTCCGAAGCCGGCGTTGTTGACGAGGATGTCGATCTCCAAGCCGGTTTCGGCGACCGCCTTGGCGAGCTCGTCGGGGCCGTTCTCCTCGGCGAGGTCGATGGGCACGGCGTGCACGTCAACCCCGTAGCGGGTGCCGAGCCGCTCCGCGACCTCCTGCAGCTTGGACTCCGCGGGCGCCACCAGGACGAGGGTGGCGCCCCGGGCCGCATACGCCTGCGCGAAGGCCGCGCCGATACCTGACGACGCCCCTGTGACCAGGGCGGTGTTCATCTGAAGATCCGCTTGCGCGGTCATGGTCCTCCCTGCTCTGCCTGGCGCGTGACCATGTTTGAATCCAGCGCACGGCAAGCGATGATGTCAGGAAATGACATCATCGGACATCTCAGGATGGACCGGACAGTTGCCGTCATCACCGACATACCTGTAGGTGCGGGCCCGTCAGTGGGGGAATGCCCTGCGGCGCAGGTCTTTCACGCCCGATCGAGCAGGTGGCGCTCCCGGACCGCGCCGACCGACAGGGTGCGGTAGCCCACGTCGTCGAACAGCACTGTGATGCGATCGCCATCCTCCTTGACGACCTGCCCCCCGGCCCCATCAAAGACCTCCGGAGGGGACTGACGCCTTCAGGCGTCCGGGGAATCCGGTACGGACCCGTACCGGTTGGACCAGCAACGCTGGTATAGCCAGATGAATGTCCCGTCAGGTGACGGTCGGCGTGGGTGGCGCCTACGACCTTGGCTATCACGTCGCGTGGTGCCCGCAGTACGCCCCCTGCCCCGTCCTGACCGGCGCCGTCCGGGACCGCTGCGACGAGCAGGTCCGCGCCGAGTGCGCCGAACACGACTGGCCGGTCGTTGCGTTGGAGATCGAACTGGACCATGTTCACCTGTTCGTCGAGGCTCACCCGTTGCATTCCCCGTCGTACGCCGCCAACCAGGTGATGGGGGCTTCACGTCCCACGTGCTGTGCGCCGAGTTCGCGCACCTGCGGTCCGGGATGCCCCCCTGTGGTCCTTGGTCGTGCTTCGTTGCCACTGAGCCTTTCCCGGTAACGTTT
>NZ_CADCWT010000079.1 GCF_902806485.1 Candidatus Frankia alpina | reverse complement strand
ACATTCCTCACAACCTAGAGTAACCAGTCAGCACGGAAAGTGACCTTCGCGCGGCCCTGGGCGGAAGGTGCGGCAGAAAGCCGGGCTGAACCGGTCGATCCTGAACGCCGCATGGGGGCGTATCGGCGCGTATCTCGCCTATAAGACGGCTCGCGCGGGTGGGGTGCTGGTGAGGGTGCCGGCGTCGTACACGTCGCAGCGCTGTCATGTCTGCGGGTGCGTCGACCGGGTGTCCCGTCCCGACCAGGCAACATTTCTGTGCACGTCGTGTGGCTGGTCGGGGAACGCGGATACCAACGCAAGTCTGAACATCAGGGCGGCTGGACTGTCGTCCATGGACGTGGAGATCTCCGGGTTGCCGGGGACGGCGAAGCGTCAACCACCCGGGAAGGCGGCATGACCGCCACCGGGAATCCCCCTCGTTCACGAGGGGGAGGAAGCCAAACGTTCCATGCCCGGATGGCCGCGCGCTGGCGGGTCGGGCGGGTTCTGCTCGCAGGGGACGCCGCGCACAGCATGCCGCCGTTCGCCGGCCAGGGCCTGGGTGCCGGGCTGCGCGACGCCGCCGCGCTGTCCTGGCGCCTCGCCGAGGTCGTCGACGGTCTCGCCGGCGAGGAGCTGCTCGACGCCTACGAGCGCGAACGCCGGCCGCACGTGGCGGCGATGACGTCCGCGGCCCTGCGGGTCGGCCGGGTCGTGCAGACGACGAACCCGCGCCTGTCCCGGCTCACCCGGGCGGCGATGGTCACCCTCGATCACGCCCCCGGCGTGCGCCATGCGCTTCGGAGCGGCGTGGCCCGGCCGAGGCCGCGGCTACCCCGAGGCGTCGCCGGCACCCGCCCCGCCGCCGGGCAGATCCTGCCGAACCCGCGGCTGCGCACCCTGGACGGCCGCATCATCCGCCTCGACGATTTGCTCACCGACGGCTGGGCGCTGATCGGCCGTGGGGTCGACCCGACCGCCGGGATGGACCCCACCGCGCGGGACTGGGCCGACCGGCGGGCCGCCACCGCGCTCACCGTCGTCGCCCCGGCGGTCTGCGGGCCGTCAGCGACGTCTCCTGCCCGGCGGTCGAGGACCTCGACGGCACGCTGCTGCGCACCCGCCGGCCGCTCCCGATCGCGCTCATCCGACCCGACCGCTTCCTCGTCGGCCTCGTGTCCGCGCCGCTGCGGGCATCCGACCTGCCCGACTCCGCCGGCCGCGCCCGTTCCTGACCGTCCGCGTCACCAGGGGCGAATCGCGGGGGTTTTGACTTGGAGTGTGCTCCAGGTCTTAGCGTGAGGGTCATGGCCACGCTCGAAGCACCCGCGACGACGTCCAGCCCGACCATCCCGCCCCAACAGGCTTCGCCCCGACAGGCCCCGCTTCGCCAGGTGCCGCCGCGAGCGGAGCCGGCGGGCGTGGTCGAGGCGGGTGACCCGGTCCACGCCGCCTGCGGCGAGCCGGTGTCCGACCCGCTGGCGGGCGAGGACGGCGCCGGCACCCTGACGATCGCCGAGGCCGCTGCGGCCACCGGCGTCAGCACCCACACGCTGCGCTACTACGAACGCGCCGGGCTGATGCGCGACCCGGTCGCCCGGGCCACGTCGCACCACCGTCGTTACACCGCCGGCGACATCCGCTGGGTCACCTTCCTGACCCGGCTGCGGCTGACCGGCATGCCGATCCGGGAGATGGCCCGCTACGTCCGGTTGGCGCTGCTCACCGAGCATCGCCGCCGGGTGCTGGAGCGTCTCGACGAGGTCCAGCGCAACCTTGTCGCCATCGACAAGAAGATCGCCTTTTACCAGGAGCGGATCGACCGCTGACGCGCGGGGCCGCATCGACCGTCAGCGGGTAGCCAGTGCGCCGGGGACGGCCGGGCCTGTTGAGGCTGTTGAGACCGGCACCGGGCTCGGCACCGAGCAGACGCGGTAGCCGATGCCGCGCACGGTGAGGATGTGGGTCGGGGCGGACGGATCCACCTCCACCTTGCGGCGCAGCCGGCGGACGTGGACGTGGACGTGGAGCATCCGCGCCCCGCCGAAGTAGTCGTAGCCCCAGATCCGTTCCAGGAGCTGCTGGCGGGTGACGGCCCGGCCGTCCGCCACGGCGAGTTCGCACAGCAACCGGAACTCGGTGCGGGTCAGGTGCTGGTCCTCGCCGCGCCGGCTCACAACCCCCTCGGCCGGGCGAATCTGCAGGTCGCCGACGCTCAGCGCGCTCGCCGTCGCCTGCCCCGGATGGACCCGGCGCAGCAGGGCCCGCAGCCTCGCCAGCACCTCCGGGGTGACCGGGGGAGCGGTGACGTAGTCGTCGGCACCGGCCTCCAGGGCCGCGACGACGCCGGTCGGGTCCAGCCGGTCGGCGACGGCGACGAGGGGGACGTCGCCGGCGGCGCGCAGCCGGCGGCAGAACTCCAGGCCGTCCATCAGCACGGCGGCCCCACCCGGGCCGTCCGGATCGGACCGGGCATCGCCGGCCGGGCCGAACACCAGCTCGTCCAGCCACGGCATGTCGGTGGCCAGGGGCAGGCAGGTCAGCACCAGATGCGCGCCGCATGCGGCCAGCAGGGCGAGCGCCTGCTCGCCGGTTCCGGCCGTCTCGACGCCGTAACCCTCGCCGAGCAGGGCGGGCACCAGGTCACGCCGCAGAGCGGCCTCGTCCCCCACGAGCAGAAGTGTCGTCCGCACCTTGGTTATTTTCCCGGATCCGGGCTGGTTGTCCCCTTCGGGGCCCATCCGGACCAGGACCCCCCGGGCCGATCCGTCGCGCAACACCAGGGCTGGCAAGGCCCGTGCCGGCTCCCGACATGCCATTCGGCACATCCGACAGGTGGCCGAACGGCCCCGGACGGGGGTACCGCAGGTCCGCCCGCTGCGGGCGGGCGAGCCCGGCCCGATCGGGTCAGGCCGGCCCGCCGCCGGCGGGGCCGTCCTCCAGGTCGCCTTCGGTGCGAAGGTAGAGCTCCTGCAGGGCGTCGAGGGTGGCGGCCTGCGGGTGCTGCCACAGGCCGCGGGCGGCGGCCTCCAGCAGCCGTTCGGTGATGCCGTGCAGCGCCCAGGGGTTGGACTCGGCGAAGAACTTCTGGCTGTCGGCGTCGAGGGCGTAGGTCTCGGCGAGCCGCTCGTACATCCAGTCGGCTACGACGCCGGCGGTGGCGTCGTAGCCGAACAGGTAGTCGACGGTCGCGGCCATCTCGAACGCGCCCTTGTAGCCGTGCCGGCGCATCGCCGCCAGCCAGCGGGGGTTGACGACCCGGGCGCGGAAGACCCGGGAGGTCTCCTCGGTCAGGGTCCGGGTGCGCACGGCCTCGGGGCGGGTGCTGTCGCCGATGTAGACGGCGGGCGCCCGGCCGGTCAGGGCGCGTACCGTCGCGACCATCCCGCCGTGGTACTGGAAGTAGTCGTCGGAGTCGGCGATGTCGTGCTCGCGGGTGTCGACGTTCTTCGCGGCCACCGCGATGCGCCGGTAGGCGGCCTCCATGTCCGCGCGGGCAGGGGTGCCGTCGACGCCGCGGCCGTAGGCGTAGCCACCCCAGGTGGCGTAGACCTCGGCGAGGTCGGCGTCGTCGCGCCAGTTGCGGCTGTCGATCAGCGGCAGCAGCCCGGCGCCGTACGCCCCGGGCTTCGATCCGAAGATGCGCAGCGTGGCCCGCCGCTCGTCGCCGTGGGTGGCCAGGTCCGCGTGGGCGTGGGCGCGGACGTGGTTGTCGCCGTCGGGTTCGTCGAGGGCGGCGGCCATCCGCACCGCGTCGTCGAGCATCGCGACCACGTGCGGGAACGCGTCGCGGAAGAACCCGCTGATGCGCACGGTCACGTCGATGCGCGGGCGGCCGAGCTCCGCCAGGCCGATCGGTTCCAGCCCGCTGACCCGGCGCGACGCGTCGTCCCAGACGGGCCGGATGCCGAGCAGGGCGAGCACCTCGGCGACGTCGTCGCCGGACGTGCGCATCGCACTGGTGCCCCAGACGGACAGCCCGACCGACTCCGGCCAGTCACCGGTGTCGGCGCGGTAACGGTCCAGCAGCGACGTCGCCATCGCCTGGCCGGTCTCCCAGGCCAGCCGGCTGGGCACCGCCTTCGGGTCGACGGAGTAGAAGTTGCGGCCGGTGGGCAGCACGTTGACCAGGCCGCGCAGCGGAGACCCGCTGGGGCCGGCCGGGATGTAGCCGCCGTCGAGGGCATGCAGGACGCTGGTGATCTCGTCGGTGGTCCGGTCGAGGCGCGGCACGATCTCGGTGGCGGCGAAGCGCAGCACCGCGCCGACCGCCTCCCGCCGCGGATCCGGGTCGGTCGGGTCGGCGGCAGCAGAATCGGCTGCGGGATCGGCAGCAGAATCGGGCTCGGGCTCGGGCTCGGGACCGGGACCGGGACCGGCTGCGGGATCGGGCTCGGGATGGGGTGCGGTCGGCAGGACGGCGTCGAGGGCGGCGGGGACGGCTTCGGGCGCCCAGCCGCGGTCCTCCATCGCGGTGACCAGGGCGAGCGCGGTGCGTTCGGCGGCGTCGACGTCGCCGCGGGGGGCCGTGTCGTCCTCGGCGAGGCCGAGAGCCTCCCGCAGGCCCGGCAACGTCCGCTGGCCGCCCCACATCTGCCGGGCGCGCAGCATCGCGAGAACCAGGTTGACCCGCGCCTGGCCGGTCGGGGCGACGCCGAGCACGTGCAGCCCGTCGCGGATCTGCGCATCCTTGACCTCGCACAGCCAGCCGTCGACGTGCAGCAGGAAGTCGTCGAACTCGGCGTCGTGCGGGCGGTCCGCCAGGCCCAGGTCGTGGTCGAGGCGGGCGGCCTGGACGAGCGTCCAGATCTGGGCGCGGATCGCCGGCAGCTTCGCCGGGTCCATCGCCGCGATCGAGGCGTGCTCGTCGAGGAGCTGCTCCAGGCGGGCCAGGTCGCCGTAGCTTTCGGCGCGGGCCATCGGTGGGATGAGATGGTCGACCAGGGTGGCGTGCGCCCGCCGTTTCGCCTGCGTGCCCTCGCCGGGGTCGTTGACGAGGAACGGGTAGATCAGCGGCAGGTTGCCGAGGGCGGCGTCCGTCGGGCAGGACGCGCTCATCCCCACCGTCTTGCCGGGCAGCCACTCCAGCGTGCCGTGCTTGCCGAGGTGGACGACGGCATGCGCGCCGAACCCGCCCTCCGCGGGCGGTGCGGCGAGCCAGCGGTAGGCGGCGAGGTAGTGGTGGCTGGGCGCCAGGTCCGGATCGTGGTAGATCGCGACGGGGTTCTCCCCGAAGCCGCGCGGCGGCTGGACCAGCAGCACCACGTTGCCGGCGCGCAGGGCGGCGAGGACGATCTCGCCGCCCGGGTCGCGGCTGCGGTCGACGTACAGCTCGCCCGGCGGCGGGCCCCAGTGCCGCTCGACGCTGCCCCGCAGGTCGGCGGGCAGCGTGTCGTACCAGGCCCGGTAGTCCGCCGCGGAGATCCGCACCGGGTTGCCGGCGAGCTGCGCCGCGCTCAGCCACGCCGGGTCCTGCCCGCCGGCGGCGATGATCGAGTGGATGAGGGCGTCGCCGTCCTGCGCGGCGACCCCCGCCAAGGCGTCCGGGCCGTCGTCGGGGCCGATGTCGTACCCGGCGGCGCGCATCTCCCGCAGCAGCCGCACCGTGCTCGCCGGGGTGTCGAGGCCCACGGCGTTGCCGATCCGGGAGTGCTTCGTCGGGTACGCCGACAGCATCAGCGCGACCCGCCGCTCGGGCGGCGCGACGTGGCGCAGCCGGCCGTGCGCCACCGCGATGCCGGAGACCCGGTCGGCCCGCTCGGGGTCGGCGACGTAGCTGGTCAGCCCGTCGGCGCCGACCTCCTTGAAGGAGAATGGTACGGTGATCAGACGGCCGTCGAACTCGGGGATCGCGACCTGGGTGGCGGCGTCCAGCGGCGACAGCCCGTCGTCGGAGTCCGCCCACGCCGCCCGGCCGCCGGTCAGGCATAGCCCCTGCAGGATCGGGATGTCCAGCGCTGCCAGCGCCCCGACGTCCCACGCCTCGTCATCCCCGCCGGCGGCGGCCCGCGCTGGCTGGCTGCCGCCGGCGGCGAGGACCGTGACGACCAGGGCGTCGGCCCGGCCCAGCGTGGCGAGCAGCGCCGGCTCGGCGGTGCGCAGCGACGCGCAGTACACCGGCAACGCCGCGCCGCCGGCCCGCTCGACCGCGGCGCACAGCTCCTCCACGAACATCGTGTTGCCGGCGACGTGATGCGCCCGGTAGTACAACACCCCGATCACCGGGCCGGCCTTGCCGTCCGGGGCGTCCCGGTCGAGCACGCCCCAGGCCGGCGTCGTCACCGGCGGGGCGAACCCGCCGCCGGTGAGCAGCAGCGTGTCGGCGAGGAAGCGGTGCAGCTCGCCGAGGTTCGCCGGGCCACCCTCGGCGAGGTAGGCGTGCGCCTCGGCGCAGATGCCCGCCGGCACCGTGGAGATGGCCATGAGCTCCGCGTCCGGGGCCCGTTCGCCGCCGAGGACGACCACCGGCCGCGGCCCGGCGAGCAGGGCGGCCAGGCCCTCCTCCCACATCCGCCGTCCGCCGAGGATGCGCACGACGACCACGTCGACGCCGTCGGTCAGCTCGTTGAGATCAGTGCGGTCGGTGACGTCGAGGCGGGCCGGGTTGGCGAGTCGGTAGCGGGCGCCGCTGGCCCGTGCGGAAAGCAGGTCGGTGTCGGACGTCGACAGCAGCAGGACGACGGCGTCGAGCTCGCCCTCGGCCGGATCGGGTGAGGAGCTCCGCGCAGGGGTCATCATGGTGCCTTTCCCGGGGTTCCGCGCCCCGCGTCAGTCGGCCGGTGCCGGGCGGCATCCCGGCGGGGTGGCGCGTCCTGCGGCGCGACTGCGCCGCGCGGGCGCGCCCGTGGCCGAAGCCGGGACAGGCCGTGCCCGTCGCGGGCGAAGCGAGTATCCCGGCTCCCGGATCCGCACTGACAGGACTGGGAAAGCTCCCGCGGCGCACGCTCGCCCCGGCCTTCCCGGCACGGGCAGGCTGCCCGTGCCAGTGGCCTTCCGTTGGGGTCCGCTCCCCGGTGACGGTGGCGGGACCGCGCCGGATTCGCACCGGACTTCCTCGCCGTTCGCCGCTCGTGGCAGCCTCACAATCGCAGAGCTGGCGCGGGGTCTGTCAAGCGCTGTGCGGATATCGGCAAGACCGACGATCAACCGTCAGATCCCGGGCAGGCCACGTATGCTCCGCCGGTGTCCACCAGCCCGCGGGAGCGTGTCCGCGACGCGTGCCCCGGTGTGCTGCGGACCCATCCGGCCGCGGACGGCGCGCTGGCCCGGCTGCGCATCCCCGGCGGTGCCCTCGACAGCGCCGCGGCGCGGATGGTCGCAGGGTGTGCCCGGGACGTCGCCGACGGCGCTGCGGAGCTGACCTCCCGCGGGAACGTGCAGCTTCGCGGCCTCGCCGACGGCGCCGCCGCGGTGCTTGCCACCCGGGTGCGGTCGGTCGGGCTGCTGCCGTCGGCCACCCACGAGCGGGTCCGCAACATCGTCGGCTCCCCGCTGTCCGGGCGCGCCGGCGCGGGCGTCCGCGACATCGCCCCGCTCGTCGACGAGCTCGACCGTGGGCTGTGCGCCGATCCGAAGCTTGCCGATCTCCCCGGCCGGATGCTGTTCGCCGTCGACGACGGCAGCGGGGACCTGGCCGGTCTGCCCGCCGATCTCGCCCTGCGGGCCCAGCCGGCGGGGCAGATCCTGCTGCTCGTCGCGGGCGGGGCGGACGCGCTGCGGCTGGCGAGCAGCGCCGCCGTGCCCGCGCTGCTCGCCGCCGCCCAGGCCCTCCTCGACGTCCGCGCCGCCGGGGGCGCCGCCGCGGCCGCCTGGCGCGTCGCCGAGCTGCCCGCCGGGCGGGACCGCCTGCTCGAAGCGGCTGCGGCCGCCGCCCGGGCCGCCGCGAAGACCGGGCCCGGCCCTACCGGGGATGTCCTCTCGATCGTCGACGTGGGCCGGTTCGGCGCCGGGGTCGCAGCCGATGTCGGTACCGGCAGCGGACCGCCGGGCGCCCGGCCGGGCCGGCACCGGCAGCGGGACGGCCGATGGGCGTTGACCGCGCTCGTCCCGCTCGGGCGGCTGCGCGCCGACCAGCTCGACCTGCTCGCCGCGATCGCCGACGCCGACGGTGACGGCCGGGTGATGGTGACGCCGTGGCGGTCGGTCGTGCTACGCGACCTCGACGCCGCTGCGGTGGCGCGGGGGTCGGATCGGCTGGCCGCCATGGGGCTCGTGGTCGACGCGGACTCGGGCTGGGTCGGTGTCACGAGCTGCGCCGGGTGGCCGGGATGCGCCAAGGCGCTCGCCGACGTCCGCCGCGACGCCGGCCGGTCGGCGGGGGCAGGCAGCGCCCGGGTGCGGTCCGGCACGTCGGACGGCGGCCCGCGGCACCGTCGGGATCGGCTGCCCGTGCACTGGTCGGGCTGCGCCCGCCGGTGCGGCCAGCCCGCCGGCGAGGTGGTCGAGGTGGTCGCCGACACCATCGGCTACCGGATCCAGCGCCGCGCCGGCAGCGCGGCGCTGGTGCTCTGGTCGGAGGGCGCCCGCCCGGGCGAGGTGTCGGCCGTCGACTGGGACGTGCTCGTCGACGTGGTGGCGGCGCAGCGGTCGGTTGCCCGCCTGCGTCGGGATGGACGGGAGGCTCGTTGATGGAGGTGGCGATGGCGGCGGGAACGTCGCGTCCCGACTACGTCCGGGACGGCGCGGAGATCTACCGTCGCTCGTTCGCGACGATCCGGGCCGAGGCCCGCCTCGACGGGTTGCCCGCCGACGTCGCCCGGGTCGCTGTCCGCATGATCCACTCCTGCGGCATGGTCGACCTCGTCGACGATCTCGCGTTCAGCCCGGGGGTCGTCGCCGCCGCGCGGACGGCCCTGCTGGCCGGCGCGCCGGTGCTCTGCGACGCCCAGATGGTCGCCGCGGGGGTGACCCGCCGCCGGCTGCCCGCCGACAACGAGGTGCTGTGCCTGCTCGGCGATCCGCGGGTGCCGGGGCTCGCCGCGGAGCTCGCCACCACCCGCAGTGCCGCGGCCGTCGACCTGTGGGCCGACCGGCTCGCCGACGCCGTCGTCGCGATCGGCAACGCCCCGACGGCCCTGTTCCGGCTGCTGGAACTCGTCGCGGCCGGTGCGCCGCGGCCGGCGGCTGTCCTCGGCGTGCCGGTGGGGTTCATCGGCGCGGCCGAGTCGAAGCAGGCGCTCGTCGACGACCCCGCCGGCCTGGAGTTCCTCGTCGTGCACGGCCGGCGCGGCGGCAGCGCGATGGCGGTCGCCGCCGTCAACGCGATCGCGAGCGAGCAGGAATGAGCGATCCGCGCGAGCCGGCCATCGAGCCCGCTCCGACCGAGACCTCGGCTGTGTCCTCGGCCGTCGCCCCGACCGCGGCGGCCAGCCCGGTGGGTCGGCTGTGGGGCGTCGGCGTCGGCCCCGGTGATCCCGAGCTGATGACGCTGCGGGCCGCCCGCCTCATCCACGACGCCGACGTGATCGCTTACCACAGCGCCCGGCACGGGCGCAGCATCGCCCGCTCGATCGCCGCGACCCACCTGCGCGGCGACCAGATCGAGGAGGCGCTGGTCTACCCCGTCACCACGGAGACGACCAACCATCCCGGCGGTTACCGGGGGGCGATCGACGAGTTCTACGAGGACTGCGCCAAGCGGCTGGCGGTCCACCTCGACGCCGGGCGGGGCGTCGTCGTCCTCAGCGAGGGCGACCCGTTCTTCTACGGCTCGTTCATCCACCTGCACCGCCGACTCGCCGACCGTTACCCGACCGAGGTGGTGCCCGGGGTGACGTCGCTGTCGGCGGGCTGCGCGGTGCTCGGCCGCCCGCTGGTGGAGGGCAACGAGGTACTCACCGTGCTGCCGGGCACGCTGGCGCCGGGGATCCTCGCCGAGCGCATCGCCGGCACCGACACCGCGGTCGTGCTCAAGATGGGCCGGACCTTCCCCGGGGTCCGCGACGCCTTCACCGACGCCGGCCGGCTCGCCGACACCTGGTACGTCGAACGGGCGACGACCGCCGGCCAGCGGATCGCCCCGCTCGGCGAGGTCGACCCGGCGACCGTGCCCTACTTTTCCCTGGCCGTGCTGCCGAGCCCGGTGCGCGGCCCGGACGATCCGGCGCCGCTGCGCGCCGGCCAGGCCGACTGGGTACTCGCGGGTCCCGCGAGCCAGCCGGCCACGTCCACAAGCCAGCCGGCCACGCCGCCTGCGGGCGAGGTCGTCGTGGTCGGGCTCGGCCCCGGCGCGCAGGACTGGGTGACCCCGCAGGCCGCCGCCGCGCTCGCCGCCGCCGACGATCTCATCGGCTACGGCCCCTACCTCGACCGGGTCCCCGCCGATCCGCGCCAGCGCCGGCACTCGTCGGGCAACACGGTCGAGGCGGAGCGCGCCGAGCTCGCCCTGGAACTGGCCGCCGGCGGGGCGAACGTCGCCGTGGTGTCCTCCGGTGACCCCGGTGTCTTCGCGATGGCGACCGCGGTCGTCGAGGCCGCGGCGCAGCCGCGTTTCGCCGACGTCGACGTGCGGGTCGTGCCCGGCCTGACCGCCGCTCAGGCGGTGGCGAGCCGGGTCGGGGCGCCACTCGGCCACGACTTCTGCGTGCTGTCGCTGTCCGACCGGCTCAAGCCATGGGAGGTCATCGAGCGGCGGCTGCGCGCCGCCGCCGCGGCCGACCTCGTCCTGGCCATCTACAACCCGGCGTCGCGGACGCGCCGTGAGCAGCTCGAGCGGGCCCGCGCGGCGCTGCTGGACCACCGCGCGCCGGACACCCCGGTGGTGATCGGGCGTGACGTCGGCGGGCCTACCGAGACCGTCACCGTGACGACCCTCGGCGACCTCGACCCGGCCGGCGTCGACATGCGCTGCCTGCTGCTCATCGGTTCCTCGACCACGCGCATCGTCCGCCGCGGCACCGGCCGCGACCTCGTCTTCACCCCACGCCGCTACCCGGCACCGTGAGGTGCGGGCTGTAACCCGCGGGTAGCGTTGCATTGCTGGACGTCGCCGATCACACGTACGTCGAGGTCACCTCGACCTCAGGCGCCGGCGCTTCGTCCATCTCGCGGGCTTTGCCTGGCAGCAGGAACGTCAGGAGGCAGACCGCGGCCGTGATGCCCAGTCCGACCTGGAGGCTGCGTTCGAAACCCGCAAGGTATCCCGGGTGGCCAGTGGCATCGGCGTGGCTGTTCAATATGGAGAAGAAGACCGTGCCGATGATGGCGACGCCGATCGCGATACCTAGCTGCTGTAGGGCGTTGAGAACGCCGGATCCGGATCCGACCTCGTCTTCGTTGAGGGCTGCGAGGACGAAGTCGAACAGCGGTGCGATCACGAGTCCCAGGCCGATGCCCCACAGCAGCAGCGGTCCAACGAGGTCCCAACTGGTGACGTGCATCCCGGTGTGGGCGAGTACCACCAGGGTCAGAACGAGGCCCGCGCCCTGGAGGACGTTGCCGAGTTGGAGGGTGTTGCGTCCGAGCTTGGGGGCGAGCACGGCAGCACCGACGACGGCGCCAACCGAGGACCCGAGTGCGAACGGTGTGGCGGTGAGACCGGCGTGGATGGGGGAGAAGCCCCGGCCGAGTTGCAGGAACAAGGTGAGGGCGAGTCCCACACCGAAGGAGCCACCGAAGAAGATCAGCGTCAGGATCACATCTCCGGAGAATCCCCGGTGCTTGAAGATTGCCGGCTGTACCAGCGGCTCTCGGTGTCCCCGAATTCGCCTTCGTGTCCAGAACACGAGCGCTCCGAGGGTGATGAATCCGCCTGCGATCATGGCGTAGATCCACGCGGGCCAGCCTGCTTCTCGCCCCTGAATCAGGGGATAGGTGACGAGTGCCGCTGCGACGCTGACGAGGAGGATCCCGACGACGTCGAGGCGCGGGGCGGATTCCAGCCGCGACTGCGGGAGGATACGAGTCGTGCCGGTCGCGGCAAGGACGCCGATCGGCAGGTTGATCAGGAAGACCAGGCGCCAGCCCGTCCCGAAAAGGTCGGCGTCGACGAGGACGCCGACGAGGACGGGCCCGACGACGGCGGCGAGTCCGACCACGGGACCGAAGATCGAGAACGCCTTGCCCTGGTCGCTTGGACTGAACGTGGCGTGCAGGAGTCCGAGGCCCTGCGGGACCAGCAGCGCGGCGGTGGCGCCCTGCAGCAGTCGTCCGGCGATGAGTGTTGAGGTGTCGGGCGCGACGGCGCAGAGCGCCGAGCACATAACGAAGCCCCACGCACCGACCAGGAACAGGGTTCGACGCCCGAAGCGGTCACCGAGACGGGCGCCGGCGATCAGGAACGCGGCGAAGGTCAGCGAGTAACCGCCAGTGATCCACTGCAGTGCCGTGGTGCTCGAGTGCAGGTCGCGAGCGATGCTCGGCGCGGCCACGTTGACGATGGTGCTGTCGAGCAGGTCCATGATCTCCGCGCACAGGATCAGGGCGAGGATCAGCCAGGCTCGGGGGTGGGTGTGGTGGTCACGGGTGCTGGCGTAGGTCTGTGACACCGATGCTCCTCCCAGGATTGTTCATCGGTGAACATTCGCCTTTGAATGCTGGATGTCAACCTGGTGCGGTGGCTGCACCCGCCGGCTCCGGGGAGGTCGGGGTGGCCGGGGGGCCGGAGGGGCCGGAGGTCACCGACGCCCGTCCGATCGGCGGGACGTGGCTGCTTGACGGGCTGTGGCGCGAGCTCGGCGGCGCCGCCCTGGCGAAGGCGGTGGCCGACCGGCGGTTCACCACCGCGGTGGAGCGGGTGCTACTTGCTCTCGCCGACGAATGTGTAGCTGCCGGCGCGGAGGCGTTCGAGCAGGGTGTGCGCGAAGGTGAGTTCGCCTTGGAGTCGACCGGCAGCGAGCTTCACGAACTCCACGGAGTGCGGAGGCTTGGTGTCACTGTCGAGAAGTACCTGCTTCTCGTCGAACTCGAACTGCCGTAGGTGACTTTCCAAACGGGCGATTCGCTCCTCGATGGCAGCGGTCACCTCGTCGCGAGTGAGGTTGACCAGGAAGCACAGCGCTGCCATGAAGGATGCCGTCCGGTATGGGCTGACTTCCCACAGGGCGCTGCGGAGCAGGTCCGTGAATGCCGACTCGCCCTCGTCGGTGAGGCGGTACTTGGTGCTGTTTCTGTGGGCCTTGCCGGGCTTCGAGACCGAGTCGAAGTCCTCGACGAGAAATCCGTCCTTGACCAGCGCGCGCAACGCGCCGTAGATCGAACCCGGGTTCACGCTGGCCCAGTCCTGGACTCTCCAGCTGATCAACTCGCGCATGATGGCGTAGCCAGTCGCTGGCTGTTCCTGACGTGCCGCGCCCAGCACGAGCAACCGGGTCGGGTCAACGCTCATGTGAGGCATCGTTGCACGGGCGGCTCCGGCTCCAGCTCCCGCTCAGACCCTCACGACAGCGGCGTTACGACAGGGTGGATCTCCAGGATGCGGCGGCAGGGCCGGCCTGCGGGCCGTCGTGGGATTCGATCCGTCCGGGGCTGGCGAGGCCGATCAGCCAGTGTGTCGCGGGGCCGATGTCGGACACCACCGGGAATCCGGACGGGGTGGACGGGCGGTCCACCATGACGATGGGCAGGCCGAGATCACGGGCGGCGGCGAGCTTGGCGGCAGTCATCGCGCCGCCGCTGTCCTTGGTGACGAGGACGTCGATGGCGTGTCGGCGCAGCAGTTCCGTCTCCCCGGCCACGTCGAACGGGCCCCGGTCGAGGATCACCCTGAGCCGCGGTGGCAGCGCGCCGGTGGGGGCCTCGACGCAGCGGGCCAGGAACCAGGGACGGTGCAGCCCGGCGAACAGCGCGAGGTTGCTGCGCCCGGTGGTCAGGAACACCCGCGGGGTGGGATCGTCGGCCACACCACACCGGGATGAACCACGCTGGGACGGAACGAAGCGGTCGATCAGGTCCGCGGCGGCGGGCAGGGACGGCACCCGGCGCCAGTCGTCGCCGGGCTGGGCCTGCCAGCCGGGACGGCGCAGGACCAGCAGCGGCACGCCGGTGGCCGCCGCGGCCGTCGCGGTGGAGGCGCTCATCCGGGCGGCGAACGGGTGGGTGGCGTCGACCAGCGCGTTGATCCGCTCGGAGCGTAGCTGCTCGGCGAGGCCGGCCGGACCGCCGAACCCGCCGATCCGGACCCGGCAGGACGGCGGTACCTGCGGCTCGCGCACCCGCCCGGCCAGCGAATAGACGACGTCGAACCCACCGACCTCGGTAAGGGCGAGGGCCAGCCGGCGGGCCTCGCCGGTGCCTCCCAGCAGTAACACCCGCAGCGGGGCTCGTGCCACCGGGGGCGTCGCGGGTCCTGTCCGGTCGGTGCTGCTCACCGTGGGTCGGCCGAGTTGGCGGAGTTGGCCGGGTCGAGATCTCCGGGCACCGATGACCAGCCCGTGGCGGGGGCGGGCTGGCAGCCGTCGGGGGCGAAGCGCTGCGGCGAGTACAGGAAGCTGTCGCGGAAACCCGCCGCGGCCAGCGCCTGGCCGACGATGATCACGGCGGTCTTCGTGAGGCCGGCGGCCCGGGACTGGGCGGCGATGTCGGCGAGCGTGCCGCGCAGCACCACCTCGTCCGGCCGGCTCGCCCACGCCACCACGGCCGCCGGACAGTCCGGTCCGTAGCTGGGCACGAGCTCCTCGACCAGCGTCTCGATGCGGTGCACGGCCAGGTGCAGCACGAGCGTCGCCCGGGACCGGCCGAGGGTGGCCAGGTCCTCACCGGGTGGCATCGGGCTGGACAGCACGGCCGTGCGGGTCAGCACGACGCTCTGGGCGGCGCCGGGCACCGTCAGCTCCCGGCGTAGTGACGCGGCGGCGGCGGCGAACGCCGGCACCCCGGGGGTCACGTCGTAGGGGACGCCCGCCGCGTCCAGCCGGCGCATCTGCTCGGCCAGCGCGCTGTACAGGGACGGGTCGCCGGAGTGCAGGCGGGCGACGTCGTGACCGGCGGTGTCGGCGGCGCACAGCTCGGCCGTGATCGCGTCGAGGGTCATCCGGGCTGTGTCGACGAGCCGCGCGCCGGGCGGGCAGTGGGACAGCAGCTCGGCGGGGACGAGGCTGCCGGCGTACAGGCAGACCGGGCAGGAGGCGACCAGATCCCGCCCACGCACGGTGATGAGATCGGCGGCGCCGGGGCCCGCGCCGATGAAGTGCACGGTCATCCGCGCTCGCAAACCCGGGCCGCGGGACCGTCCGCCGCCGCGGAACGAGCGGCGGTGGCGGTGGCGGGCTTGAGGGCGCCGCCCGCGGTGCCGGCGGGCCGCCGCGGGGTGCTTGACACAACCGGCCACGCTAGCAGCCCGGCCGGGGCGGATCCCCGGATCGCGCCGAGCGGTCGCCGCCCGCGGCATCCAGATCGCCCTGAAACCTCAGGCGCGCGGCCGCGGCAGACCCAGGGTCATGATCTCGGGAGCCGCTCGCTGGGCCGGGACCTCGATGATGCGCTCGCCCCTGCCATCGGGCGTGGTCAGCGGGATCGGCTCGCGGACGGGCATCGGCGCGTCTCCCCGCACCACGACCGTCGCGGCGAGAAGCTCGTCGAGCGCGGGCGCCGTCGCCGGATCGGTGGCCGCCGGCCCGGTGAAGACCGCGCAGAGGAACCACCGCGGCCCGTCGATGCCGACGATTCGGGTGGGTACCGGGCCGGACCCGACGTCGATCGGCAGGTGCAGCTCGGGCCCGCGCGGGCCGGGCCGGCAGGCATCGGGGTCGTCCGGAGCTGTCGCTGCGAGCAGGTCCGCGCAGATCGCGGCCCACAGCTGCTGCCCACGAGGCGCGGCCAGCGCGGACAGCTCCAGGGCGGAGGAGCCGTCGGTCGCGACCAGCGCCTGCACCGGCCCGTCGAGGGACAGTCGGATCCAGGTGCCGGCGACGCGCGGGATCAGCAGTGCGCCGAAGTCCGCCCGCTGCCGGCCGTCGTCGGGCCGCGCGGCAACGTCGTAGGGTCCCGCGACGTCCGGGGTATTCGGGACGTTCAGGGTATTCGGGACGTCCAGGTCGGGTTCGGTCGATGCCTCGGTGTCGCCGTGCCGGGCGCGGATCCGGCCGAGCTCGCCGACTCGCGTGACGCCACGTCGCCGTCCGTGGATGCCTCGCCCACCCAGCATCGCCGACCACCTCCATCCCGGAGCTTGTAGTGGGTGAGGTGTGACGGTAGGTAGGCGCGCCGACCGCGGTGCCGCGAAGTCGGTGTTCGCACCTGCCGACCTCGCAACCTGCTCGGATGCGCCCCGATGGAGGTCACCGACGGCCTGCTGACACCGTCCGCGGCGGGTGACGACTCTCGAATGGCGTGACGTACCGGCCTAAATCGCGTAACGGGATGGTCGAATCCCGACGAGTCCGGGACCATCGAGGATGCGTCAGTTCCCAGCCAGAAAGCGTCGCTGCTCAAGTCCTGGACGGTCTCCGAGTCGCTGAGCGGGGGGATGAAGCTCCCGTTTGTCGTCGGCCTCGACGACTCGGACACCCCTTACGACGTCGTCGACGCGCTCGCGCTCGCTCCCTTCACGACCGGTGAACAGCCGTGGGCTCGCAGTGCGCGAGTGGATCGGCTCGGCCCCGGAGCGACCCTGTTGCCATCCGGAGCGCGAGTGTTGCGCTCCGTCGTTGAAGAGTCACGAGATTCCCGCCTTGCGGTGGGAGAAGGTTGGACGGTGCGGTCCGTGCGCTGGCGCGGCGGTGGCGGCGAGGTCACCGTGACCGCAGTCAGCGAGCAGCTCGCCCGCGGTGTGCTCGAGGACGTGCTGCGCTCGTCCGTGGCCGAGACCGGCTCGGACAGCTCCGTCAGCATGGGTTTCTGGTACCTGTCCGGCCAGCGTGGGCCGATCCGGAGCAGCCGGCGGACTGCGACGACGAGGTGGTCGTCGATCCGCGGCAACTACGCCTCGGCGGCGCGGGACTCCCTCGACAAGCTGATGGCGATCCGCCGCGACAATGTGCTGGGCCGGCTGATCCTGCTGCACGGACCGGCCGGGACGGGGAAGACGACGGTGCTGCGCGCGCTCGCCAACGAGTGGCGTTCCTGGTGCCAGGTCGACTGCGTGCTCGACCCGGAGTCGCTGTTCGCCGACCCGGCGTACCTGATGGAGGTCGCGATCGGCTTCGACGACGACGGGGACCCCGACAGCGATTCCGGTGACTCCGACGACGGCTCCGGTGGTCTCGACGGCTCCGGTGGTCTCGGTGACGTGGTCGGGGACGCCGTCGGGGGAAATGACGGCGGCGAGGGCGACCGGATGGGGCAGCCCAGTGTCCGTCGCTGGCGGCTGCTGGTGATCGAGGATTGCGACGAGCTGATCCGCGGGGACGGCCGCGGCTCCGCCGGGCAGCAGCTGTCGCGGTTGCTCAACCTCACCGACGGGCTCGTCGGCCAGGGCCGGGAGGTGCTCGTCGCGCTGACCACGAACGAGGACCTGTTCCGGCTGCACCCCGCTGTCGTCCGGCCGGGCCGCTGCCTGGCGCAGATCGAGGTGGGCGCCCTGCCCCACGCCGAGGCCGTGTCCTGGCTCGGCTCCGCCGACGGGGTCGGTTCGACGATGACCCTCGCGGAGCTGTTCGCCCTGCGCGACGGCCGCGGCCTGCCCCGCCCCAGCGCCGCCGACACCCGCCACGGCCTCTACCTGTGAGGTGAGGGCCGCCCGGGTATACCCGGGCGGCCCCGACACCTGGAGGAACCGTGCGGCCGGGGCGGGCAACGTTAGTGTGCCGGTGAGCGTCCTTTACGATGGGCGCCGCAGATCCCGGCACCCGATGGGCCGAATCGTACCGAGCGACCGCCGATAAGGTAAGCCGCAGTGGGGACAACCTGTGCATTTCAGCTCGATAGTGGGTAGAACGGTATCGGCGGGTTCGGTTGTGACAGGGGTCATGTCTGTATGTGCGAGCACCTTCCGATGCGGCCGCGGGCGTCTCGGGTTGGTGTGCGCCGACCTGGGTGAACGCCACATTTGGCAATGTCGTGTTCACCTTTGTGGGGAGTGATTGTGGCGGCGGTGCGTTCCGGTTCCATCGCCGGGCGGCGGTCCGCGGAGGTGCGTCGCGCCTCGGCGATGCCGGCCCTGACCAGTCGGGTTGATGCCACCGGCGAGCAGGCTCGGCGCAACGCCGAGGGGCACTGGCACGCCGTGACCGATCTGCAGGAGCGACTGGCCGTCGCGGCCGTCGGCGGTTCGGAGCCGGCCCGGGCGCGGCACGTCGCCCGCGGCAAGCTGCTGCCCCGGGACCGTGTCGACGCGCTGCTCGACCGTGGCAGTCCCTTCCTGGAGCTCTCCTCACTCGCCGCGAACGGGCTCTACGACGACCCGGTGCCAGGGGCGGGCATCATCACCGGGATCGGGCGGGTCGCCGGGCGGGAATGCGTGGTCGTCGCCAACGACGCCACTGTGAAGGGCGGAACTTATTACCCGCTGACGGTGAAGAAGCATCTGCGCGCGCAGGAGGTCGCGCTGCACAATCGGCTGTCCTGCATCTATCTGGTGGATTCGGGCGGGGCCTTCCTGCCGTTGCAGGACCAGGTCTTCCCGGATCGGGAGCATTTCGGGCGCATCTTCTACAACCAGGCGCGGATGTCGTCGCTCGGCATCGCCCAGATCGCCGCGGTGCTGGGGTCCTGCACGGCCGGCGGCGCCTACGTCCCCGCGATGGCGGACGAGACGGTCATCGTCCGCGACCAGGGGACGATCTTCCTGGGCGGCCCGCCGTTGGTGAAGGCCGCGACCGGCGAGGTGGTGACGGCCGAGGAGCTAGGCGGCGGCCTGCTGCACGCGCGCACCTCGGGGGTGACCGACCACCTGGCCGAGGACGACCCGCACGCCCTGCGGATCGTCCGGTCGATCGTGGCGAGCCTGGCGCCGCGCGTGCCCCAGCCGTGGACGGTTGAGCCGGTCGAGGAGCCCGCAGTGGACCCGGCCGGCCTCTAC
>NZ_CADCWT010000078.1 GCF_902806485.1 Candidatus Frankia alpina | reverse complement strand
CAGAGCCGCGATGACGAGGAGTCAGATGGACACGATCCCCACCTCATGGGACGAGCCGACCGATGTGGTCGTGGTGGGCACCGGTGCCGCCGGGCTCACCGCGGCGGTCCGCGCCGCCGACGCCGGCGCGCGTGTGCTGGTGCTGGAGAAGACCGCGTGGTCGGCGGCAGCACCTCGGTCTCGGCGGGGATCGTGTGGGTGCCGCTGAACGGGCACCAGGCCGAGTTCGACATTTCTGACACCCGTGACGAGGCGCTCGCCTACATCCGCCGGCTGTCCGGCCGGGTCGCCGACCCGGAGCTGCTCGAGCTGTGCGTGGACCGCGGCGCCGAGATGCTCGAGTACATCGAGACGCACACCCCGCTGAAGACGACGACCATGGCGAAGTACCCGGACTACTACGCCGCCTACGACATCCCGGGGAAGAAGTACGGCGGGCGCTCATGCGAGCCGCTTCCCTTCCCGGTGGGCGAGCTGCTGCCGGACTGGGCCGCCCGCATCCAGACCAAGGTGGCCGTGCGCGGCCAGGTGGCCCGCAACATGCTCGCCGAGGACATCGGGCAGCTCGAGCGCACCCCGCAGGAGCTGGAACGGCGCAACCGCGAGGATGTCCGCACGAAGGGCAGCGCCATCGTCGCGGGCCTGCTTCGCGGCGTCCTCGACCGTGGCATCGAGGTGCGCATGCAGACCCGCGCCGAGCAGCTCCTCGGCGAGGACGGCGTCGTGCGCGGGATCCGGGTCACCGCCGCGGACGGTACGACCTCCACGATCGAGACCACGCGCGGCGTCGTGCTTGCCAGCGGCGGGTTCGAGTGGAACCGGGAGCTCGTGTCCGCGTTCATCGGTTTCGAGCTGTATCCGATCAGCCCCCAGCACGCCACCGGCGACGGGCAGATCATGGGCATGGAGGCCGGGGCGCTGCTCGGCAACATGCACTCGTTCTGGGGCTCCGGCGCGATGCTGGACCCGACCGACCTCACCCTCGGCGTCCCGCTGCCGACCTTCGATGACGCGCGGGCGGCCGGCGGCACCATCATCGTGAACTCCCACGGCGACCGGTTCGTCAACGAGGCCCAGCCTTACCACGACTTCGCTCACGCCTTCGGCGAGTTCGACGCGACGACCATCGACTTCCCGAACGAGATCGCATGGATGGTCTTCGACGAGGGCGTGCGTTCGCGTAAGCAGATCCTGTCGTTCAAGCCCGGCGATCCCATCCCCGACTGGGTCGCGACCGGCGAGACCATCGCCGAACTCGCCGAGCAGCTGGGCATCGACCCGGAGCACCTCACCGAGACCGTCGCCGAGTTCAACAAGCACGCGGCCGACGGCGTCGACCCGCACTTCGACCGGCCGCGCGGCATGACCGGATCCAAGATCCGTCCCGTCGACCGCGGCCCGTACTACGCCGTGCGCATCTACCCGGGGACGCTGGGCACCAACGGCGGCCTGCGCACGGACGTCAACGGCCAGGTGCGCCGCGCGCGCGGCGGGGTCATCGAGGGCCTGTACGCGGCGGGCAACGCCGCGGCGAGCCCGCTCGGCTGGGGCTACCCGGGCGGCGGCACCACGCTGTGGACGGGCATGACCATGGCCTACGTCGCCGGCGAGCAGGTCGCCCACAGCCGGACCCCCGTCGGCGTGGCCTGAATCGACCGACAGCGAGGCCGTGTCCGCACCGCGGGCCCGGCCTCGCCGCATATCGGGTCAGCGTATCGGGTCAGTTCGTCGAGGGGTCGTTCATCGTGTCGGCATCGAAGAAGGTGCGCAGACTGCGGATGAGACCGGCGTCGTCGAACACGAAGTGCGTGGTGACGACGTTCTCGAGCCCGCCCCGGGCACCCGCGTCGATGATCGACAGCGTCGTGGCCACCGCCTCGTTGCCGACCACCGCGACGCGGTCGAGCCGGAACGAGACCGACCAGTCCGGGGGAATCCCCTCGACGAAGAACCGGTGCAGGGCTTCGGCGCCGCGGGCGACGACATAACCGGCCGGATCC
The DNA here is from genome assembly GCF_902806485.1 of Candidatus Frankia alpina. Taxonomy (GTDB): domain Bacteria; phylum Actinomycetota; class Actinomycetes; order Frankiales; family Frankiaceae; genus Frankia; species Frankia alpina. Next base: position 17,020 of record NZ_CADCWT010000078.1, on the reverse strand, counting down.
TCCACGAGGCAGTCGTCGCTGAACAGCGCCTCGCGGCCCGTGACGTCACCCGCCGCGTAGCTGGCGTAGTAGGCGGTGATCCGTGCGCGGACGTCCGCCGGATCGATGGTGGCCGGCACTGAGGACACGAGCTTGGCCAGCAGCCGACCCGTGGAACCCTGGGCGGTCATGCGGCCACCGTCGACGGTCCCGCGATCGTGTCATGGTTGATCCACGCCTTGCGCACCTGCACATCCCTTCGACGCGTTCACCCTGAACGTCTCCGCTTGCGCGGCATCTCCACCTTGCACCACCGGAGCCGCACGGGCACGTCAGACGACGTGGGGGTACGGCCGGCGGATCCGTCACGGGTCGATGTAACGGTCGATCCACGGTCAGAAGCGCGTCAGCAGGGCGATCAGGCCGGCTCGCACGCCGGGCCATTCGGCGCGGACGATCGAGTAGTAGGCGGAGTCGCGGGCGGTGCCGTCCAGGGCGAGCACGTGGGCGCGGCGGACGCCTTCGAAGCAGGCGCCGAGCCGGTCGATCGCCGCGCGGGAGCGCGCGTTGCGTGCGTCGGTCTTCAGACACACCCGCAGCGCCGCCCAGGTGTCGAAGGCGTGGCCGAGCAGCAGCAGCTTCGCCTCGGTGTTGACGGCCGTGCGCTGGGCCGAGGCTGCCAGCCACGTCCCACCGATCTCGGCCACCGACGGCGGGGTCCCCGCCGTCCCGCCTGCCCCCGTCGCCACCACCGTGATTGCCGTCGCCGTCGTAGCCGTGGTGGTCGTGGAGCTGTGGACGGTCGTTCCGGCGTCCGACGCCGGCCGCCAGAAGCCGAGGTCGAGGAAACGGGTGGCGCCCACGATCCTACTGGAGCCGCCGGGATCGGCGCCCCGCTCCCGGAGCACGAGCGGGATCGCCAGGCCGCGGTCCCGTTCCGCGACGGCGGTCGCCACGTAGCGCGCCATCGCCTCCGGGGTCGCCGGGACGTCCGTGAAGCCGTAGGTCCGCCGGTCCTCGGTGGCGGCGTGGACCAGACCATCGATGTGGTCGGCGCGCATCGGTTCCAGCCGCACGCGGCGACCGACGAGCACCGGCATGGCCCAGTCGGGGGGCGTCCCAGTCATGGCGCCCAGCATGGCGAGAGTCCGTCCGGACCCACCACCGGTTTTATGCGTTCTCAGCGCAGGCCGGAGCGGACGAAGGCGTCGATGACCTGGCGCTGCATGACCAGGTACAGCGCGAACACCGGCAGGCAGGCGAGGCCCGAGCCGGCCATCACCGCGCCCCAGTCGTCGCCCTCGGCGGTGAGGAAGCCGCGGATGCCGAGCTGCACGACCGAGTTCGCGCGCTGCAGCACCAGTGCGGGCCAGAAGTATTCGTTCCAGGCGGAGATGAACAGCAGGATCGACAGCGACGCCAGCGCCGGGCGCAGGTTCGGCACGACGACCGTCCACAGCGTCGTCCACGACCCGCGTCCGTCGATGCGGGCCGCGTCGAGAAGCTCACGCGGAAACGCCTGCATGTGCTGGCGGAGCATGAGCACGGCCAGCGCCGAGCACAGGTTCGGCACGATGACGCCCGCCAGCGTGTTCAGCAGCCCCAGGTTCGACAGCACCAGGTAGTTCGAGATCATCGTCACCCGGAACGGGATCAGCCAGGTTGCCACGAACGCCAAGAACAGCACCGTGCGGCCACGGAAGTCCCAGGCGGCGAAGGCATACGCGGCGAGCAGGCAGATGATCAGCCGCCCGGCGGCGGTGACGACGGCGATGACGAGGGTGTTGCCGAGCAGGCCCGCGACGTCGAGGCTGTCGAAGACCTGCCGGTAGTTACCGACACTCAGCGGCCAGGGCAGCAACGACTGGTCGTAGAGGTCCTCGGGGCGGCGGAACGAGCTTGCGATCATCCAGTACACCGGGAAAACGCTGATCAGGCTCAACAAGGCGAGCATGGAATGGCTGGTCGCGGCCCGCAGGCGGGATGTCCGCATGCTGCTCATCGGTCGTGTCCTCGGGTCGGCGGGACGGGAGAGACGGGACGGGGGAGACGCGCTGGTCGGGGCGGCGCGGCACCGGTCAGTTGTCGGCGAAGCTGTAACGGTCGGCGAGTTTCACCAGGACGGCGGCGACGACGGCGAAGACGGCGAAGAACGAGATGCCGGCGGCGGAGGCGAGACCGGAGTCGAGGCTGCGGAAGCCGTACTCCCAGAGCAGGTAGTAGACGTTCGTGGTGGAGTCCGCCGGCCCGCCCTGGGTGAGTATGTCGAGGAGCGGGAACGTCCACTGCGCGGACAGCAGCACCGTCATCAGCAGCATGAACAGCAGCGTCGAGCGCAGCAGCGGCAGTGTCACCCAGCGGGTCACCTGCCAGCGGGAGGCACCGTCCATCTCGGCCGCCTCGGCGTAGTCGGCGCTGATGCCGGTCAGGCCGGCGGAGATGACGAGGGTCGCGAAGCCGAATCTGCCAGGCGCAGATCGCGAGGATGGCGAGCAACGCCGTCCGCTCCTCGCGCAACCAGTTGTAGGAGCCGAGGCCGAGAGCGTGGTTGATGATTCCCTTGGGGTCCAGCAGCCAGCGCCACACCGCGGCCGTGGCGACCGGCGCCATGAGCATCGGCAGGAAGATCAGCGCACGATACGTCGCGGGCGCGCGGCCGCTCAGATTCCGGATTCCCAACGCGATCGCGGTGGGCAGAATGATCGAGAACGGTATCAGGCCGAGGACGTACCAGAGGGTGTTCTCGGCGGCACCGCGCAGCTGCGGCAGCGTGAACACCCGTCGGTAGTTCTCGAATCCGACGTAGGTCCGCGGGGAGGTCGGCAGCAGGTTCCAGTGGTAAAAGGACAGCTGGACGGCCTCGACGATCGGTTTGTACGTCCACACCGCCAGGCAGGCCAGCCCAGGCAGCAGGTAGAGATACGGCGGCAGGGCGGCGACCGCCCGGCGGGCCAGCGGCGGACGCAGTGCCTCGACCGGCCCGGCCGAGACCGTCACCGCACCGCCGCCGGCGCCGGGGACCCGCAGGGCGCCGGAGTACGCGACTTCGACGAACACGATCTGGAACATCCTTCCGACAGGCCGACGCCGGCGCCGGTGCGGGGTGGCCGGGGCGCCCGCCTGGGCGGATCCCGGGCGGGCGCCCCAGGCGTCTGTTGATCAGGTGGGCGCCGGGTGGGTCAGACGGCGGTGGAGGCGGTGGAGGGGGTCTGGGCGGCGTGCTCGGCGGCGAGGCGGCTGAGGTCGTCGAGAGTCATGTCGTAGACGACCTCGGCGGCGGCGATCGGCACCGTCGTGGCGACCGCGCCCTGCGGGTAGACGTCGACCCGGGTGTACTCGCCGCCGACCAGTCCGGTCATCCGGTCCGCCGGACCGACCACCTGGGCCCGGTAGGCGGTGGCGCCCGCCACCCACACCGGCACCCCGCCGAGCACGCCCGCCGACGCGTGGTGGGCGTGCCCGGTCAGCACGATCTTCACGTCGCTGCCGGCGAGAACGTCCGCGAGGTTCTGCGGCTCGGCGAGCAGCAGCGTGTTGACCATGGCGATCGGGGAGGGCACGGGCGGGTGGTGCAGGGCCAGCACCGTCCCGGCGGGCGCCGGCGTGGCCAGCTCGTCGGCGAGCCAACGCAGCTGGGCGGTGCTGAGGAACCCGCCGTGCTGGCCCGGTTCGGTGCTGTCAAGAACGATGATCCGCAGGTCGCCGACCCAGTGCGTGTAGTCGTGCGGCTCGGTGGTCGGTTCCGCGCCGAACAGGCCGTCCCGGAACGGACCACGCGTGTCGTGGTTACCCATGCCGTAGAGGACCGGCACCCCCATCCGGGTGGCGACGGGCTCCACCAGCTCCCGCAGCCGCCGGTAGGCCAGCACGTCGCCGCTGTCGGCGAGGTCGCCGGTGAGCAGCAGGGCGCTGATCTTCAGCGTCGACGCCTCGATCTGAGCGAGGACGGACGCCAGCGCGGCATGGGCGTCGACCTTGTCGTGCAGTAGCTCGCCCGAGCGGACGATGTGGGTGTCGCTGATCTGGATGAGGGTGTGGGTGGGCGTGGGCGCGGTCGGGTCGAGAAAGGGGAGCACGGGGGTCCTTCCGGGTCGGAGGGCGGCTGCCGGGTCAGGCACCGACGGCGGGCCGGTCCACCGGCACGACGAGGGCGTCGACGAGGCGGTCGAGGGCGTGGGCCGTCGCACCGTGGGCGAGCAGGTAGCCGCGGGCGTCGCCGTGGCCGGTGTGGATGCGGTCGAGCGCGTGCTGGATGAGCTCCGGCGGGCTGGCCAGCAGCGCGGCGGGTAGTTCGGCGCCGTTCGCGGACGACTGCGCCGACATCTGCTGCACGGCCGCCGCGGCCTCGTCGCGCAGGAAGTCGGCGGTCAGCGCGAAGTCCTCGGCGATCACCTCGGCCGGCACCCCGGCGAGGTCGAGGACCAGGGCGATGACCAGGCCGGTGCGGTCCTTGCCGGCGCTGCAGTGCACGATCGCGGGCAGCGCCCCCGGCGCGGCGAGCGCGAGGACGGCCGCCGAGAGCCGCTCGCCCCGCTGGTCGACGGTGTAGTCGTAGATGGCGCGCAGATCGCCGCCGGCGCCGGCCGCGTGGACAGCGGCCAGCCCTGCCGCGGCCCCGGCGGTGACCGCCTCGCCGTCTCCGGCCGTGTCCGTGGTTGCGGCGCTGTCCGTGCCGGCTGTCGTCTCGACGGTCGCGCGGGTGGCTGGCGTGGTGTAGATGGGCACCCGGCGATGTTCGACGGCCAGCCGTCCGAGCCGGTCCGGATCGTGCGCCACCTCGGCGTCTTCGCGCAGGTCGACGATGGTGCGCAGGCCCAGCTGCGCGAGGACCGCCTGACCGGAGCCGTCGAGGCCACGCAGTGCGCCCGAGCGAAGCAGGGTCCGCCAGCGCACCCGGCCTCCGTCGGCGGTGCGGTACCCGCCGATGTCGCGCAGGTTGATCGTGCCGGCGAGCGGCAGGGCGCGTCCCGGCTGCGGCGGGCCGGCGACAGCTTCGCCGGCGGTGGTGCCGGGGACGTCGGCGGTGGTCGCGCCGGAAACGTCGGCGGTGGTCGTGTCGGGGGCGTCAGTGGTGGTGGTGGCGGCGGTCGTGTCCATCGTGGTCACCTCGGCGGCAGGAGCGAGGTGCCCTGCTTCTGCGCAGCGGACATCGCGGCTGCGGGGTTCTTGCCGCCGAAGACGGCGCCTTCGACCGCGGACATCATCGTGTCGCTGATCTGCAGGTAGTTGTCGCCGGGGAAGGACTCCCACGGCTGCAGCCGGGTGAGCTGGTCGAGGTTGGGCTTGATGAGCGGGTTCGCCTTCGCCCAGGCCTGCAGGCCGTTCGGGTCGTCGATGAGCCCGGTGCGCAGCGGCAGGTAGCCGATCTTCGAGGAGATCTGAGTGCAGGCGCGGTCGCTGGTAAGGAACTTGATCAGTTCCCAGGCGGTGCGCTGCTTGGCCGGGTCCTTGCTGAAGACGGCCAGGCCCGAGCCCGAGTTGGTGGGGACGACCGGCTTCGACCCGAACGACGGCTCCTGGGAGGCGCCGAGCTCCCAGTTGTTCGTCTTGGCCCCGGCCATGAACAGCCCCTGCACGGCGCTGGTCTCCAGCATCATGCCGAGCTGTCCGCTGCTGAACGCCTTGAACGCCTGCGCCTGGTCCAGATTGGGCATCGCGCCGCTGCGGGACAGGTCGGCCATGGTCGACACCGCCGAAACGGCCGGTGCGTCGGCGAACGGCAGGGACTTGCCGTCCTGGGACAGCACCCGGCCACCCGAGGAACGGACCAGGCTCTGGAAACACCAGACGGCGGCCTTCGTCACACAGTCGACGAGGATGCCGTCCTTGCCGGTCTTCGACTTGATGGCGAGCGCGGCGTTCTTGACGTCGGCCCAGGTCTTCGGCGGATTGGCCGGGTCCAGTCCCGCCTGGGTGAACAGCGTCTTGTTCAGCCAGAGCACCGGGGTGGAGAAGACGTAGGGCACCGCGTAGGTCTTGCCGTCGACGTTGCCGAGGGTGCGCGCCGTGGGGGCGAACGGGTGGGCGCCGCCGAAGTTGGCCTGCACGGCGTCCCGTCCGACCAGGGTGTCCAGCGGCTGGGCGCCGAGGCTGCCGGCGACGAACCGCAGCGCGTCGAACGTGACCTGGGCGACGTCCGGCGGGTTGCCGGCGAGCACCTGGTTCTTCACGCTGCTGGTGTAGTCGCCGTTCGGCGTGGTGCCCTGCGGCGGCTGGCCCTTGACGGTGATGTTGGGATGCGCGGCCTCGAAGTCGTGCAGCAGTCCCTCGATGACCGGCTTCCAGGTGCCCGTGCTGGTGAGGTTGTAACTCTCGAAGACGATGGAGACCTTCTGGTTCGGGGCGAGTTCGGGGATCGTCGCGGTCGTGCCGGAACCGGTGGCGGTCGCGCTCGACGGGGTGGACGAGGACGTCGCGCACGCGGATGCCAGCGCGGCGACGAGCACGAGGCCGCTCACGGCGCTCAGCAGGCGTGGTCGGGCCACGGTCATGCTCCTTACGGGTGGGAGGGGGCTTGGCGCGGGACCGGGGCGTGTACAGGGCTCGTGTGCCGGCCCGCGGGGGCGGCGCGTGTCGAGTCAGACGCTGGCGGCGGCCGGAGCCACGCTGGTCGGATCGGGGGGGACGGGGGGCCCGCCGGCGGGGATCGTCACCGCCGACCGGACGGCCGGCTGCTGCCAGGCGAGGCGACGCCCGCTGGCCCGGTCGAACAGATGGACGCGGGCCGGGTCGACGCCGAGCCGGGTCCGCTCACCGACCGCGAGTCCCAACGGCCGCGGTCCACGCAGGGCCACCGCCTGCCCGTGCACGTCGCACCAGGCGACTTCCTCGCTGCCGAGGTTCTCGATCGCGGTGACGACACCGTCGATCTCGACTCCCGGGTGGCGTTCGCCGGTGGCGGCGTCGTCGGCGGGGACCCGGTGCAGGCTCTCCGGCCGGATGCCGAGGGTCACGTCCCGTGACGGGGCCGAGTCGGGCCACAGCGGAATGCGCAGGCCCGGAGCCTGCACCGTCAGCAGCGGGCCGGCCGCCTCGACGCGGGCCGTCAGCAGGTTCATCGGCGGCGCGCCGAGGAAGCCCGCGACGAACACGGACGCCGGCGTGTCGTACACCTGCGTCGGGGTGCCGATCTGCTCCACCTGACCGTCGTTGAGCAGCGCGACGCGGGTGGCCATCGACATCGCCTCGACCTGGTCGTGGGTGACGTAGATGAAGGTGCGGCCCAGTCGACGGTGCAGTGCGGTGAGCTCGGTGCGGGTCGCGGTGCGCAGCTTGGCGTCGAGGTTGGACAGCGGCTCGTCCATGAGGAACGCCTGCGGGTCGCGGACCAGCGCGCGGCCGAGGGCGACCCGCTGGTGCTGCCCGCCTGACAGCTCCCGGGGCCGGCGGTCGAGCAGGTGGTCGAGTTCGAGTTGCCCGGCGACCTCGCGGACCCGGCTGCGGATCTCGGCCCGGGGCACGCGGGCGGTCCGCAGCGGGAACCCGATGTTGCGTTCGACGGACAGATGCGGGTAAAGCGCGTAGCTCTGGAACACCATCGCGAGATCGCGCTGGCGGGCCGGCAGGTGGGTGATGTCGCGCTCGCCGAGCAGGATGCGCCCCGCGCTCGGTTCGAGCAGGCCGGCGATCATCCGCAGCAGCGTCGTCTTCTCGCGCCCGCTCGGGCCCAGCAGGACAAGGAAGTCGCCGTCGGCCACCTCGATGGAGATGTCGTCGACGGCACGGACATCCCCGAAGGACCTCGTGAGGCCCTCGATCCGGATCTCTGCCACCAGTACTCCAGGTACGTTTGTTCCGGGAGTAGGGCTGCTCCCGGATTTCTGTTACCTGGGCAGCGTCGGATATCCAGATGAACGGTCTTCGACGGAGGGGAAACGGATGGTGGTCACTTATCGCAACGGTTCTCCGCGGCTCTGGCGGCGAGGATCCACATCAGAACTGGTCAAGGCCTTCCCGTGTCGTCGCCGTTCGTTACTGAAAGTGAGACAGGTGCGCTGCGGCGTTCTCACCGCCGCCGAGCTCGGTCGCCGTGGTCGTCGTGGTCGCCGTGGTCGGCTTCGACCGGTTCGACCGGTTCGACCGGTTCGGCCCGCACGGCGTGACCGAGGATGTCCGGGACCAGGGATGACACCCGCCGCGGGTCGTTCTCCCGGCGCAGACCGACGGCGAGTTGCAGCGCGTTGAGCAGCAGCAGGGACGCCAGCCGGCTGGCGATCGTGTCCGTGCCGACCGGCCAGTCGGGCTTCCCGACGACGAGGGTGATGTCGGCGATCTCGGCCAGCGGCCCCGACGTGTAGCTGGTGATCCCGATGACCGTGGCCCCGGCGGTGCGCGCGGCCTCGGCGGCGCGCAGCGTCGGCTCGTTCGCGCCGGAGGAGGTGATGACCAGGCAGACGTCGGTGGGAGCCAGCAGCCGGGCCGCGATCTCCTGGATGATCGAGTCGCCGGGTGCCTCCGCCGGGCGGCCGATGATGAGAAAACGCAGCGCCGCATCCTGGGCGACGGGCGCCGATCCGCCGTTGCCGACGATGAGCAGCCGGCCGGCGGAGTCCAGCAGGTCGACCGCCGGGGTCAGGCGGGCGCGGTCCAGTGGTCCCAGCGCGTCTGCGAGCACCTTCGCCGCCGCCTCGAACACGGTGTCGACTAGCTGCTCGACCGGATCCGCGGCGCCGGCTCGGCCGAGCTCGCCGTGCAGCGCCGCCGCCCCCACCTCCCGGGCCAGCTCCACCCGAAAATGCTGGAACCCACGGAAGCCCAGCGACTGGCAGGCCCGCACCACCGTGGCCGCCGACGTCCCCGCCGCCTCCGCCAACTGCGCGGCGGACCATTCCACCACCTCCCCCGGACGAGCCAGGCAGACCTCGGCCACGCGTTGCTCGCTGGGGACAAGGCTCGGTAGCGCCGCGCGGATGGCCGCGAACAGCCCACCCGGGCGGACGGCACCGGCCGGCCCGGTGAAGGAAGTCACCATGCAGCGGTTCATACACGGTCAACGTGTCGAGTTGGGGGCGCCCCTCGGGGAACGGCCGCCGGAGGGCGCGGCGAGGGCCGACCGGACGATCGCGGCGACCTGGTCGGCCTCGGTGAGAAAGCCGTCGTGGCCGGAGCGGGAGCGGATGACATGCAGCGGCGCGCCGGTGAGGGCCGCGAGGTCGGACTGTAGCCGTAGCGGGTAGAGGCGGTCGGAGTCGACGCCGGCGACGGTGAACGGTACCGGGCAGGTGCGCAGAGCGGCGGCGTGCCCGCCGCGGCCTCGCCCGATGTCCTGCGTCATCATCGCCCGGGTCAGCGTGACGTAGGTGCCGGCGTCGAACCGGTGGGCCAGCTTGTCGGCGTGGTGGTTGAGGTAGGAGGCCACCTCGAAGCGCCCGTCCGGGCCGGTGCGCGCGGCGAAACGATCCTGCAGCTCCTGCTCGCTGCGATAGCTGATCTGGGCCATCCGGCGGGCCAGGGCCATCCCCGCTCGGGCCCCCGCCCGGCCGGCAGACGGTGGTAGTCGCCATCGCGCCAGGCCGGATCGTCGGTGATCGCCCGCAGCTGCACCGCGGCCAACCCGATCTGCTCGGCCGTCGCGACGGCGCCGCAGGCCAGCACGACCGCGCGCGCCACCCGGTCGGGCTGGCCGACGGCCCACTCCAGCGCCCGCATCCCGCCCATCGACCCGCCGATCACCGCCGCCCAGCGCCGCACGCCGACGGCGTCGGCGAGGGCCGCCTCGGCGGCTACCTGGTCGGCGGTGGTGATCTCGGGCCAGCGGCCGCCCCAGGGTCGGCCGTCCGATGCGGCGGTGGCGGGTCCCGTCGTGCCCTGGCAGCCGCCGAGGACGTTGGGGCACACGACGAACAGACGGTCGGTGTCGAGGACCCGCCCTGGCCCGATCAGGCCATCCCACCAGCCTTCTGCCGGATGCCCGGGGCCGGCCGGGCCGGCGGCGTGGCTGTCGCCGGTGAGGGCGTGCAGGACGAGCACCGCGTTGCCGGCCGCGGCGTCCAGGCGTCCCCAGGTCTCGTAGGCGACCCGCACACCCGACAGCTCGCCGGCGAGCTCCAGGCGCAGCGGGCCGGGCAGCGCGGCGAAGCGCCGCCGCCCGACCGGATCGACCCCGGCCCGCCACGCCCCGGAGACGGGCATGGCCGGGTCGGGGGATGGCGTCCGCGGCGTCGGCCCGGCTGACAGGTCCGGACCGGCGCCCCCCGGCTCAGCTCTTGGCGGCACGGAACCCGGTGTCGAGGTCGGCGAGGATGTCGTCGATCCCCTCGATGCCGACCGACAGCCGGATCAGGTCCGGGGTGACACCGGTCGCGGCCTGCTCGGTCTCGGTGAGCTGGGAGTGCGTCGTCGTCGCCGGGTGAATGATCAGCGAACGCGCGTCGCCGACGTTGGCCAGGTGGCTGAACAGCTCCACCCCCTCGACGAACTTCCGTCCGGCCGCGGCCCCGCCGGCGATACCGAATGACAGGATCGCCCCGGCGCCGCGCGGCAGCACCTGCTGCGCCCGGGAGTACCACTTCGACGACGGCAGCCCCGGATAACGTCACCCAGCTCACCTCGTCGCGTGCCTCGAGCCACTCGGCGACCCGCTGGGCGTTCGCGGTGTGCCGCTCGACCCGCAGCGACAGCGTCTCCAGCCCCTGCAGCAGCAGGAACGAGGTGAACGGGGAGATCGAGGCGCCGATATCGCGCAGTAGCTGCACCCGGGCCTTGGCGATGTAGGAGCCGTGGCCGAGCGCCTCCCAGTAGACCAGCCCGTGGTAGCTCGGGTCGGGCGTGGTGAAGTTCGAGAACCGCCCGGAGGCGCCGAAGTCGAACCGGCCGCCGTCGACGATCACGCCGCCGATGGCCGTGCCGTGACCGCCGATGAACTTCGTCGCCGAGTGCACGACGATGTCCGCGCCGTGCTCCAGCGGGCGGTACAGATACAGGGTGGCCAGCGTGTTGTCGACGATGAGCGGGACGCCGGCGGCGTGGGCGACCTCGGACACCCCGGCGGTGTCGAGGATGTCACCGCGCGGATTGCCGATCGTCTCGCCGTAGAACGCCTTGGTGTTCGGGCGGACCGCGTCGCGCCACTCCTCCAGGTCGTCGGGGTCCGCGACGAAGGTGACCTCGATGCCGAGCTTCGGCAGCGTGTAGTGGAACAGGTTGTACGTTCCGCCGTACAGGCTGGACGACGACACCACGTGGTCGCCGACCTCGGCGAGGTTGAGGATCCCCAGGGTCTCGGCGGCCTGCCCGGACGTGAGCGCCAGCGCCCCGATGCCGCCCTCCAGGGCGGTGATGCGCTGCTCGAACACGTCCTGCGTCGGGTTCCCGATCCGGGTGTAGATGTTGCCGGGCTCGCCGAGCGCGAACAGGGCGGCCGCGTGGTCGGTGTCGCGGAAGACGTAGCTCGTCGTCTGGTAGATCGGCACGGCCCGGGCGCCGGTCGTCGGGTCGGGCTGCGCGCCCGCGTGGATCTGCTGCGTCTCGAACGACCAGTTCTCGGCACTCATTGGGTGACTCTCCCCGTATCTGTGGTGTTCTGTGTGGTGGTTTTGCTGCTGAGGCGGTTCCCGGGCGCCAGCGGCATGATGCGGGGGCCGACATTCACCCGCATGGACGTGACGCCACCGTGCCGGCCAGCCGTGACGCCGACGTGCCGTGGCCGGCCTTGACGTGGGCGTGCCGGCTGACGTGGGCCTGCGGTGTCCATGGCCGGGTCGGAAGGCGCGGGTTGCGCAGGGAGCGGGATGCCGAACGGCCGGGCCGGGCCGGTCAACGACCGGAGGGCGCGGCGCGGATGTCGGGGCGGGGCCGGGGATCGGCCGGGACGCCGGTGTCCGGGCATCCCTGCGAACATCGGGCAGCGCAGTGCGACTGCGCCGAATGTCCGGCCTGTGAACTCACGGTTCCGACGCTAGCAGCGCGGCGCGGCGTTGTCTGCGCCCGGCCTGCGTCTCGGTAAAACCGCTGAAATACTCCTTGGCCGCAGGCCGCCGGGCGGGTCAGGCCCGGTGTCCGGTGTCCGGTGCACAGACGGCCAACGCCGGGCTGGATCCACGCCACCGCCGCCGCACCGCACCACCGGCCCGGCGGATCCAGCGCCTCCACCCGGAAACCCCGCGTCCCTCTCTCGAACCGGCAGTTGCAGGAGATCAGTCGCGCTTTCGGTCCTGGGAACGGTCATCAGCCTCATGCGTTTCTTGCTGGCGCACTGGGGTGCTGCACCAGGTGAGGTCAGGTGATGGCGAGCTCCGAGGCGAGGCCGGCGCGGGTGGCGAGTTCGACGGCGAGCTCGCGGGCCCGGGGCAGGATCGCGGGGAGGTCGGCGGTGAGGATGCGGGCGTCGGCGACGATGCGTTCCCCGTCGACCCAGACCCCGGCGATGTCCCGGGTGCCGGCGCAGTAGACGACGGCCTGGTAGGGGTCGTGCACGAACGCCATCGACGGGCTCGCCTCGGCGAACAGCACCAGGTCGGCGGCCTTGCCCACGTCGAGGCTGCCGACGGTGTCGTCGAGGCCGAGCGCGCGGGCGCCGCCGAGGGTCGCCATCCGCAGCACCGTCGGCGCGGTCAGGACGTCGGCCTGCTGGTGGTGCACCTTTTGCAGCAGCGCCGCGGCCTTGACGGTTTCGAGCATGTTCTGGCTGTCGTTGCTGGCGGCGCCGTCCACGCCGAGGCCGACGGGTACCGCGTCGCGTAGCAGCCGCGGCACCTGGCAGACCCCGCTGGCCAGGATCATGTTCGACACCGGGCAGTGCGCCACGGCGACGGCGTGCCGGCGCAGCAGCGCCACGTCGTCGTCGGAGAGCCACACGCAGTGCGCGGCCACCGTCTGCGCGTCGAGCAGGCCGGCCCGGGCGGCGACCTCGATCGAGCTCATCCCGCGGGCCGTGCGCGACGCGGTCACCTCCTCCCGGACCTCGTGCAGGTGGACGTGCAGCCGGTCGGTCTCGCCCAGCAGCGACCGTGTCGCCGCGAGCAGCGCGTCGCTGCTGGCCGGGATGGTGGCCAGGCCAACCCGGAACCGGGTGCGCCGGGAGCCCGCCGCGGCCTGCGCCAGCGCGTGATGCTCCGCGACGATCAGGTCGATGGAACGGTCGTGTGGGACGTCCGCCGGGCCGAACGAGACGTCCCCGCGCACCCCGACGACGTCGAGCGCGTCGACGATCCCGGGGGTGACCGGCGGGGTGCCCGGCGCCGAGCAGAACATGTCCCCGACCGTCGTCACCCCCGACAGGGCCATCTCGCTCGCCTTCAGCAGCGTGCCCACGTAGGCCATGTCCCGGGTCAGGTGCGCCTCGATCGGCTCGACCACGTGGACGAACCACTCCCACAGCGTGTGGGTCTCCCCGATGCCGGTGACCAGGCCCTCCGAGAAGTGACCGTGGCAGCTCACGAAACCGGGGGTGATGATCCCGCCGCCGTCGCCGAGGACCGGCAGGCCCGCGAACCGCGCCGCGATCGGGGCGTACCCGTCGACTGCGGCGATGCGCCCGTCGACCACCGCGACCGCGTCGTCGCGCACGTGCCCGGCCGCGCCCATGGTCAGCACGTGCCGGGCCCGCAGCACGAAGCTGGTCGGTGCGACGGCGGCGGGATCGGTCACTTCAGTCCAATGCTCGTGTCGATGTACTGGTTGGTGAACAGGTTGGCGGGGGTGAGGCCGCTGCGCACCGGCTTCTTCTGGCCCGCGTAGATCGGGGTCAGGATCTGGATCATCCGGTTGACCCGGCTCTGCTCCATGTCACCGATCGTCGCGTTCGACCCGTTGGAGACCAGCGCCCGGTTCTTCATCGTCTGCACGGCGTAGGCGGCGAGCCCCGGCGAGTAGCTCCACACCGACCCGGCGTCCGCCTTGACCGCCTTGATGATGAGCGCGTTCGCCGTCTGCGGGTGCGCCATGAAGTCCGCCTGCGAGCGCTGCACGATCGGCACCAGCTTCTTCAGGCACCCGGCGAGCTTCGCCTCGTCGCCGGTGCGGACCGACAGGGCCTGCCCGTACACCGGGTAGCCGGTGTCGTTGACGAGCTGGAGGTTGACGTCGTAGCTGTGCCCGTCACCGAGCTCGTTCTTGTAGATGTAGGGCTCCGAGGTGGCGAAGCCGGCCTCGGCGACCTTGCCGTCCTCGGCGACCCAGCGCGACGGGGAGCCGTCGTAGCTGCCGTCGACCTGGCCGCGGCGCAGGATGCCGGCGCCGAGCAGGTACTGCATGTAGGCGTCGGTCTCGTAGTAGAGGACCTTGGTGTCGGTCTGCCCGATGTCGACCAGCGTCGTGAAGTTCGGGTGCTTGCTCTTGTCCCACATGATCATCTCAGGGCTGACCTCGAACGGCGCGAACACCGCCTTGGTCGGCTGGGAGGCCGAGTTCTGGATGGCCTCGTCGGTGGAGACGATCCCCAGATTGATCGACTTGTCGACATACATCTGCGCGCTGACCTGCTCGTACCCGATGGCCGGGCCGCCGAATCGGACCTCGACGTCCACCCCGGTGTCCTTGCCGCCGGAGACGAGGGAGCCGGTGATCCGTTTCTTACCGGTGTCGATCTTCGCGTCCGAGCCGATGAGGTTGTACAGGAACCCGTACTCGGATTCGGCGAACCAGTCGGTCTGGACCACGATCTTGGCGGGGCAGGCGCCCGTCAGGTTGATGGCGTCGCCGGACGCGACGGCCGGCGCTGCGGGGGCGGCCCCCGTGTTGGACCCGCCACCGGAGTCCCCGCTGCAGGCCGCCAGGGTCAGGGCGAGCGCCGTGCCGAAGGCGACGGCGGCTCCTCGTCGGAAACGTCCCATGTTGCTCCCTCTCGTGAAGACCCCCCGGGCTCGTGAACCCCCCGCGGGGCACAGCTCCGCGGGCCGCCGGCGCCGTCGGGATCCGACGGGCGCGGCCGCCCGCGGCGTCAGGGCGTCTCGGCGCCGTACCAGCGACCGGTGACCAGTCGACTCAGCCAGCCGAAGAACGTGAACACGACGACCCCGAGCAGCGAGGCGAGGATGACCGCGCCGAACAGCTGCTGGGAGAGCAGCCGCGCCCGGTAAAGATCAATCAGGACGCCGATGCCCGGCTTGCCCTGCTTGAAGAAGAAGTCGCCGACGACCGCGCCCACCGCCGACAGCCCGGCGGAGACCTGGAACCCGGCGAACGTCGCCGGCAGCTGCAACGACACCAGCCGGCGCCAGCGGGGAATCCGGTGCAGTCGGAACAGATCGAGCATGCCCTGGTCGATCGACTTCAGGCCGAACAGCGTGCTACTGATCACCGGGAACAGGGCGATGAGGACGCAGACGATTACCCGGCTGAGGAAGCCGTAGTCGAACCAGAAGCCGATCAGCGGCACCATCGCCAGCGTCGGGATGGTCTGCAGGATCACCGCGTACGGGTACACCGACTTCTCGACCCACCGGGCCTGGCTCATCGCGATCGCCACGGCCATGCCCAGCACGATCGACACCCCGAGGCCGATGAGCGCCACCGACGCCGACAGCCACAGCGCCCGCAGCAGCTGCGCGAGATTGTGGCCGTCGAGGAAGGCGACGCGGACGACCGAGTCGGGACTCGGCAGCAGGAAGCGGCGGTCCCGGTCGAGGACCACGAGGCTGACGAAATACCAGCCGCCGATGATGATCGCGAACAGCACGAGCGGCGCGAGGCGGTCACGCCAGGTCGCCCGCGGCCGCCCGGTCCGCAGCGCCCTCACGCGGCCTGCCCGTCGCCGTCGCGCAGGCGGCGCGAGACCGCGGCGGTCAACCGGGTGAAGTCCTCCCGGAAGCGCAGCTCGGCCGGCCGGGGGAAGCCGAACGGGATGGCGAACTCGGCCACCATCCGGCCCGGGCGCGGCGACATCACCAGGACCCGGGTCGACAGGTACACCGCCTCCGCGACCGAGTGGGTGACGAACAGGGCGGCGCCGAAGCGGCGCAGTTCGAACAGCCGCAGCAGCTCGTCGCCCAGCCGTTCCCGGGAGATCTCGTCGAGGGCGCCGAACGGCTCGTCCAGCAGGAACAGGTCGGGGGAGAGCACCAGCGAGCGGGCCAGGGAGACCCGCATCCGCATCCCGCCGGACAGCGAGCGGGGCCGGTGCCGCTCGAACCCGCCGAGCCCCACCAGGTCGATGACCTCGGCGGCCCGCGGCCGGTACTCGGCGCGGGGCGCGCCGGTCAGCTCGGCCAGCGTCTCCACGTTGCGCCGCACGCTGCGCCAGGGCAGCAGGGTCGGATCCTGGAAGACGTAGCTGATCCGGCCGGTCGATGGCACCACCGTGCCGGCCGTGGCCGTGGTCAGGCCGGATGCCAGCCGCAGCAGGGTGCTCTTGCCGCAGCCGGACGCGCCGACGATGCTCACGAACTCGCCGTCGCGGACCGCCAGATCGACCGGAGCGAGGGCCTGGGTGCCGTCCGGGTAGCGCTTTTCGACGCCGGTGAACGTCACCAGCGTCGGCGCGAGGTCGCCCGCCGGCCCACCGGTGTCGTTGTCCGCCGGCCCACCAGCGTCATTGTCTCGTGGCGGAGCGTCGGTCTTTGCCGATTCGTTGCTATATGTCCAAATATGGTGCCGCATGACCTGTCGGCCTAACCGTTCCGTGCGTCGGTGGGTGCTGCCGGTGCCCCTGATCCGGTCGAGGCGCGGGTGGCCGACGCCGGACTTCCCGGCGGCGGCCAATTGACCGAGGTTGTGGCCAGGTCGCGCGGATAGACGGTGGTGAATGTCCCGTCGGTGTCCTGTTCGACGGCCGTTGCGGAAAGCGTGTTCTGGTGGGTTCCGTCGAAACGCACGCCGTTCCAGGGCATGATGGTCGCGGCTCCCGGGAGATCGATCGCGACAAGTGCGGAGCGTATCCGCTCCCGTTCGGAACTGCCGGCATCCTCGATTGCCCGGGCATAGATTGATTGCCCGGGCATAGATTGTCACCGCGGTGAAGGCGCTCGCCGCGTCCGCCGTCATCGGGGTGCCGAAGTCACGCTGATAACGGTCGGTGACCGTCGCGGCGAGCGGGTTGGCGCGGGTGCTGGGCAGCGACCACGAGACCTGCCGGCTCACCCGGCCCGCGAAACCGGGGATTGCG
>NZ_CADCWT010000077.1 GCF_902806485.1 Candidatus Frankia alpina | reverse complement strand
TGTTCGCTGACCGTCACCCGAGTTTCGAAAGAATCAACCTGACGGTTTCGGAATAGCTTCCCTGTCTACCTCCAGCGGTCGAGTCTCGGCTCCATCCGGGTCGGCTGTTCTGGCTGCGGTCTATCACAGCGGCTCTCGCTACTGATGTCGGCGATTGCGCGGCGGGCGGACACGGTGTCCTGATGTGGCGGTCTCACCGGCGAGTGCGCCGCGGTCGAACAGGTTGATCGGGGCGATCTGGCCGAGCAGGCCGGGCACCAGGCGGTCGGTCACCCGGGCGACGAGCAGCCGGCGGTCCCCGTCGGCCAGGCGGGGCGACCAGGCCGATCCCCACTCGGCGATCGCGTCCGTGGAGCTCAGGTAGCCGTCCGAGACGACGGCGATGGTGTGCCGCGCCTGCCTCGTCGCCCGGTCCAGCCAGGCGACCCGGTGAGTGCCCGCCACCAGGTCCCACGACTCGACGAGGACCCGCAGGCCGGCACCCTCCAACGTCCCGGCGATCCACTCCGCCCAGGCCCGACCGTCCTCGGCGTATGACACGAAGCAGTCAAGAGCGTCCCCCTCGCCCCCGACAGTCACCAAACAACCATCCCGCAGTCACCGAAATGACCCATCTCTTGCCTGGCCGGCGGGATAAATCGGGCGTGTAGGGCTCCGGCCAAGCACGGCCGGTGGTCCCGGCGGTGGGCGGACGAGTGGCGGTGGGCGGGCGTTGACCGGGATGTCCGGCAACGTCACGGGACGGCTGCCCATCGTGCGTCATTGACGTCCATAGGTAGATAGGTCGTAGGCTGAGTGAGTACTCAACCAAGTGTCGGGTCGGCGGTGGCCGGGCGCTGTGACGTGGGATCGGAGACGGCGATGAGCGGTCGGGTGGCGGGCAAGGTCGCGCTGGTGACGGGGGCCGCGCGCGGGCAGGGGCGGGCGGACTCGTTGCGCCTCGCGGAGGAGGGCGCCGACGTGATCGTGGTTGACGTCTGTGCGCCCCTGCCGAGTGTCGACTACCTCTCCGCGACCCCGGAGGATCTGGCGGAGACGGTCTCGCTGATCGAGAAGACGGGGCGTCGGGTGGTGTCCGGGATCGTGGACGTCCGCGATCTGGAGGCCCTGCGCCGCATCGTCGACGACGGCGTGGCGCAGCTCGGCCGGCTCGACGTCGTCGTCGCCAACGCCGGCATCTGTATCCCGCGGGCGTGGGACAAGGTGACCCCGCAGATCTACGAGGACACGATCAGCACGAACGTCACCGGGGTGTGGAACACGGTGATGGTCGGCGCGCCGCACCTGGTGCGCGCCGGCGGGGGCTCGATCATCCTGATCAGCTCGGCGGCGGGGCTGAAGGTGCAGCCGTTCATGGTGCCGTACACGACGAGCAAGTTCGCGGTGCGCGGCATGGCGAAGGCGTTCGCGGCGGAGCTGAGCCAGCACCATATCCGGGTCAACAGCGTGCACCCGACCGGGGTGAACACGCCGATGGGCAGCGGCAGCATGCGCGAGCGCATCGAGGAGGCGATCGGCGGCTACGACCGGCTCGGCCCGATGTTCATGAACCTGCTGCCCGTCGACGGCACCGAGCCCGAGGAGGTCGCCGACACCGTGCTGTTCCTGGCCTCGGACGAGTCGAAGTTCATCACCGCGCACGAGATCGCCCCCGACGCCGGCAACACCGAGTTCTGAGGCCGGGTTCCGAGGTGGGACGGGGCGAGCGGAGGGCCGGCGGCGGCGCGGTCGCGAGCGCGGGTCGGGCGGTGGCGTCGACGGCCGACGAGCCGGGGGAGGCGGAACGCACCGCCCGGGAGCGCATCCTGGTCGCCGCGGAGGTGCTGTTCGCCGAGCACCGGTTCGACCGGACGTCCACCGCCCGGATCGCCGCGGCGGCCGGCGTGCCGCACGGGCTGATCTTCTACCACTTCAAGACGAAGATGGACCTGCTGCTCGCGGTCGTGCAGCGAGATCGGGTGACCACTCTCGGCGAACTCGACCTGCCCCCGTCCGACGTGCCGTCGCCCGACCTGCCCTCGTCAGAGCGGGTGGAGTCGCGCAGGGCGATCGCCGAGCTGTGGCGGCATCTCACCGTCGTGCTCGGCCGGCCGTCGCCGGTGCATCGCATCGTCCTGCAGGAACTGGCCGTACATGAGGAGATCCGGCGGCGGGCGATGGAGAGCACCGACGCCGCCGCGGCTGTGATCGCCGGCCGGCTGGCCCGGATCTTCGGGCGCGAGGTCCCGACGCCCGAGCAGGTCGCCGCGGCACAGCTGCTCACCTTCGCCGCGTCGATGGCGCCGCTGCTCGACCAGCCTGACCACACCCTCGTCGACCCGGACGCCCTCGCCGCGCTGCTGGCCCGAGGCCTGTCCCCGCCGAACCCCGAGCTACCTGCGGAGTCCTGACCCGCGGGCGGAGCTTACGGCCCGCCGACCGCCTGGCCGTCGGCGACCGAGGTGTCGGTGACGTGAGTGTCGGTGACGCCGAGCAGGCTCAGCAGGCGGGCGCGGGCCTGCTCGAAGCGCGGGTCGCGGCGGTCCTCGAACAGCTCGCGGGTCTCGATCTGCTCGTCGAGGCGGCCGTCGCGCAGGACGATGACCCGGTCGGCGAGTTCGAGGGCCTCGTCGACGTCGTGCGTCACCAGCAGCACGGCCGGGCGGTGGCGTTCGTGCAGCTGGCGGACCAGGGCATGCATGTGGATGCGGGTCAGCGCGTCGAGGGCACCGAACGGCTCGTCGAGCAGCAGCAGCTCCGGCTCGCGGACCAGTGCTCGGGCGAGGGCGACACGCTGCGCCTCGCCGCCGGACAGCGTCAGCGGCCAGGCCTGGGCATGGTCGGCGAGCCCGACCTCGGTGAGCGCCCGGGTCGCCTCGTCGCGTCGGCGGGAGCGGGGCAGACCGAGGGAGACGTTCTGCCACACCCGACGCCAGGGCAGCAGCCGTGGCTCCTGGAACACCACCGAACGCAGCGCCGGCACCTCGACGCTGCCCTCGGCGACCGGGCCGAGGCCGGCCAGGGTGCGCAGCAGAGTCGTCTTGCCGCCGCCGCTGCGCCCGACCAGCGCCACGAACTCCGAGTCGGCGATGGTGAGGTCGAGCCGGTCGAGCACGACATGTGAGCCGAACGCGCGACGCAGGCCGCTCACGGTGACGGCGTTCATCGGCGTCACCGTGAGCGCCAGGACAACAGGCGATGCTCGGCGAGGCGCACGATTATGTCGGTGATCAGGCCGAGGGCGGCGTAGACGACGACCATCAAGATCTTCGTCTGGAACAGCGACTGCGCGTTGTAGATGAGCAGGCCCAGGCCCTTCTGGGCGTTGATCTGCTCGGCTACGACGAGCGCGAGCCAGCTCAGGCCGAGCGAGTAGCGCACGCCGGTGAGGATGCTCGGCATCGCCCCGGGCAGGACCACGGTCGCGATGAGCCGCAGCCGGTTCAGGCCGAACTGGCGGCCCATCTCCAGCAGACGCGGGTCGACCGTGCGTACCCCCGACATCGTGTTGATGTACATCGGCAGGGCTGTGCCGATCGTGATAATGAGGATCTTCGGGGTCTCGTCGACGCCGAACCACAGGATGAACAGCGGCAGGATCACCAGGAACGGGATCGTCCGCAGCATTTGCAGGGTGGCGTCGAGGGCCTCCTCGACCGGCCGCCGCAGGCCGACCGCCACACCCAGGGCGAGGCCCACGGCGATGCCGATCGCCGCGCCCGTCAACGCCCGGCGCACCGACACCCACAGGTTCGACGGCAGCTGCCCGTTGTTGCACAGGGTGACGAACTCGTGGGCGACGTCCCACGGCGCGGGCAGGACCTCCGTCGACCACCAGCTCGCCGAGCTGCCGACCTGCCACAGCGCGATGAGCAGGATCGGCACGATCGCCCGGCGGACCAGGCTGGGAACCCGCAGCCGCCAGCGCCGCTCCGCGCTGCCGGCGCTGAACGTCACCCGCCGTCAGGCGTACCTGCGACGGCGCGCGCGCCCTCGGGCTGCGTCACGGTCGCCATGGCGCCCGGTCCGATCGTCCGCTCACTTGACCGTCGTGACGGCGAAGTTCGCCGCGAACTTAACCTTGTAGGAGGCGATGGCGGCCTCGATCGCCGGGTTCAGCTTCGTGCTGTAGCTGCCGGGGACGTCGACCTTGCCGGGCAGCAGGCCGGCGGCCTGGAAGGTGTCGGCGATGCCCTGCTGGTCGGTCAGCGCCTTCGGGTCGACGGGGCCCACGGCCGAGTTCGCGCTGTTCTCCGAGGCCTTGAAGTTGGCCGTGACGGACTCCAGCGGCTGGCTGGTGTTCGTGGCCGTGATCTTGTTCCACTCCGCGGGATGCGCCCGGGTCCAGGCGAACGAGGCGTCGATGCGACCGATGTAGTCGGCAATCGCCGCGGACGTCGCCGGGTCGTCGAGGTCCTTGGTGTAGGCGTTGTAGGCGCTGACGAGCCCGCCGAGGCTGCCGGAGAGGATCGGGCCGCCGTCGGCCAGGATCGGGTTGCCCTTGGCGACCGCGACCTGCACGGTCTTGCCGAACCCGGCCAGCGCGTCGACGCTGCCGCCGAGCAGCGCGCTGAGCCCGTCGGCCGGCGTGAGGGGCACCGGCTGGATGTCGGAGAAGGTCAGCCCGGCGCTGGAGAGCTGCTTGAGCAGGAAGTACTGCGTGGTGGTGTTCTTGGTGTACGCGACCTTCTTGCCCCGCAGGTCGGCGATCGAGGTGATGCCCTTCTTCGCGACCGTCCACTGCAACGACGTCGGCAGCCGCAGCGTCGCGACGGACACGAAGTTCGGCTTGGTGCCCCCGGCGGCGATCAGCACGTTGGCGACGCCACTGCCGCGGGCGAGATCCGCGCTGCCCTGGTTGACCGCCCCGGTCTGCGCGCCGCCGTCGGGGTACGTCTGGAACTTCACCTTGTACGGGGTGTCGAGCAGCCCGGCCGCCTTGAGCAGCGCCTCGTCACCGCCGATGGCCGCCGGGTAGGTCGCCACCCGCAGCGTCACGCCCGACAGGTCGGGGCCGCTCGAGGCGCCGGCCGCGGCCGGGCTGGCAGCGGCGGCGCTCGAGCCGCCACCCGAGTCCGAGCCGCAGGCCGCGAGGGTCACCGCCAGGCCGGCCGCGAGGGCGACCGCGATGGCGCCGCGCCGGCCGCCGCCGGTCCTGAGCTGGACTGATCCCCGCTGATACATCGAAGCTCCCACATGATCCACTCTCGGCGTCCCCGAGCCCGGGTGAAGGTTTCATCCCATGACGTAACTTGTCAACCGAAAGCATCGAGATGGTCGGCAAGCGATGATCGAGGCTAAAGTCCTGGTAAAACGGCGAGACGCACGCGGTTTCGGCGCCTGATGGCAAGCTGGGCGTCATGTCCTGATCCACCGTCGCCAGTCGTCAGTGCGGGCTCGCCGCCTCCGAAACAGCTACCGACGATCGAGGGCATCTGGTGGAACTGGGAATCAACACGCTCGGCGGCGTCTCCACCGACCGGCGCACCGGGGTGACGCCGACCGAGCACGAGCGCCTGGCGTCGATCATCGACCAGGGCGTGCTCGCCGAGCGGCTCGACTTCGAGGCGTTCTCCGTCGGCGAGCACCACGGCGACCCACGCTTCGTGACGAGCGCGCCGCCGGTCATCCTCGCCGCGATCGCCGCGCAGACCGAACGGCTGCGGCTGATGACCGGGGTGACACTGCTTCCCCTGCTCGACCCGGTCCGCGTCGCCGAGGACTACGCCACCCTCGACGTCATCTCGGGTGGACGCGTCGAGATCGTCGCTGGGAAGGGCAACTTCGCCAGCGCCTCGCGGCTGCTCATCGGCGAGGACGACCCGGACCGCGCGACGTTGCTGCGGGAGAATCTCGACCTGCTCCTGGAGATCCTGCGCACCGGGCACCTCCCGGCCTGGCCCGCCACGTCCCGCCCGGCGTTGCGCGACGCGCACGTCACCCCGCGCCCGGTCCAGCCGCAGCTCCCGGTCTGGCTTGGGGCGACGCGCAACGTCGACTCCGTCGAGCTCGCCGCCAGCAAGGATCTGCCCGTCCTGGTCGCCGGGTTCCGCGCCGGCACCTACGCCGACTTCGCCGACCACTACCGCGGGGCGTTCGCCGCCGCCGGCCACGACCCGAGCCGGGCCCGGGTCGCGTCGCTGTCCACCGTCGTCGACCACGACGAGGCGCGGGTGCGCCGCGAGTACCGGGCCTACTGGGAGCAGACGATCAACGCCGCCGCGCAGCGCAACCAGGGACTGCGCCAGGACAACCGCGCCCAGCGGCTGCTCGACCAGGGCTTCGACGAGCTCACCGGCCCGGCCGGCCAGATCCTCGTCGGCACCCCCGAGTACGTCGCCGAACGCCTGATCGGGATGCACCAGGATCTCCGCCACGACCTGCACTTCCTCCAGATCGACAACGGCCTCGGCCCGGCCGGCACCGAAGAGGTCATGCATCTGATCGCCGAGGAAGTGGCCCCACACGTCCGCAAGGAGACCGCGCTCAGCGCGACCTAGGAGACAGCGAAGATGCCCGACCACCCCTACCAGGGGCAGCGAGAGGGTTTCCGCCTTCAGCCGGCCGCGCCGGCTCCTTCATCGGCACCGCGGAAGTATCCACGGCTACTGTCATATCGGTCATTAGGTGCTTCTCCTTGATCAGGAGTTACACCATTCGTTGCAGACCCGTCCGGGGCGGGCAATGACACGAGGTGCTCCTGCTCGGCGGCGGGCCGGTACGAAGGAGGCTTCGGAGCCCGGCCCACACTCTACCCGTCGCGTTCGGTCGCGGTCGGTCGGGTGGAGCGGAAGCCGTCGAGCAGCCGGTGGCGTCGGATGGAGATCTCCATCGGCAGCTCGGTCCTGAGCTCTTTGAAGATCGCACGCCGGTCGGCACCGGGTGCTCGCAATGCACGAATCAGCCCGGTGACCAGGCGTGCCGGATTGATGACTGTCTCGACGGGACGGGCGCGGTTGAACGTGTCCGACAGATTCGGCTGGTCATCGCCCGCGAAGGTACGGAGTACCTCGTGCACCAGCGGGCTCGTCGCGCCCGGACGTGACTCGCGGTTGCCCCAGTGGTACGTCGAGATCGTGTCCGCATCTCGTGACGCTTCCCAGTCGCGGAGCGCGGCGTCGAGTTTTGCGGGGTCGTGCAGCGTCCTGGCGGCCGCCTCACCCAGCAGTCGTCCGAACTTCAGCGCGTCGCGCATCCCGTTGCCGGTCACCGGATCCTTGAAGTGGCCTGCGTCGCCGGCCAGTTCCCAACCAGGACCGGAGGACCGACGATAGAAGGCCGAGAGATCGTCGGTGGTACGCATCCTGCTGACGTTTGTCGCGCCCCCGATCCGTACTTTCAGCGCCGGGTCGGTCTCGATCATGCGTTCCCAGGAGCCGTCCGGATCGCTCCGGTAGCCGGGGATCGCGGCGGCGTCCGTCATGTTCACCACGAGTGCCCGACCAGCCGGGCAGGACGGGAGGACGAGGACCTGGTTGCCGTGCGCGCGGAAGATCTGGAACGCGCTCGGCGCGTCGGGCCCGAGGGGGTCGTCCACGTAGCGGAACGCGAAGCCTCGCCCGTTCTTCGAGGCGCGGTAGGGAGCCCACGCACCGACCTCGGCCGCGATGCGGGACCGCCGGCCGTCGGCACCGATGACGAGGCCGGCGTGGATCTCGTACTCGGTCCGGCCGCTGCGGCAGCGAACTCCCACCGCCCGTCCGTTCACCTCTTCGACATTGGTGCGCTCGCGGACCTCGCCGCCCGCGTCCCGGGCGGCCTCGACGAGGATCGCGTCCTGCTGGTCGCGCGGGATGCAGAGCCCGTAGTCGATTCCCGAGAACGGCCTGAATCTTTCCTTGATCTCCAGGTCACCGTCGTGCAGCGTCAGATAACGACTCTTCGACGGCCCGAGGGCGAGAATCTTCTGCAGCGCGCCCATGAACTGGAGTTCCTGGACCCCGTTCGGGACGAGCACATGAGTCGACATCGTGTCGGACGGGAAAGCCGTCTTGTCGACGACTATGACTTTGTGCCCGGCTCGCGCCAGCGGAACGGCCGCCGCGGTTCCCGCACACCTGGAGCCGACGATGACGACGTCGGCATTCTCGATGGTCGTTCTCATCAGTGTGCTTCCTCGGCGATTCAGGCCAGGCCGATGGCGCGGAGCAGAACCAGGGAGTCGTAGAAGGCACGCACCGAGATCGCCCGACCTTCCGCGTCCACCTCCCAGACGTCCGTACCGAAGACTTCGAAGGCGTTGCCGCTGATCGGCGCCCCCGGCGGGAACTCGCCGGTGTGCGTGCCGGTCATCCGCCACGCGGAAGCGACGCGTCCGGCCGCCGCGTCGACCAGCGGACTCCCCACGAGCTCGAACGCAAGGTCTGGAAAGCCCTGCCACGCGCCCCCGAAGAAGGCTGCCGCACCATCGTGATCCGTTAACGGTTCAGGAAGCAGCGGATCCACCCAGTGGACCTTTGGATGCACGACCGCCAGAGCATTGGCGATGTTCCGCTGGTTCCATGCCGCGAGGTAGCGCTCGGGATATGCCTCGAGCGTGCTCGTCGGAACGCTGAGCGACAAAAGAAACACCTCATTCCTTCGACGGGAGATGAACCATCCCCGCAAGTTATGGATCACGTGCGTTCAATCACTTTCGCATCCACGCCGAGTCGCGTCTTCATCCCTATGAGTGAGCTTCTTCGCTGAGCGGGCGGAGAATGATTGTACGTGCTTTGAGCGCCTGCTTCGCTCACTCCACATGAGCACTCAGACACCCGCGATCGACAGCGCCGAGACCGAGCTCGCCGCGGCGACAGCAGCCTCCGCCGCGGCCGAGATCGACCTGGCGGCGCTGCTGGAGCGTCGCGCACGCGCCTCGGCGGAACGCCCAGCTGTGACCTTCCGGGGAGTGACGCGTACCTTCGCCGAGGTGTACGACCGCGTCCGGCGCCTGGCCGAGGTGTTGCGCCAGGGCGGGGTCGGCAAGGGTGATCGAGTTGCCTACCTCGGCCTGAACGACCCTGCGATCCGGGAGTCCCTGTTCGCGGCGGCGAGCCGCGGCGCAACTCTCGTCCCGCTGAACTTCTGCCTCGCGGGGCCCGAACTCGCCTACGCGATCATACACTCGGGCGTGCACACTCTTCTCGCCGACCACCAGCACACGACGGTGATCGACAGTGTCCGCGATCAGTTTCCGGTGCAGCGGTTCATCCGCATCGCGTCGGGTGAGTCCGTGCCGGCCTGGGAGGACGGAGACGAGCTGATCGCCGCCACGAGCCCCCTCGCCGAGCGCGTGCCGGTGGATCCCTCCGACCCCGTGCTGATCATGTACACGTCGGGAACGACCGGACGTCCCAAGGGCGCGGTGCTGGCCCACGGGAACCTGTGGTGGCACAACATCGGGGTCGTGCTGGCACTCGATATCGCCTACGACGAGGTGTCCCTGGTCTGCGCGTCCATGTTCCACATCGGCACGCTGAACGTCACGACGATCGCGACGTGGATCAAGGGAGGCCGGCTGGTGATCCATCAGGCCTTCGAGCCCCAGACGGTGCTGGACGATCTGGAGCGCGAACGCGTCACGACGATGTTCGGCGTTCCGGTGATGTGCGACGCGCTCTCGGCGCTGCCCGGATTCGAGGCCGCGGATCTCTCGACCTTACGGTTGATCATCAGGGGTGGCGTGCCGGTTCCGGTGGGGCTGATCCGTCGCTTCCAGGAGCGCAACGTGGAGCTGGCCCAGGGCTACGGTCTGACCGAGGCCGGGCCGGTCGCTTCCTTCCTGACGGCGGAGAACGCCCTGCGGAAGATCGGCTCAGCCGGGCGCCCCCTGCTGCTGTGCGATCTGCGGGTCGTCGATGCGACGGGCAGCCCGGTACCGCCCGGCGTCGCCGGCGAGATCGAGGTGCGCGGCCCGAGCGTGACGCCGGGGTACTTCCAGGACCCGGAGGCGACCGCCCGGGCTTTCAACGGCCAGTGGCTGCGTACGGGTGACGGCGGCCATCTCGACGACGACGGCTTTGTGTTCATCGCCGATCGCATCAAGGACATGGTCATCACAGGGGGTGAGAACGTCTACCCCGCCGAGGTCGAAGGGGTGTTGTTCGACCACCCTGCCGTGGCAGAGGTCGCGATCATCGGTACGCGGGATCCCAAATGGGGCGAGCGTGTCTGCGCGGTCGTCGTGACCGAGCCGGGTGTAACGGTGGATCTCGAGGGGCTGCGGGCTTTCGCCGCGGAGCGGATCGCCCGGTACAAGCTCCCGCTGCAGCTCGAGATCGTCGATGCCCTTCCCCGCAACGCCACGGGGAAGGTGCTCAAGACCACCCTGCGCAAGCGCTACGCGTAGCGCGCAGGGGCGGTGGTCCTTCCTCGTCGACGCCGTGGCGAGGGGGAGCGGACTCATGTCCCGCTGCGGGAGAAGCGCGTCACGGCGTCGGACCGGTTGACGGCGCCGCTGGCTCGCAGCACCGCGCGTACGTGGCTCTTGACCGTCGAGACGGCCAGCATGAGATCGAGGACCTCGCGCTGCCGCTCCGTGAGACGGTCACGCAGACCGGGCGAGCTCGACTTCGGGTCCGAGGTGGCCGTCGACGCGATCCGGATGTCGAGTTGGGCGTTGACGAGCTCGATCGGACGCTCTGCAGGGTCGGCGAGTCCGTCGAGGAGCCGGGCCAGGACGTACTTCTGCTCCCCCGCCCGCTGCCGTACGCCGAGGAGCGTGAACATGGACCCGAGCGCGCCCGCGTACGTCTCGATGATTTCGGGTCCGATTTCTCCGGCAGCCACGACGTGCAGCAGGCCGAGGACGTGGTCCGGGGAGGTGACGGCGGCGACGAGAACTCTCCGTCCTCCCAGCGCCGGCGACGGACCACGTGCCAGCGACCGCCCCGAACGGATCACCTGCTGCTCCACCGCGGGGGCATCGTTCACCTTCACGGGGCCGGAAGGGACCGTCCCACCGGGCTCAAGGAGCCACACCTGTCCAGCCCGTTGCCACGCCGTCCGTCACCCGCCCGAGGGCGACGGCGTCGGCACCACACCCGACGACAGCCAGCGCGCAGGCGCGGTCGGCGAGCTCTCGGACACTCCGGCATGTCCGCATTTCCGCCAGTGCCGCGTCCAGGGCGTCCCAGCCCAGCCTGCCGGCTCGTGCACCGTCGAGCCTGTTCACCCGACGCCCCTGCGGATCTCGAGATATCTGGCCACCGCCGCTCCGCGCGTCGTGACCCGGAGCTTGCGCAGCACTCTGCGCATGTGGGTCTTCACCGTGTCCTCCGACAAGGACAGCCGCTGCGCGACGACGCGGTTGGTGGCGCCGTCGGCGACGTGGTCGAGGATCTCCCGCTCCCGCACGGTGAGGAAGGCGTCCCGGCGGATGGCCCCTTCGGCATCCGGCCTTGCGACCTGTGGATTGTCCGGTGCAATCGCGAGACAGGCTGCCGTCGAGCCGATCAGTCTGAGCGCCTTGGCAGCCCGCTCCAACTCGCTCAAGGCGCGCTCTTCCCGCTCGGCGAGCCGCTCGCTCCATCGCACGCACTGGTACACGACGGCCAGCTCCCCGGCAAAGGCCTGGATGTGCCGCCGGTCGTCGTCGTCGACGAGACGTGCCTGCCCCACCCGATCCGCGTGCAGGAAGCCGATCGTGCGGCCTTCGACGAGGATGGGCGCGGCAACGTATCCCGGGCTCTGCGCGACCTCGATGATCGGCTTGAACGCCCGACGGCGGACGAGGGACTGGTCGATGAGAACGGCGGTTCGACGCCGAACCATGTCGGTCTCGGCCAACAGGTTCGTGAGGGGGATCTCGTTGTCGCCCTCGACGTACGCGCGGAAATGCGAGGCTTCGGGATCCAGGTCGTCGCGGGTGTAAAGCTGAAGCGGCACCCAGCGAGAGAGCATCGCTCGGGTGAACTCGCAGGCCTCTGCGAGTTCCCGCGGCGCGGACGCCCGGATGAGCTCCGTCGATCCGGCCTTGCCGAGGCGCTCCAGAGCCTGGCGGATCCGCGCCCGGCAGGAGACGAACGGATCGAGGGCATGCGGCCGGTCCGCGCCGCCGCACACCGTGCTAACCGGCCCGATCACGTCCCGCTCGACGCCGGCGCGCATCAGGGACCCAAGGCATACGCCATCAACCACCCGCGGCCGGGCGGTTCGTGCCGACGTCTTCGCCGCCGTCGTCCTCGGCAGCTCCTCGACGGCTAGAACTTTGGTCCAATCATTCTAGTATTACTTTGTCGGCTCTGTGCCGTCCAACACATCGTCCCGTTCGGCCTGGCCGGCCAGACCCTCCAGGGACGCGCCGATTAATAACTTCGGTTCTCGATCAAAGAGAGGTGCCGTTGGTCTCGTGGCAAGACCAACATCAAAGACCTAAGTTATTCTCCGGCAGGTCCCAGGAAGCCGGCGTGATCGCGGTCTGACCGGTTTTGTCACGGGAAGCCGTGGAGATCGAGTGCGGCGGTCGGGGTGGTGTGGTCGCGGCGGCCGGGTGAGATGAACCGGTAGCCAGCCCGATGCAGCCTGTTGATCACCGCGGAGCGCAGGGCGCGAGGTTGGTCGGAACGTCAGCCCAGGGCAGCCGGGCGAGCCGGGCGCGTAGCAGCGGCTGGAACGCGCTGGTCTCGTTGCTCTTCTGGTCGACCTCGACCTGGCCGGTCAGCGCGCACAGCCACACCACCAGCAGACACGGCAACGGGTAGACTCGACCCCGCGGCGAGCACGGATCCGGCACCCTCGCCAGCCGCTCCCAGATTTCCTCCCGCAACACGCCACCGGCTGCCACCACACCGGCCGCGGCACGGGACAATGCGCCCACAGGCACCCCGACCAGGGCCGGCGCGCGGTGGGGCGTCAGGCCGTGAGGTCGGTGGGGTTGGTGGGGTTGGTGGGGTTGGTGGGGTTGGCGACGAGGATGACGGCGAGGGTGCGGGGGCCGTGGACGCCCTCGACGCGGTCGAACTCGATGTCGCTGGTGGCCGACGGGCCGCTGATGAGCGTGATCGGACGGGTCGGGTCCAGGCGGGCAAGCAGGTCGGGGACGCCGTGGACGACCTGGGCGGCTCGGACGACGCAGACGTGGACGTCGGGAACCAGGGTGATCGCGCGCCGGCCCTGGTCGGGAGAGCCGTCGAGGGCGATCGTCCCGGTCAGCGCACAGGCCGCCGCGCAGGCGGTGACCACCGCCGCGAACCCGTCCAGTTCGGTCGCGGTGAACCCGCGGTCGACGACGCCGTCCGGACACCAACCTGCCGGCAGCCCGGGTGGGACGAGCACCGCCCCACCGGGCCGCCCGACGGAACCGGACGCGGGCCCGGCGGAACCGGGTGAGCGTTCCGCGGAACCGCGCGGAGGCTCGGCGGAACCGGGCGTGGGCCCGACGGAGGCGGCGGTTAGGGCTGCGCGGATCGCGGCCGGCTCGTCGCCGGGGGCCGCGTCGACAACGGACGCCCGGTAGTCGATGAGCCGGCGGCGCAGCAGATCGAGCAGCGGCGGGCTGCCGGACGCCGGGCCGCCGCCGTGGTGGTAGTCGCGGGGAATGTCGACATCGCCGTCCGCCCGCCGCACCGCCGAGGCCGACGCCGGCGTTGACGTTCGCAGCCCGGATGCGGGCCAGCACCTCGTCGCGGGCCTTCACGGCGACTCCGTCGGATTCGTCGGCGACGCCGCGGGGCCGCCGCGGGTGCGGGCCCACCACTGGCGGAACGTCTCCTCGGGGGGCCGGGGGGCCGGGGGGCGTCCCGGCTGGACGTCCACGCGGACAGCGGCGGGGGCAGCGACGACAGCCGGCCGGAGGCGCGTCCGCCCAGGCGGCCGAGGCGGGAGACCGTCTGCGCGGCGGCGAAGCGGGTGGGGGAGGACATCACCCAGGCGGCGGCGGCCATCGTGACTGCCTCCGCGGTCGGCAGCGGGCGGGCGCGGGCGGCGCCGACGTGGGCGGTGCGCAGGCGGACGAGCAGCGACGGGATGTCGATGCGCACCGGGCAGACGTCGTAGCAGGCGCCGCACAGGCTGGAGGCGTATGGCAGCGAGGCGTTGTCGTCGTTGCCGGAATGGATGCCGGTGAGCTGCGGGGACAGCACGGCGCCGATGGGGCCGGGGTAGATCGAGCCGTAGGCGTGGCCGCCGGTGCGTTCGTAGACGGGGCAGACGTTCAGGCAGGCCGAGCAGCGGATGCAGTGCAGCGCGTCGCGGCCGACGGCGTCGCCGAGGGCGGCGGTGCGGCCGTTGTCGAGCAGGACCAGGTGGAACGCCCGCGGCCCGTCGCCGGGGGTGACGCCGCTCCAGATCGACGTGTACGGGTTCATCCGCTCGCCGGTCGACGAGCGGGGCAGCAGCTGCAGGAACACCTCCAGGTCCCGCCAGCTCGGCACGACCTTCTCGATACCCATCACCGTGATCAGCGTCTCCGGCAGCGTCAGGCACATCCGCCCGTTGCCCTCCGACTCCACCACCACCAGCGAGCCGGTCTCGGCGACGCCGAAGTTCGCCCCGGAGACGGCGACCCGCGCCCGCAGGAACGTGCGGCGCAGGTGGGCGCGGGCGGCCATCGCCAGGCGGCGCGGCTCGGCGGTGAGCGACGGGTCGACGCCGGGCATCTCCCGCAGGAACAGCTCGCGGATCTCGGCGCGGTTGCGGTGGATCGCCGGGACCAGGATGTGGCTGGGCACGTCGTCGCCGAGCTGGATGATCAGCTCGGCGAGATCGGTCTCGTGCGCGGTGATGCCGGCGTCGGCGAGCGCGGCGTTCAGGCCGATCTCCTGGGTGGCCATCGACTTGACCTTGACCAGTTCGGTCGCGCCGGTCGCCTGGACGAGGCCGGTGACGATCGCGTTCGCCTCGTTCACGTCGCGGGCCCAGTGCACCGTCCCGCCGCGGGCGGTCACCTCGGCCTCCAGCCGGACGAGATGGTCGTTCAGGCGGGCCATCGTCGCCCGTTTGATCGCCTCGCCGGCGAGGCGCAGCTGCTCCCAGTCGTCGAGTTCGCCGACCGCCGTGGCCCGTTTGGCGCGGATGACCCCGGTGGCGTGGCCGAGGTTACGGCGCAGCTGGCTGTCGCCGAGGGCGTCGCGCGCGGCGGAGGGGAACGACCGGTCGCCGCGCAGCTGCCCGGCGCCGGGTGGCGCGGGGATCCCGAGAAACGCCGCCGTCATCGGACGCCTGCCCGCCCGCCGCCCGCCTGGGTGCTGGCGAGGATCTCGGCGAGGTGCACCGTGCGGGTGGCGGCGCGCAGCCGGGTCAGGCCGCCGCCGATGTGCATCAGGCAGGACGCGTCGCCCGCGGTGGCCACCTCCGCGCCGGTGCCGAGGACGTGACGCATCTTGTCGGCGAGCATCGCCGTCGACGTCGGGGCGTTCTTCACCGCGAAGGTGCCGCCAAACCCGCAGCAGGTCTCCGCCTCCGGCAGCTCCAGCAACGTCATCCAGGCGACCTGGCGCAGCAGCCGCAGCGGCCGGTCGCCGACCCGCAGCACCCGCAGCGAATGGCAGGTCGGATGGTAGGTGACCCGGTGCGGGTAGTAGGCGCCCACATCCTCGACGCCGAGCACGTCGACGAGCAGCTCGGACAGCTCGTAGGTGCGGGCCGAGACCGCCTCGGCGCGGCGGGCGAGCGCGTCGTCGCCGGCGTCGCGGGCCAGCGTGGCGTAGCTGGTGGCGCACCGAACCCGCGTACGAGCCGGACGGGGTGACGATGACGTCGGCGTCGGAGAACACCTCGACGTGGTGGCGGACCAGCCTGACCGCCTCGCGGGCATAGCCGGTGTTGGTGTGCATCTGCCCGCAGCAGGTCTGCCCGGTCGGGAAGACGACCTCGTGACCGAGGCGTTCGAGTAGCTCGGTGGTGGCCTGCCCGACCCGCGGGTACAGCGCATCGACCAGACAGGTCACGAACAGCGCGATCCTCATCCGCCCTCGACCCCGCCTCGGCATCCGCACACCCGGCGCCGCACCTCGGCGTCGAGCCCGCCTACGCACCCTCGCTGCCGGATCCGCGCCACGAGCCCGAAACTATCCCGGCCGGACCGCGGACGTCCGCCCATCGCGCAACGCTGCCGCGGCGGCGTCGCCACGCCGGTGGGTCCGGCTGCCGTGCCGGTGGGCCCCGCCGCCGCGATCCACGGCGCACGATGGTGCCTGATTGCTCACGGACGGCTCCGCGCCGGAGTCGAGACATACCCTGGCCCTGTGACAAAGAGGGGCACCGACCGAGGGGAAGAACGTCGATGAGGATCGCCGAGGACATCACGCGGCTGGTCGGGAACACGCCCCTGGTGCGGCTGAACCGGGTCACCGACGGGGTCGGGGCTCAGATCGTCGCCAAGCTGGAGTCGTTCAACCCGGCGCACAGCGTGAAGGACCGGCTGGGGCTGGCGCTCATCGACGCTGCCGAGAAGGCCGGCGCGATCGGCCCGGACACGATCATCGTGGAGCCCACCAGCGGCAACACCGGCATCGCGCTGGCCATGGTGTGCGCGGCCCGCGGCTACAGGTGCGTGCTGACGATGCCGGAGACGATGAGCGTCGAGCGGCGGATGCTGCTGCGCGCCTATGGTGCCGACCTGGTGCTCACCCCCGGCCCGGAGGGGATGGCCGGGGCCATCGCCAAGGCCGAGGAGCTCACCAAGAGCGACTCCCGTTACTTCATGCCCCAGCAGTTCGAGAACCCGGCCAACCCGGCGATCCACCGGGCCACGACCGCCGAGGAGATCTGGCGCGACACCGACGGGACGATCGACTTCCTCGTCGCCGGCGTCGGCACCGGCGGGACGATCACCGGGGTCGCCGAGGTCATCAAGGCGCGCCGGCCGTCGGCCCGGTTCGTCGCGGTGGAGCCCGCCGCGTCGCCGGTGCTGTCCGGGGGCGCGAAGGGGCCGCACCCGATCCAGGGCATCGGCGCCGGCTTCGTGCCCGGCGTACTCGACACCACGCTCGTCGACGAGATCATCCAGGTGGAGGCCGACGACGCTTTTGACCTCGCCCGCCGCCTCGCCCGTGAGGAGGGCCTGCTCGTCGGCATCTCCTCGGGGGCCGCGGTGTCGGCGGCGCTGACGGTGGCGGGCCGCCCGGAGAACACCGGCAAGCTGATCGTCGTCGTGCTGCCCGACTTCGGCGAGCGCTACCTGTCCACCCCGCTGTTCGCCGGCCTGGGAGACTGAGCCGTGCTCGCGACGCTGCGCCGGGACCTGCGCACCGCGCGGGACCGCGACCCCGCCGCCCGCTCCACCCTCGAAGTCGCGCTGTGCTATCCCGGGGTGCACGCCCTGTGGGGCCACCGGGTGAACCACTGGCTGTGGACGCACCGGCTGGCGCTGCTCGGCCGGGTCGGCGCCGAGCTGACCCGCAAACTGACCGGCGTCGACATCCACCCCGCCGCCCGGATCGGCGAGGGCGTGTTCATCGACCATGCCACCGGCGTGGTCATCGGGGAGACCGCCGAGGTCGGCGCCGACGTGACGATCTACCACGGGGTGACGCTCGGCGGGACCAGCCTGGAGGCCACCAAGCGCCACCCGACGATCGGCGACCGGGTGGTGATCGGCGCCGGCGCGAAGGTGCTCGGCTCGTTCACCGTCGGCGCCGACAGCCGCATCGGCGCGAACGCCGTCGTCGTCCACCCCGTCCCGCCCGGCTCGGTGGTCGTCGGCGTCCCCGGGCAGGTCATCAGCCCGAGCCGCCCGCAGCCCGCCCACGACGATCGGATGCCCGACCTGGTCGGCATCAGCCTGCAGTCGCTGCTCACCCGCGTCGACCGGCTGGAGGTGGCCCGCACCGGCGCTGCCGTCACGGCCGGTGCGGTCGCTGCCGCCGACGGCGAGGGTGCCGGTGCCGGTGAGCGGCCGCCGATCCGCCTCCCCCAAGCCGGCGTCTGGCAGGGCGAGGACTTCTCCATCTAGCGCGAACCCCGCCGCCCAGGTCTCGCCGCGCCGGGCGCGTTGCGGTGCGATGTGCACGGTTTCGGGACGCAGACCGTGCACATCGCACCGCAACAGTCGAGGCGCTGCCGGCGTCCGGCGTGTTAACGAACGATGATGCGGGCCGAGGCCAGGTTGGGGATGCGGCGCGAGGTGGCGCTGACGTCACCGTCACGGTGTGATTCGACGAGGGCGGTGGCGAAGTAGGTCCCGGGGGCGTCGTAGGTGTGCGTCGTGGACGCGGTCACCTCGGCCTGCGAGCCGTCGAGGTCCTCCGTGCGCGGGAAGGTGCCCCGCCCGTCGAAGTCCCACCGGAGGCCGACGATCGTGCTGGCGCCGGGTGGCGTCTCGGCGTGGGCGGAGAGCGTGACCGCCTCGCCCATCGCGACCTCGGTTCGGGCGCCGCCGTTCGCCGTCACCGACACGACCGGTTGGATACCGCGGCGTTCCTTGGCCGTCGCCGGAAGGACGATCGCGCTGTCTCGATAGTCGTACTGCGTGTCCACCGGTTCGATGCCGTTCTCCACCCAGTCGACGAGGTCGGCCAGGGACTGCTCAATGATCGGCTGGTAGTCCACCAGGTAGGTGGTGTTCGCCCGGCCCGGCACCGAGGCGGCCATGTTCGGCGGCACGTGCTCGGCATTCTCGGTCCAGCGCAGGCGGAACTTCGTGTGGGCCAGCTCGACGCCGTACTCGCGTTCGATGTTGGCCTTGAAACCCAGGCCCTGTGGCGGCCACAGCGACGAATCGTGCGTGTGGTGGACCCACAGCAGCTTGCCCTCGATCCGGCCGGTGTGCTTGACGCCCATGAACGGCGACATCTCCGGTAGTTCGTACTGCTGGTAGAGGGGCTGGCCGTCGACCCGCAGGAAGTCGTACTCCGGCTCCCACGGGAGAAGGTGGTGCCGGTAGTAGTAGCAGTAGGCGAGAAAGGCGTGGTTGTCGACCCGTATCCGGTCGCCCGGCTCGACGCCGGTGAAACGCAGGTTCGCGGCCTCGCCGTCGCTGTCGACGAGCTCTACGTCCTGGTGCCCGCCCAGGACGTAGAGCTTGCGTCCGGCGGCTGCGCCGCTGGTCAGTTCGACGCCGGCCCCGAGGATGTAGCCGTCCGGAATCTCGTCGAGCTGCACCGCCATCGGGATGTGCCACATGTTGTTCATGGCCGCGAACAGCGCCGCCAGCGCGCGCACCTGGCCCAGCTCCGCCGTCTGCAGAGTCGGGTCCTCGAGCAGGTCGTTGGCATACAGGACCCGCTTGACCGTCGTGTCCAGCTCGATCAGATCGTCGCGCACGAGTTCGGGCTGGTCGAACCCGACATGACCGGGCTTGGTCCAGAAGTTCTCCCAGTACTGGGGATAGTCGGCCTGCAGGCGCGTGGCCATCGAGGACCACAGCCACATCTGTCCCATCGGCCAGGGCCTCGGGAAGATCGTTCTAGGTTGCGATCTGCTACGCGGAGTAT
>NZ_CADCWT010000076.1 GCF_902806485.1 Candidatus Frankia alpina | reverse complement strand
CATTGCCAGCCACGGCGCGGCGGGCGGGCCGGCGCTCATGCCGGGGGTCGCAGCGACTCGGCGACCTCGATCGCGCGCAGGACCGCCGCCGCCTTCGTGCGGCTCTCCAGGTCCTCGGCGTCGGGATCGGAATCGGCGACGATTCCGGCGCCGGCCTGGACGTAGGCCACGCCGCCGCGCAGCACCGTGGTGCGGATCGCGATGGCGGTGTCCAGGTCGCCGCCGAAGTCCAGATAGCCGACCACGCCTCCGTAGAGGCCGCGGCGCGTGGGCTCCAACTCGTCGATGACCTCCATCGCGCGCACCTTCGGCGCCCCGGAGAGCGTGCCCGCCGGGAACGTCGCGGTGAGCACGTCGACGGCGCTGCGCTCAGGCTCCACCTCACCGATCACCGTGGAGACGATATGCATGATGTGCGAGAACCGTTCGACGGCGGCGAACTCGACGACCCGCACCGAACCGGGCACGCAGACCCGGCCCAGATCGTTGCGGACCAGGTCGACGAGCATCACGTGCTCCGAGCGCTCCTTCGGGTCGGCGAGCAGCTGCGCCGCGAGCTGCGCGTCGCGTTCCGGTGTCGCGCCCCGGGGTCGGCTGCCCGCGATGGGATGCAGCAACGCCCGTCGCCCGGTGACCTTGACGTGCGCCTCCGGCGAGGAGCCGACGACGTCGTGGTCACCGAACCGCAGCAGGTACATGTACGGGCTCGGGTTGGTCGTGCGCAGCACCCGGTAGACGTCGAGGGGATCGGCGGCGGTCGCCCGCTCGAAACGCTGGGAGACCACGATCTGGAAGCACTCCCCAGCGCGGATCTCCTCGATGGCCCGCTCGACCGAGGCTTGGAAGGCGCCGGGCGGGGTGGCGGAGACGAAGTCGCCGACCCCGCTGGCCGCCCCGCTGGTCGTCGCCACCGTCGGCTCGCTCCACTTGGCCAGGTCGCTGGTCATCGCGTCCAGCCTCGCCACCGCGTCGTCGTAGAGAGCGTCGAGGTCGGGGCGGATGGCGTCGGCCGGGTCCGGGCCCGACTCGGCCGGCGCCTCGGTGAAGACGTTGGCGACCAGCAGGCAGGAGCCGTCCGCGTGATCGAGGACGGCGAGGTCCGTGGTGAGCAGCATCCGCAGCTCGGGCAGACCGAGATCGTCGACGGCATGCGAGGGCAGCCGTTCGATGCGGCGCACGATGTCGTAGCCGAGGTAACCGACGAGGCCGCCCATCAGCGGCGGGGCTTGCGGATCGTTGTCGGCGCGCAGGGAGCGTTCCACCGCGCGCAGGATGTCCAGCGGGTCACCCTCGGTCGGCACCCCGCGCGGTGGTGTGCCGACCCAGACCGCCTGGCCGTCGCGTTCGGTCAGCGTCGCCGCCGCCCGCACCCCGACGAACGAGTACCGGGACCACACCCCGCCGTGCTCGGCGGACTCGAGCAGGAAGGTGCCCGGCCCGCCGGCGAGCTTGCGGTAGATCCCGACCGGGGTCTCCCCGTCGGCGAGCAGCCGGCGGGTGACGGCGACGACCGGCCGGGTGGCGGCGGCGGCGTGGAACGCGGCCCGGTCGGGGACGATCCGCCCGGTGGTCATCGGGCCGGCCCGGCGTCGGCCGCGACGCCCGGGTTACCCCCGCGCGCGGGCAGCGGATCGGCCTCGAAGCAGGTCCGGATGCCGGTGTGGCAGGCCGGGCCGATCTGGTCCACCCGGACGAGGACGGCGTCGCCGTCGCAGTCGAGGGCGACCGAGCGGACCCACTGCTGGTGGCCGGAGGTGTCGCCCTTGACCCAGTACTCCCCACGGCTGCGGCTCCAGTACGTGGCCCGCCCGGTGGTCAGCGTGCGGTGCAGCGCCTCGTCGTCCATCCAGCCGAGCATCAGCACCTCGCCGGTGTCGTGCTGTTGGGCGATGGCCGGGAACAGACCGGCGTCGTTGCGACGCAGGCGGCTGGCGATGGCGGGATCCAGAGCGGATGGACGTACGGTCACGGCTTCATTCTGCTCGTCCGCGTCGGCGGGGCGGGGCGGGCGTCCGCCGTCAGGGCCGGCGTCGCCGGGCACGCCGCCCCCTCCCCCGGGCCCGCCATTCCCGCCCCTGAACCCACCGCGACCGTGCCGACACCGACAGCCCAGGACTGGTGCATCCGGCGGTACACTCCGGGCACGGCGACCAACGCTCGGTGATGGCCCCACTGCACGATGCGCCCGGCGTCCACGACGACGACATCCTGCGCCGCCTCCGCCGTCGACAGTCGATGCGCGATCGTCACCGAGGTGCGGTCCCGGGTCAGTTCGGCCAGGGCCGCCGCCAGGCGCACCTCGGTCTCGGGGTCCACTGCGGAAGTCGCCTCGTCCAGGACCAGCAGATCCGGATCGGCCAGCCGGGCGCGAGCCAAGGCGACGAGCTGCCGCTCCCCGGCCGACAGCCGCGACCCGCTCTCCCCCACCCGGGTCGCCAGCCCCGCCGGCAGCCCGGCGAGCCAGTCGGCGAGGCCGAGCGCCGCAAAGGCGGCGTGGACAGCCATGTCGTCGGCGCCGGGGCGGCCATAACGGACGTTGTCGGCGATCGTGAGGTCGAACAGGAAGCCGTCCCGCGGCACGAGCAGCACCCGGCCGCGCAGCGAGGCGAACCGCACCTCGGACAGCGGCACCCCGCCGATGCGCACGGTGCCCGTGGTCGGATCCATCAGCCGGGTGAGCAGCTTGGCCAGGGTCGTCTTGCCGGATCCGGTCTCGCCGACCACCGCCACCCGCGTGCGCGGGGCGATCTCCAGGTCGACGTCGAGCAGCACCGGCGGCCCGTCTGGGTAGGCGAACCCGACCCCGTCGAACCGGACCCCCAGCGGTCCGGCCGGCAGGTCGCGGCCGGCCGCGACCACGGCGGGCCCGCCGTGGCCTGCCCCGCCGTGGCCCGCAGTGCCGTGGCCCGCAGCGCCGCCGGCGCGGGGTGCCGGCAGCCGCCCCACAGTCCGACCGAGCGCGGGGTCGCGGACGTCGGTCGGGAGATCCAGAACGTCGAGCACCCGGCGCAGGCCGGCCAGCGCCTTGGCCGCGTCGTTGAGCACCTCGGTCATCGACTGGATCGGCATGACGAACAGGGTCATCAGGAACAGGAACGCGATCAGCCGCCCGGTGCTGAGCGAGCCTGCGACGCCGAGCGCCACGCCCACAGTCACGACCGCGGCGGTGGCGAGTGCGGCGACCAGCTCGCTGAGCGAGAAGACCCCGGCGACGACCCGCTGGGCCTCGATCTGGGCCGAGCGGTAGCGGTCGATGGTCCAGTCGATGCGCCGCCCGGTCCGCTCCGCAACGCCGTAGGCCCGCACGACCGGGGCGCCGACGACCGCCTCGGACACGGCGCCCAGCAGCTCGCCGACCCGTTCGCGGACGATCGCGTACCGGCCGGCGAGCCGGCGCTGCACCAGCCGGGTCACGACGAACAGAGGGACAAAGAACGCATACACGAGGAGGGTCAGCGGCCACGAGTAGACGACCATCAACACGGTGGCCAACAGCATCACCCCGCCGAACTGGAGGAACTGCGACATCTGATCGACGTCGCTGGTCACCCGGGAGGTCAGCGAGCCGCGACGCTGGGCGGACTGGCTGAGCATCGACAGGTCGTGGATGTGGCGGAAGGCATGCACCCGCAGGGTGGCGAGGGTGCCCTCGGACAGGCGGTAGAGCCGCAGGTTCATCCGGTACGTGGCGACGGTGGTCAGCACGATGACGGCTGAGGCCGCGCCCACGGCCACGGCGACCAGGCCGACGTCGACTCCGTCGTCGGTGAGCCCGCGGTCGAGGGTCTGCTGCACGACGACCGGGATGACGACCTTTCCCGCGGTCGCCACCAGGGCGAGCGCGAGGGTGCCGAGCAGACCCCCGGTCAGCTCGGGGGACAGCGCGCGCAGCCGGCGGAACGTCGCCACCAACGTCGGCTGGGAGGCCCGCGACGCCGCCGGGGGCGCGGCGGGCGTCACGGCGCAGCCTCCGGTTCGAGCTCCCGGACAGCGGGCCCGGAGGCGGCAAGCCCGGAGACCGCGGGCGCGGGGATGGCGCCGGCCGCGCGGGCGGCCGCCTCGTAGGCGGTGAGCAGGGCGGCATAGCGCGGGGAGGAGGCGAGCAGCTCCTCGTGCCGACCGCGGCCGATGACCCGGCCGGCGTCGAGGTGGATCACCTCGTCGGCCAGCGCGATCGTGGAGCGGCGCTGGACGACGACCACGACCGTCGAGGCGCCGGCGCGTTCGCGCAGGTCGGCGAGGATCGCGGCCTCCACCCGGGGGTCGACGCTGGCGATGGCATCGTCGAGGACGAGCAGCCGCGGGGCGCGGATGAGCGCGCGGGCCAGGCCGATGCGTTGGCGCTGGCCGCCGGACAGGGAGGTCCCGCGCTCGCCGACCATGGTGTCGAGGCCGTCGGGCAGGGCGGCGACGAAGCCGTCGGCCTGCGCGCGGCGCAGCGCGGCCCAGACGTCATCGTCGGTGTTGTCTGCGCCGAGGGTGACGTTGGCGCGGACCGTGTCGTCGAAGAGGAACGCCTGCTGGGCCACGACGGCGACGGTTCGGCTCACCTCGCCGGCGGCGAGTTCGCGCAGGTCGACGCCGTCGAGCAGCACCGCGCCGGCCTGCGGGTCGACGAGCCGGGCGAGCAGGTTCACCAGCGACGACTTGCCGGCGCCGGTGCGGCCGGTGATCGCGACGACGCTGCCCGCAGCCACCTCGAAGCTCACCGCGTCCACCACCGGCCGCGCAGACGGATCGCCGGGACTCGCGGGCTCCGAAGGGTCACCGGTCGGGTCGGCAGTCGGGTCGGCAGTGGCGTCACCGATCGGGTCGGCGGTGGGGTAGGCGTAGGTGGCGGCGTCGAGGCGCAGCGACGCGGGGCCTGCCGCGGTCAGCGTGCGCGGGCCGTACGCCTCGTGGCCTCGGGCCCGCAGCACCGCGTCGACCCGGTCGTAGCCGACGACCTCCCGCGGCAGGTCACCGAACACCCAGCCGAACGCCCGCAGCGGGAAGGCGAGCAGGGTGAACAGGTAGGCGACCCGGACGAGCTGCCCGACGTCCATCGCCCCGGCGTCGATGCGGATCGCGCCGACCAGCAGCACCAGCAGGATCCCCGGGTTCGGCAGGGCCTCCATCACGGGGTCGAACAGGCCCCGCAGCCGGCCCGCGTGGATCATCGCGTCGCGCAGCTGCTCGGCGCGGACGGCGAACCGGGCGGTCTCGTCATCCTCTCGGCCGAGGGTCTTGACGACGAGGGCGCCGTCGAAGGATTCGTGCGCCACCGCGCTGACCTCCCCACGCAGCTGCTGCGCCCGGGAGTACAGCGGCCACACCCGCCGGCCGTACCAGACGTTGAGCACGCCGAACGTCGGGAAGATCACGAATCCGATCAGGGCCAGCACCGGGTCGGTGACCACGAGCAGCACCAGCGCCACGACGAGCATGGCGAGGGCGCCCAGCGCGAACGGCAGCGGCATGACCGGGGCCCAGGCGGCCTCGACGTCGGAGTTGGCGTTGGACAGCAACGTGCCGGTGGAGTGCCGCTGATGCCAGGACAGCGGCAGCCGCAGGTACTGGCGGGTCACCGCGTGCCGGTGCCGCGCCTGCAGTCGGAACACGACCGTGCCGCCGGCGAGGCGGCGTAGGAGCATGCCGAGCGCCCGGGCGAGGCCGACGACGCTGAGCGCCGCCGCGGCCAGGGCGACCGCCGACCAGTCGGCGTGCCCCCGCCGGATCGCCGGGATCACCACCCGGTCCGTGGCCTCGCCGAGCACGAGAGAATTGGCCACCCCCGTCAGGGTGAACAGGCAGCCACCGACCGTGGCCACCGCGAACAGGCGGGGCTCGCCACGGACGCCCCGCCAGAGGTTCGCGAAACCTTGGCCGATGACCCCGGGTTGTCGCCCCGGCTCCGCCACGCGCTCCGACATCGTCACCCTCCGTCAACACGTCACGGCGGCGGCGCCGGCGGAGCGGTGGCGGTCAGCGCACGGGAACGCCCGTGTCCCGCAGCGCCGCCTTCACCTCGCCGATGCGCAGCTGTCCGAAATGGAACACGCTGGCCGCGAGCACCGCGTCCGCGCCCGCGCCGACCGCCGGCGCGAAATGAGCGAGGTCACCGGCCCCGCCACTGGCGATCACCGGCACATCGACCTCGGCGCGCACGGCGGAGATCATCTCCAGATCGTATCCGTCCCGGGTGCCGTCGGCGTCCATGGAATTGAGCAGGATCTCGCCGGCGCCGAGCTCGACCACCCGCGCGGTCCAGCCGACCGCGTCGATTCCGGTCCCCCGACGACCACCGTGCGTAGTCACTTCGAAGCGAGGGTCGCCCGGATCCGGGCACCGCCGGGCGTCCACCGAGATCACGATGCACTGGTTGCCGAACCGGTGGGCGCACTCACGGACCAGCTCGGGGCGGGCCACCGCGGCCGTGTTGATCCCCACCTTGTCGGCTCCGGCGCGCAGCAGCCGGTTGACGTCGTCGGCGGAGCGGACCCCACCCCCGACGATGAGCGGGATGAAGACCTGCTCGGCGGTGCGCCGAACAATGTCGTAGGTGGTCTCCCGGTCGCCGCTCGACGCGGTGATGTCGAGGAACGTCAGCTCGTCGGCGCCCTCGGCGTCGTAGAGCCGGGCCATCTCGACCGGATCCCCGGCGTCGCGCAGATCGGTGAAGTTCACCCCCTTCACCACCCGACCGCCGTCGACGTCGAGGCAGGGGATCACCCGGACCGCAACGCTCACCCCGCCACGACCGTCGAGGTGACGGCGAGGGCCTCGGGGAGGGTGAAGGCGCCCGCGTAGAGGGCCTTACCGACGATCGCGCCCTCGACGCCGGGCACCGCGGCGATCGCCACGAGGTCGGCGAGCGCGGACACGCCCCCGCTGGCCACGACGGGGCGGTCGGTCACCGCGGTCACCGAACGCAGCAGCTCGACGTTCGGGCCGGTGAGCGTGCCGTCGCGGCGGACGTCCGTTACCACGTAGCGGGCGCAGCCGTCGGCGTCGAGGCGGGCGAGCACCTCGAACAGCTCGCCGCCGTCCTGGGTCCAGCCACGGGCGGCCAGCGTCGTGCCGCGCACGTCGAGCCCGACGGCGATCCGGTCGGCCACCCGGTCGATCGCCCGGCGGACCCAGTCGGGATCCTCCAGCGCGGCCGTGCCGATGTTGACCCGCGCCGCGCCGGTGGCCAGCGCCGCGTCGAGGGAGTCGTCGTCGCGGATGCCGCCGGAGAGCTCGACCGCCACGTCGACCGAGCGGACAACCTCGGCGATCAGCTCGCGGTTCGAGCCGCGGCCGAACGCGGCGTCGAGGTCGACCAGATGGATCCACTCGGCGCCGTCGCGCTGCCAGGTCAGCGCCGCCTCCAGCGGGTCACCGTACGAGGTCTCGGAACCGGCCTCACCTTGGACGAGGCGGACGGCCCGCCCGTCGGCCACATCGACGGCAGGCAACAGAGTAAGAGCCATGCCGCAACCCTACGGGGTGCGTGCTTCGCCCCGACCCGCCACGTGACCTGCGACCGCCCGCGGGAACGGGACCCACGGCCACCGGGCCTGGGCCCGGGGTAACCGGGCGGGCGGTGGGGATGCAGGCGGTTCACGGCGTGCCCAGGACGCTGCTGCCGAGCTGCGAGGGAAGGCAGACGAATGACCATTCGTGATCATGATCTTGCCGGTGCCGTCAGCACCGTGCGCTACGAGGTGCACCGGCTGTCCATTGCGACGAGCCTGACCTACGACGAGACGGTCCGCCGTTACGAGCAGGCGGTCCCCGCCCTCGACGAGGCACGTTTCACCGCCCTCGCCGCCGGGCGGCCGACCTGGGACGACATCCGCATCGCGACCGCACCGAACGCGCCGCACGACTTCATCCGCTACTGGCGCGGCGACTTCACCTAGTTGTTCCGGGCGGCCGGCGACGAGGGCCGGTGCGTCGAGTACCTGATGGGCAACCACGTCATCGCCGAGCGTATGTTCCGCCATGATCCCGCAGTGCTGCT
Source organism: Candidatus Frankia alpina (assembly GCF_902806485.1). Classification (GTDB taxonomy): domain Bacteria; phylum Actinomycetota; class Actinomycetes; order Frankiales; family Frankiaceae; genus Frankia; species Frankia alpina. The sequence goes on along the minus strand of NZ_CADCWT010000076.1, from coordinate 11,801 downwards.
GCACGCCCCGCTGCGCACAACGATCCACACCGACGCGCACGGCGCGACCTGGTTCAGGGTCGACCAGCCGAGCACTCACTTCCGCAGTTACGACAACCGCACGATCACGACCGTGGGCATCGAGCTGGATCTGAAACTGGCCACTCTGCTGGAGCACCTGGGCGTCGCCGTGCCCGACGCCCTCGCCACCGGTCGGGTCCCCGCCACCACGGGCTGACCCGCTCCGCGGCGCCCTCCGCGCCCCATGTCCCGCGTCCCGCGTCAGGAGAGGGCGGCGAGCCAGTTGGTCAGCAGGTGCGCGCCGGCGTCACCGGACTTCTCGGGATGGAACTGGGTCGCGGCCAGGGCGCCGCGTTCGACGGCGGCGACGAACGGCTCGCCGTGTTCGCCGACCGTGTCGCCGGCGTCGGGGTCGGCCTTCGCCGCATAGGAGTGGACGAAGTAGAAGCGGGTGTCCGCGGGCAGCCCGGCGAACAGCACGGACGCCGCCGGTGGGCGCACCGTGTTCCAGCCCATGTGCGGCAGGATGGGCGCGGCGAGGCGGCGCACCTCACCGGGCAGCACGCCGAGCCCGGCCGTACGCACCCCGTGCTCGTCACCGAGCTCGTAGAGCACCTGCATGCCCACGCAGATGCCGAGCACCGGCCGCCCCGCGGCCACCCGCTCCCGCACGACAGGCGCGGCGCCCAGCTGGTCGAGACCAGCCATGCAGGCCGCGTACGCACCGACACCGGGCACGACGAGCCCGTCGGCCGCCAGGGCCGCGTCGAGATCGTCGCTGACCGTCACGTCGGCGCCGACCCGGGCGAGCGCCCGCTCCGCCGAGCGCAGGTTCCCCGAGCCGTAGTCGAGAACGACGACCCGTGGTTGCCGATCCGTCACAGGACGCCCTTGGTGGAGGGGACACCGGCCACCCGGGCGTCGAGGGCCACCGCGTCGCGCATGGCCCGGGCGACCGCCTTGAACTGCGCCTCGACGAGGTGATGGGCGTTGCGGCCGGACAGTACCCGCACGTGCAGCGCGATCCGGGCCGACGCGGTGATCGACTCGAAGATGTGCCGGGTCAGCGTGGTGTCGTACGTCCCGATCAGCCCGACGAGGTCCGGCTCGACGTGCACGCAGTACGGCCGACCGGACAGGTCGACCGCGGCCTGCGCGAGGGCCTCGTCGAGGGGGACCAGCGCGTCGCCGAAGCGGCGGATGCCGACCTTGTCGCCCAGCGCCTCACGCAGCGCCGAGCCGAAGGCGATAGAGGTGTCCTCGACCGTGTGATGGGAGTCGATGTGCAGGTCACCACGGGTGCGCACGGTGAGGTCGAACCCGCCGTGCTTGCCGAGCTGGGACATCATGTGGTCGAAGAACGGGACGCCGGTGTCGGAGGTCGCCACGCCCGTGCCGTCGAGGTCGAGTTCGACCAGCACGTCGGACTCCAGCGTCTTGCGTTCGATCCGCGCGGTGCGTGCCATCGGAGACTTTCCTCGGTCTTTCTTGGTTGCGGGTGGGGACCGGCGAAGTGTGGCGGTGGCTCAGTCAGCCCCTGGCCAGGGTGACGACGCCGTCCGCGGCGACGTCACTGCCGGCGAGGACCCGGCCGAGCGCGGCCAGGAACGCGTCGACCTCGGCGGGCAGCCCGGCGGTGACCCGCAGCCAGCCCGGCAGCCCGAGGTCGCGGACGAGCACCCCGGCGTCGAGCAGCCCGCGCCACACCGCACGCTGGTCGGCGAACAGGCCGAAGAAGACGAAGTTGGCATCGCTGGGCGCGAGCCGAAGGCCGAGAGCCCCCACCTCCTGCACGATCCGGTCCCGCTGCGACTTGACCGCCTCCACCGTGGCGAGCAGCTCGTCGGCGTGCGCGAGCGCGGTGCGGGCGACCGCCTGGGTGAACGTCGACAGGTGGTAAGGCAGCCGGACCAGCTGCAGCGCGTCGACGACGGCGGGGTGCGCGGCGAGATAGCCGACCCTCGCGCCGGCCAGGGCGAACGCCTTGCTCATCGTGCGGGTGACGATGAGCCGCGGATGGCGGGGCAGCAGCGTCAGTGCGCTGGGCACCCCGGCCCGGCGGAACTCGGCGTACGCCTCGTCGACGACGACCACGCCGCTGCCCACCCGTGCCATCGCCTCGCAGGCGGCGACGACGACGTCCACGGGCAGGGCCGTGCCGGTCGGGTTGTTCGGCGAGCAGAGGAACAGCAGCGCCGGCCGGTGACGCTCGACGGCCTCGGTGACGGCCTCGGCGGAGAGGGTGAAATCCGCGGCACGTTCCTCGCGGACCCATTCCGTCGCCGTGGCCAGGGAGATGAGCCGGTGCATCGAGTAGGACGGCTCGAAGCCGACCGCGACCCGGCCGGGCCCGCCGAACGCCTGGCAGAGCTGCTGGATGACCTCGTTGGACCCGTTGGCAGCCCAGACCTGGGCGGTGTGCACGCCGAACCCGGCGTCCGGGGTGAGGTAGTAGGCGAGGTCGGCGCGCAGGGCCTCGGCGTCGCGGTCGGGGTAGCGGTTGGCCTCGGTGGCGGCGAGGGTCGCGGCCTTGCCGAGGGCGTCGACCAGGCCGATCGACGGCGGGTACGGGTTCTCGTTGGTGTTGAGCCGCACCGGCACGTCGAGCTGCGGCGCGCCGTAGGGGGACAGCCCGCGCAGGCTGTCGCGCAACGGCAGCCCGTCGATGTCCAGCGGGCGCCAGGGCCGGTCGTCGCCGGCGGGGCCGGCGTCGGTGCTGCGGGACGCCTGGATCGTCATCGGAATCGAGCCTCCACGGCGTCGGAATGTGCGGTGAGATCCTCGGCCCCGGCGAGCGCGGCGAGGCGCGGGGCGACGGCGCGCAGCGCGTCACGGGTGGACTCGACGACGTGGACCTGGCGCTGGAAGGTGGCCACGGCCAGGCCGCTGGAGTGACGCGCCGTCCCACCGGTGGGCAGGACGTGGTTGGAGCCGGCGAGATAGTCGCCCAGCGGGACGGGGGCGTGGGGGCCGACGAACACCGCCCCGGCATGACGCACCCGCGCGGCGACCGCGCCCGCATCGGCGGTGTGGATCTCCAGGTGCTCGGCCGCCCAGCCGTCGACGACCGCGAGCCCGGCGTCGACGTCGGCGACGATCGCCACGGCGCCCTGGCCGGCCAGGGACTCCTCGACCCGCTCACGGTGACGCGTCGCCGGCACCTGCTTGCCGAGCTCGATGTCGACCGCGTCGGCGAGCTCCACCGAGGAGGTGACGAGCAGGCAGGCGGCCATCGGGTCGTGCTCGGCCTGGGCGATGAGGTCGGCGGCGACGAAGGTCGGGTCCGCGGTGGCGTCGGCGAGGATCGCGACCTCGGTGGGGCCCGCCTCCGCGTCCACCCCGACCACGCCGCGCACCAGCCGCTTCGCCGCCGTCACGTAGACGTTGCCAGGACCGGTGATGACGTCGACTCCCCGGCAGCTCTCGGTACCGTAGGCGGCCATCGCGACCGCCTGGGCGCCGCCGGCGGCGTAGACCTCGTCGATCCCGAGCAGGGCGCAGGCGCCGAGCACGACGGGGTGCGGCAGGCCGTCGTTGTCCCGCTGCGGCGGGGAGAACACGGCCAGCGAACCGACTCCGGCCTCCTGGGCGGGAACCACGTTCATCACGACGCTGCTCGGGTAAGCGACCCGCCCGCCGGGCACATACAGCCCGACCCGCTCAACCGGCACCCAACGCTCGGTGACCGTCAGGCCCGGCCCGACCTCGATCGTGACCGGCTCGCGCAGCTGCGCGCGGTGCACCACCCGGCTGCGCCGGATCGCCTCGACGAGCGCGTCACGCACCGCCGGGTCGAGGGCCTCGGCGGCGGCGGCGAGCGCCGCCCGCGGCACCCGGAGGCTGGCCGGACGGACGCCGTCGAACCGGGCGGCGGCGTCCAGAACCGCGGCGTCACCACGGGTCCGCACGTCCTCGCAGATGGGCCGGACCGCGTCGACGGCGACGTCCACGTCGACTGCGGCCCGGGGCAGTAGGCGCCGAACATCGGCGGCGGACGGCACCGTATCCCGCAGATCAAGCCTTCTCAGCACGATACGAGACTAGCCGCCGAGCCGGGGGTGGTGAAATCACAGCTCACGCCGGGGTGTCACGCTGATCAGCGTGACCGATCCCCGCACCCCGCCGCCCTCGGCCGCCCCGCCCCGCGCGCCCGGGGAATCGCTGGCGACGCTGCTGCACGGCTACCGGGTACACGCGCGGGCACCCCGCGGGGTCGTGGCAGCGCTGACCGAACGGCCGCGGACCCTGCGCGCCCTGGTCCAGGACTCGGGGCTGCCGCGCCGCTCGGTCGAGGAGATCCTCGGCTGCCTCGGCGACGATCTGCGGACCGGCTCCGGCGGGACGTTCGTCCTGCGGCCCGGTGCCGTCGACCGCTACCGCACCATGATCGACTATGGCGAGCTGCGCGCGGGCACCACACTCGACCCGCTCGCCGCGGAGATCGGTCGCCGCAGCGCGCTGGTCACGACGATGCACGAGCTCATCGCCTCGGCTCCGCGCCCGAGGACCGAGCTGGACCATGTGCCGGCCACGGCGGCGACGGTGGTCCGCCGAGCCGTCTGGCTCTCGACGCACTACGACCTGCGCGAGGCCCACCTGCTCTGCGTGGGTGACCACGACCTGACGTCACTGGCCGTCGTTCTGCTGGCCGCCGCGGCGAGCCCGGACCCGGCGCGGCGCGGGCCCGCCGTCACGGTCGTGGACATCGACGAGGACCTGTTGGAGTTCCTCGACCGGACGGCCCGGTCGCGCGACCTGCGGCTGCGGTGTCTGTATGCGGACCTGCGCTTCGGGCTGCCGCCGGCGGTGGCGGGCAGTGCGGATCTTGCCTTCACGGACCCGCCGTACACCCCGCAGGGGGTGTCGTTGTTCGCCGCGCGCGGCGCCCAGGGCCTCGCCGACCGCGAGCGCGGCCGGGTCCTAGTCGCCTACGGGTTCAGCGAGCGGGTGCCCACCCTGGGCTGGAAGGTACAGCGGGCCCTGCTCGACCAGGGGCTCGTCTTCGAGGCGATCTGGCCGGCCTTCCATACCTACGCGGGCGCCGAGGCTGTCGGCGCCCGCGCCGACATGTACGTCTGCCAGCCGACCTCGGCCACCTGGAAGCATCTGGACCGGCCGGTTCCGGCACGCGGGCCGGCGCCGACGGCGATCTACACCCGTGGCCGGCAGGCCGCCGAGAGCCAGTCGGCGCCGCTCGCGGGCCCCATCGTCGCCGCGGCGACCGGATTCCTGGCGATCTCGCCGGGCCGGGGAGTCTTCGTCGGCGAACGCCCCGAACTGGACGCGGCCCACGCGCACCTCGGGACGGTCCTCGAACGCGGGCTACCGGCGGCCGGGGCGGGGGCGGGGGCGGGCGGATCGTTGTCCGCCGTCGCCGACCTGTCCGACGATCCGGGCCCGTGGCTGACGCGGCTGCTGCTGGCGGTCAACGCCGACCGGCTCGCCGTGATCGTGGCGGCCGACCATCCCGCGCTGGGCGCCGGGGATGGCACGCGCCAGGCTCTCGACCCGCTGCGGGCGAAGTGGGCGGCCACGCCCGAGTACGACGTTGCCGTCACCGACGGCGGGGACGGCGGCCGGGGCGGGGACGCGGGTCGGCTGGTGACGTTCGCCGCGGTAGACCCCGCCGTTCTCGACCCCGGCGCACGCCTCGCCCGCTGGCTGCTGGACCGCCCGCACGGCAAGATCGGCAACGTCTGGCGCGACGGCCTGATCCGGATCACCCGACAGGCCGACGGTCGGACGCTGTCCCAGCGGGAGGCCCTGGCGACCGCGCGCCGGGCCGTCGCCGACCCCGATCTGCTCGCCGTCCGGCTGATCGACCTGCCGCGGCACGCGCTCGCCTCGGCGCTCGCCGCCGCGGTGGCCTGCGTCGACACGCAGACCGGCGGCGAGGCCGACGGCAGTGGGTGAGGGCTGCGCGACGCGACGGACAAGCTAGGCGGACGTGGTCACCCTGACGCAGCGGCAGTCCTAGGGTGATAGCTATGGCGATGCCCGCAGGCCACCATTTCAGGGGACACATGCCGGACCCGCCGCCCCAGCCCAACCTCCGAGGCCAGCCCGACCCGGCCGGCGCCCGGGTCCTCGTGGTCGAGGACGACGAGGGGCTGGGGACGCAGCTCGTGCGCGGGCTGAACCGGGCCGGCTACACGGCGAGCCGTGTCCGCACGGGCAAGGCCGCCCTCGCCCAGGTCACCGGCCCCACCCCGCCCGACCTTGTGCTGCTCGACCTGGGCCTGCCGGACATGGACGGCGCCCAGGTGTGCCGGGGCATCCGCGAGCGCACCGACACTCCGGTGATCGTCGTGACCGCCCGGGGGGACGAGGTCGACCGGGTCGAGGGGCTCGACCCGGGCTCGGACGACTACCTCGTCAAGCCGTTCGGGTTCGCCGAGCTGCTGGCCAGGATGCGGGCGGTGCGCCGGCGCACGGCTGGCCGGGCGGGTGGCCGCCTGGGCGGCCAAACGGGCGGCGAGAACGCGGACCTGGTCCGGCACGGCCCGCTCACCCTCGACCGCCGCAGCCGCCGCATCACCGTCGGCGGCCGCCCCGTCGCCGTCACCGCCCGCGAGTACGACCTGCTGGCTTTCCTCGCCGCCGACCCGGGCCGGGTGCGAACTCGCCAGGAGATCTTCGCCGGGGTCTGGGGAGACTGGTTCGGCTCACCGAAGGTCCTCGACGTGCACATCGGCGCGATCCGCCGCAAACTAGGCAAGCCGGAGTTGATCGAGACGGTGTACGGGGTCGGCTTCCGCCTGGCCGGCGTGCCCGATCCCGATCCTTCCCGTGGGGAGCCGGCCGGGCAGCTGGTGACGCGCGGCGGTTGGGGCCAGGGGCTGCCGGGCCGATGAGTCGGCGGATCTTCGCCGCCCAGCTCCTGCTGACCGCGACGCTGCTCGTCGGGCTGTGCATCCCGCTGGGTCTGGACGCCACCCGCCATGACCGGGCCCTGTTCGGCCTGCGGCTGACCGCGTCGACGGACGCCTACGCCGCCGAGGTGAAGTAGCGGCGGCTGTCGCCGGGCGCCGCGCCGCTGCCGGTGCCCCGCGGCGACAGCGCGGACGGGCCGCCCGACGAGCTGCGCCTCTACCGCGCCGACAACAGCCCCGTGGCCGACACCGGTGACGGCATCTCGGTGACGCCGGCGGAGCTCGCCCGCGCGCACCACCACAGCGTGACGATCGACCCGAGCGACGCCACCCGACATCAGATGATCATCGTGACCCCGGTGTCCAATGCGAACGGCCTGGTCGGCATCCTCGCGGTCGCGCGCAGCGACCACGGGCTGCGTTCCTCGATCAACCACCGGTGGACGGTGATCGCCATCGGCGGCGTCCTGGTCGCCCTGGCGGCACTGGCGATCTCCATCCTGCTGGCCCGCTGGGTGGGCCGCCCGCTGCGCCGGCTCGAACACGCCGCCGGCGAGCTCGGCGCGGGCGACCTGTCGATCCGGGCCCGGGCCGTCGGCGGCCCGTCGGAGGTCCGGGAGGTCGCGGCGACCTTCGACGCGATGGCCGACCGGATCCAGTCCCTCGTCGACAGTCAGCGGCACTTCCTCTCCGACGTCTCCCACCAGATCCGCACCCCGCTGACCGCGATGCGGCTGCGCCTGGAGCTGTTGGAGCAGGACGTCGACGCGACGATCGCCGGGGAGGTGGCCGGCACCCTCGTCGAGGTGCACCGGCTGTCCCGCATGGTCGACGGGCTACTCGCCGTCTCCCGGGCCGAGCACGCACCGACCGCCATCCGGCCGGTTCCCCTCGCCCCGGTCACCGCGCAGCGCTGCCTGGGCCGCCGCCGCGGACATCGCACTGACCTGGGACGTCGCCGACACCCACATTGTGGCCAGCGCCCCCGGGCACCTGGAACAGATCCTCGACAACCTGCTCAGCAACGCCCTGGAGGCCACCCCACCCGGCCCCGGGTGCCGCCCACGCCCATCAGGCCGCGAGTCTGCCGGCGACCCTGGCCGGGCCAGCAATCCGACTCACCGTGACCGACAGCGGCAACGGCATGAGCGCCGAGCAGCGGCGGGCGGCCTTCCGCCGCTGCGGTGGCGCCGCCGGCGGACGCGAGCCGAGCCAGGCGCAGCGATCCGGCACCGGGCGGGGATCCGGCACCGGGCGGGAGGCTGGCACCGGGCGGGATGGCCCGGACGGGCAGGTCGCCGACCGGGACCGGACGCCGCGCCGCGCCGATCGACGGGGACACGGGCTTGGTCTCGCGATCGTGCACGCCCTGGTGACCGCCGACGGCGGGACGATTGCGCTGGTCCCCGCCACGGCCGGTGGCCTGTGCGTCGTGCTCGACCTGCCATGGGCGAGCCCACAGCCCGGCGAGAGCGCCGCGGCGGTGCCGCCGCAGCGGGCCGGAGCCGGCCACCTCCGGCATCCCCCGGAACTCGGGCTCCTGGAAATCGTCGACGATGCCCACCGGGACCACGAGACCGGCCGAGAACGCTGACGAGCAAGCGCTGGGCTTGCCGCCACCCGTGGTCCCATGTGTGATCTTTACCGTTTCTTTCCTGGCCGAACCGCGGCAACGCGCCGGCAATGCGCCGCCGGGCGGTTATTTTCGCACCGAGCGACCAGGGATGGAGCACCCACTGATCATGTCGACAAGCCCGGCACAACGCATTCGGGAAGCAACGGCGCTCGGCGTCGAGACGGTTCGCCGCGAGGTCACCAGAGGCGGCCGGGGCTCGAAATCCGCCTTTCTCAACGGTAAAATCGGCGCATATCTGACCGAGCACAGCTCACCGCCCGACGAGGTCCTCGACGACCTGTCGGCGGTCACCGCCACGCTGCCCGAGGCGGAGATGCAGGTGCCGGCCGAGCAGGGCACGCTGCTGACCATCCTGACCGCCTCGATCGCCCCCGGCCGGACCATCGAGGTCGGCACCTTCACCGGCTACTCGGCCCTGTGCATCGCCCGCGGTCTGCCTGCCGGCGGCCGGCTGCTCTGCCTCGACGTCAGCGAGGAATGGAGCGCGATCGCCCGCAAGCACTGGGAGCGGGCCGGCGTCTCCGACCGGATCGACCTCGTCCTCGGACCGGCCGCCGACAGCCTCGCGGACCTCGCCGAGGAACCCACTTTCGACCTAGCTTTCATCGACGCGGACAAGGTCTCCTACCAGCGTTACTACGACCTGCTTGTGCCCCGCATGAACCCCAACGGGGTCATTATCGTGGATAATGTGCTGCAATATGGTGCAGTCGTGCGCCCGCGCTCGGAGAATCCGGCGGTGGTCGCCGTCCGGGAGTTCAACCGGCTGCTCGCCGCCGATTCCCGGGTACAAGTCGTGATGCTGCCGATCGCCGACGGGCTCACCATCGCCCGCAAGCTGCCCTTCCCCCGCGAGGGCGATTAGTGCTCGGCTGGCGCGGAAGCGACCGGTGCCGGCCACACCGCCCCGGTCGGACCGTGTCACACAGCGGCCGGCAGCCCCGTCCCTCCCGACAGGGGTCGCCGTTCGGGCGGCCCCGTCTCGGGGCGGCAGGCCCCGGCCAGTTGGGAAGGGGAGCAGGGAGATGACCCAGCGGTTGAACGTGGAGCAGGTCGCGCCGGAGGGGTACCGGGCGATGCTCGGCCTGGAGCGCTACGTCCGGGAGAACGTCGACGGCACGGTGCTTGAGCTGGTCAAACTGCGGGCGTCGATCATCAACGGCTGTTCGTTCTGCGTGGACATGCACAGCCGGGACGCACCCGCTGCCGGGGAGTCCTCGCGCCGGCTGTTCGCGGTCGCGGCCTGGCGGGAGGCGCCGCTCTTCGACGAGCGCGAACGGGCGGCACTCGCGCTCACCGACGAGGCCACCCGGCTCGGCCCGGACGGGGTGAGCGACGAGACCTGGGCGCTGGTCAAGAAGAGCTGGTCGGAGAAGGAGGCCGCGGACCTGATCCTCGCCATCGTGACGATCAACGCCTGGAACCGGATCGCGATCCCGAGCCGCCAGAGCCCGCCCGTCGACGTCTGACGGGAGCTACCGCGTCGGCGCGGCGGCGGCGGGCACAGGCTCACAGCGTGACGGAGGTGTCCCCGGGGTAGAGGGTCCAGCCGTCGCCGGCGCGCCCCCAGCCGCTGGACGCCCAGGCGCCGCCGTCGATGTTGAGCGTGATGTACTTCGCCCGGTCGGAGCTGAGGAACACCGCCGCGTCCCCGACCTCGTCGGCGTGGCCCTCCCGGCCGAGCGGGACGTAGCGCTCCACCTCGGACCGGCGCTCCGCCGACAGCGGCGGCAGGTTGTCGGGGTCGACCGCGCCGGCGAAGATCCCGCGCATGCCGGCGGTGGCGGTGTGGTCGGGCGCCAGCGCGTTGACCCGGATCTGGTCCTCGCCGAGTTCCAGGGCCATCGTCCGGGTGAAGGAGATCATGCCGGCCTTGCAGGCGGCGTAGACGGCGTACAACGGCGCCGCGCGCTGCCCCTCGATGCTGGTGATGTTGAGGATCGACCCGCCGGCACCGCCCGCGGCGATCAGCGGCGCGGCGGTCGACGTCGCCGCGATCATGCTGACCAGGTTGATGTCAATATGCCGGCGCCAGCTTCGCTCGCTCTGCTTCAGGAAGCGGTTCGCCTTCACCCCGCCGGCATTGTTGACGAGGATGTCGAGCCGGCCGAACTCGCCGTGCGCGGTGGTGATCGAGCCGGCCAGCGCCTCGGTGTCCATCACCAGCACCAGCGCCGTGCCGCCCGCCTTTCGAGGATCTCGAGCGTGCTGGCGGCCCGCTCCGGATCGATCTCGACCAGCCCGACCGACACCCCGACGCGAGCCAGCGCCACCGCGATGGCCTGCCCGATGCCAGCCCCCGCGCCGGTGACCACCGCGGCCTTCCCAGCCAGGCCCAGCTCGAACGACTGCTCCGGGATCGCCTGCGTCATCGTCGCTGCTCCTCTGGCACGGCTGGACAGAATCTGGCGCTGCTGGACAGCAGCAACACCTGGTGAGACACCAAACCACCACGCACCGGCCAGCGGCAACCGGACGCCGACGGCTACGGTAAGCGCGTGGGCCATGTCGCTGAGGAGCCGGCAGGTGAGGCGGTCGCAGTGCCGGGCGGATCGTTGTGGACCATGTCGCGGGGCGCGGGCCTGCCGTTGGTCCTCGCGCACGGAGGCCCTGGGCTTTCCAACAATCTCGCACCCGTTGCGGAGATGGTCGAGGACGTCGCGCGCGTGCACCTCTACGACCAGCGAGACTGTGGACGCTCCCCGGCGACCGGGCCGTTCGGCATTGCAACCTTTGTCGCCGACCTGGAGGCTCTACGCACGCACTGGAAGCACGAGCGCTGGGTGGTCGGCGGCCATTCCTGGGGTGCGGCGCTCGCGCTCTTCTACGCTCTCGCGCACCCGGACCGCACGCTCGGCGTCCTCTACCTGGCCGGGACGGCCATCCGCTGGGGCTGGAAGGAGAGCGTGCAATGCGAGCGGATGAGCCGCCTCACCACGGATGAACACCAGGAGTTGAAGGCGCTCGGCAAGCGCCTTGAGGGCAACGAAGACGAACGCGGCCAGGCGCGGTTCCTGCGTCTGATGTGGTCCACTGACTTCGCCAGCCCTGAAGCCGCAGCCGTCCTGGACCACCAGCCGCTGTATGGCTTTCCGCGCGCCGACGCGGTTGCGCGAGCAGTGCAGAACGACTGGAGGACCCGACTCGATGAAGGTATCGAGGATGACCTGCGGCGGCTCACGGTGCCGGTGCTCGTCGTTCATGGCAGGCGCGACCCCGACCCGACGGGGGCACGCGAGGTTGCGGACCTGGCACCGCTTGGCCATTGAGCCATTCCCAGCAACGATTTGTGA
>NZ_CADCWT010000075.1 GCF_902806485.1 Candidatus Frankia alpina | reverse complement strand
GGGCCGCCGACGCAGGCGGCCGACCCGTTTTCACCTGGGAATACGACCCCGAACGCGGCCAACTGCTGGACCTTTACCAGAAGGGAAAGGTCCAGCAGTGGGACGCCACCAGGCGGATCGACTGGGAGCTGGAGGTCGACCCCTACGACCCGGTCGGCATTCCCGACGAGACGAACGTCCTCTACGGGAGCGAGCACTGGGACCGCATGTCCGCGGCCAACCGCGCCGAGGTGCGCCGGCACTCCGCCGCCTGGCAGTTCTCCCAGTTCCTGCACGGTGAGCAGGGCGCGCTGATCTGCGCGGCGCGCATCGTGGAGACCTCACCTGGCCTGGACGCGAAGCTCTACTCCGCCACCCAGGTTGTCGATGAGGCCCGACACGTCGAGATCTACACCAGGTTCCTGCACGAGAAAGTGGGCCTGCTCTACCCGATCAACGACAAGCTGCAGGGGCTGCTGGCCGACAGCCTGGGCGACTCCCGGTGGGACATGCCGTACCTGGGCATGCAGGTGCTCATCGAAGGCCTGGCGCTCGCCGCGTTCGGCCTGATCCGCGACACCGCGACAAAGCCGCTTCCCAAGCAGCTGCTTGCCTACGTCATGCAGGACGAGGCCCGGCACGTGGCCTTCGGCCGGATCGCGCTGCGCGACTACTACCGCCAGCTCTCCGACGCCGAGCTCCGGGAACGCGAGGAGTTCGTCATCGAGGGCTGCTACCTGATGCGCGACCGGATCCAGGGCATCGAGGTCCTGGAGAACCTCGGCCTGCGCTCGGCGGAGGCCAAGGAGCTGATCGAGGCCTCCGAGCTGATGCGGATCTTCAGGACGCTGCTGTTCGCCCGGATCGTGCCGTGCGTGAAGGACATCGGGCTGTGGGGCCCGCGGCTCCAGCAGGCATACCTCGACATGGGCGTCTTCGAGCTCGGCGACGCCAACCTGGACCAGCTCATGGCGCAGGACGAGGACGCCGCCGACGTGCTCGACGCCGAACGACTGCGGGCCGAGGAGGAACAGCGTGTCGCCGAGGTCCAGGCGACCATCGCCGCCGGGCGGGAGCTCCCAGACCCTGCCTAGCCCGAGTTTCCTGGATAATTTGATCTTTGGTGTCCGTCGAGCCGGCCTGTGGTCGGCTCATGACGGTCTGACCTGGACCGTCGACCATCCATCTGATCGACAGCGCGCCGCCCGTTGTGTATTACCTAAAGCATGTCGTCGGTGGTGGGGAAGAAGCCCGGCGGGAAGACGTACCTCGCGCTGGCCGCGCTCAACCGGATCTGCGACCCCCGTTCGAAGGCCGGCTTCGCCGACTGGTCCGCGACCACCTCGCTGGGCCGGATCACCGGCCTGACGGCCAGGATGGTCGACCATCGCCGGTTCTGGGACGCGATGGACCTGGTCAGCGAGGCCGACCTGCGCCTGGTCGGCCTCGGCCTGGTCGTCACCCGCGACGACGGCATCCCGCTGGTCTCACACACCTACCCGGGCAACCGGCCCGACGTCACCCAGTTCAACCACCCTGATCGACCACCTCGCCGCCTCCAGGCTGCACTTCGTCGGCTCCATCCCACCCTCGGACTGCCCCGACCTGCTCGCCCGGCCCGCCACCGACCGCGCCCCGGTCGACGGGTTCGACGGGCTGACCGCGCTGGAGGCCCGCCGCACCGTCTACGGCACCGACCGGCGCGTGGTCCTCGCCCACTCGCCGACCCTGCAGGAAGGCCAGGCCTGCGGCCTGACCCAGACGATCTCCAAGGCCGGCGCGAAACTCGACGAACTGGCCGCGACCCTGGCCCGCGGGAAGACCCGCCGGCCCCAGGACAAGGTCCAGGCCGAGATCGACAGGATCTGCGCGGACCCCTGGCTGCGGCGCGTCGTGACCACTGCCCTGACCGGCGGCACCCTCGCCGAGCACCGGCTGGCCTGGGCCGTTGACCAGGCCGCCCGCGACACCCTCGAACAGGAGACCTTCGGGAAACGGGTCCTGGTCACCGACCGCGACGACTGGCCGGTCACCGACGTGGTCGCGGCCTACCGCTCCCAGCCCGACGCCGAGTTCGCCTTCCGTCAGCTCAAAGACCCCCACGCCGTCTCGTTCAGCCCCATGCACCACTGGACCGAACACACCATCCGAGTCCACCTGCGCCGCGCCAACCGTGAGCAGGGCCTCAGATCCGGGACCGGCGAGCGCGCTCTCACGTGGCCCAGTCCCCGGGATCGCGCTACCGTCGAGGCACCTTCTTGATGTGGGCTCACCACCGAGGCACTGCCCAGCCTGGAGTCCGCCGCAGCGCCAGCTCCGGGTCGGTCGGTGCGGACCCGGACCTCGCCCTGTCGATCTTCCCCGAGCTGGTCGAGCACCTCGATCGGCGGGCCGGGCTGCTCTCCGGGGGACAGCAGCAGATGGTGACCCTCGCGCGCCTTGGCGCGCCGGCCCACGGTCCTGCTCGCCGACGAACTCTCGTTGGGCCTCGCGCCGCGCGTCGTGCACCGCCTGCTGGGGGCCGTGCGGGCCGCCGCGGATGACGGGCTCGCCGTCGTCCTCGTCGAACAGCATGTCCGCAGCGCCCTGGCGATCGCGATCGCGTGCACGTCCTGCGGCACGGCACCCTCGCCTGGTCGGGCCCGGCCGCCCAGGCCCGCGCCGACCGGGAGAGCCTGCTCGGCGCCTACCTGCCGCTGGGATAGCGCCGGCCGCCGGCACATCGCCGGGGGCCGGGATGGCGCGGCGTGAACCGTTCGCCGTTGCGCGGCCAATAGGGGATGACGGTGCCCCTGTTGGTCCGTGTCTGCGCACAGACGCGGGAAAGGACGGCGAACGGTGAGGCAACGATGACCCTGGAGGGATGGTCGCCGGTGGCTCGTTCCCGGCAGTCCGCCCACGTACCGTCGTGGTGGATCGCGTCGACCGCGTGGCTCGAGCAGCGAGCCGACAGCTATGGGGAGGGACAGCCCTCGCCACCGACCGGGCCGACCGGGGAGTCTCGGACCGCGATGAACGCCGCGGCAGTGATGTCGGATCGGGCGGCGGAACCGGGCACGGCGACTCCGCCGGCGCGGCCGGCGCCCTCGGCGCCGAATCAGTGGGTGCAGGACGCACCCAGCATGGCGGTGCCAGATGCCGATGCGCAGGTCATCGCGCGGTCGTGCGAGGACCCGGCCGTGTTCGGACTGATCTTCGATCGTCACCACGACGCGATCTACCGTTATGTGGCCCGGCGGGCCGGCCAGGATATCGCCGCCGACGTCGCCGCGGAGACCTTCACGACGGGGTTCTTCCGCCGCCGGGACTACGATCTTGCCTTTCCGGACGCATTGCCCTGGCTGTACGGAATTGCGCACAACCTGATGCGTTCCCGGCAGCGGGCGGAGAGCCGCATGCTGGCTGCCTACATGCGCCAGGGTGCCGACCCGGTTGCGGACTCCGACGCCGAGGACGCCTACGGCCGGGCCGAGCGTCGGCTGGACGCCGCCGCGGCCGCTCCCGTCATCGCCGCCGCGCTGGACGCGATGACGGCCGGCGACCGCGACGTGCTGCTGCTCCTGGCGTGGACCGAGATGAGTTACTCCGAGGTCGCCCGCGCGCTGGAGCTGCCGGTCGGGACCGTCCGCTCCCGGATGCACCGGGCTCGCGCGCAGCTGCGGCCCCGGCTCGCGGCACTGCGGGTGTCCGATGCCGAATCCCTCATCGAACCGAAGGACGAGCCGTGGACGAGATGACGTCAGTGCGCGGGTTCCGGCCAGACGTCACCGGGCCGTCGGACGAGGAGCGCCGACGCGCGCGCGCCAGGTTGAACGAGGCGATCGCCGCCGAGGCCCGGGCGGCATCGGGGGAGGCGGCGTCAGCGGATCCGGCACTGGGAGAGGAGACGGTGCTCTCCGTCGTCACCGGCGGCGAGTGGCCGGCCGGCGATTCCCCGGGCCGTGGAACCCGGTCGGGTCGGCGCGGGCCGCGGCGCGGATGGAAGAGCGCGGCCGTGGCCGCCGGTGTCGCCGTGCTGGTCGCCGTGCCGATCGCGGTGATCAGCAGGTCCGACGGTGGCCATCAGACGGTGGCCGTCCAGGCGGCCACGACGGGGCCGGCGGCCAGGACCTGCCCGACGGTCACCGTGCCGCCGGCGCCGCCGATCCCGGCGGGGTCGTGGAAGGATCGACCGGGTCCGTTCGGGTACCGCGAGACGGTCTATGCGCGGACCGCAGACGGCCACAGCGCGGGAAACCCGGTCATCCGTCGGGACTGGGCGGGTCCGTCGGCCTACGCCATCCTCGACCCTCAACTACAGGCCGGCATGCGCATCGAGGATGCAACCTACTTCGTCGGGACCACCCGGGTCACGCTGGCGGATCTGAGCCGGCTCCCGGCCGACCCCGCTACCCTGCGTCGGATGCTCACCGCCGGGGAGAAGGAGCCGGTGGAGGACCGTACCATCCTCGCCGCGGTCGCCGACCTCGCGTTGCTCCCGGTCGGACCGGACGTGCAGAGGGCGTTGTTCACCATCGTCGGCGGGCTCGGCAGCGCCCGGGTGAACGTGCATGACACGGACCTCATCGGCCGGCCGGCGGTCAGCGTCACGGTGCCGGACTCGCACAACCCCGGCAACCTGGATCGGCTGTTGTTTAGCCCAGGAGACCACCGGTACCTGGGCGACGAGGCAGCCACGGAGCGCAACCCGTGCGGGTTCGGGTACAGGTCGGCGGTTCTCGCGACCGGATCGGTCCCCGAGATCGGACAGACGGTCAACCGCTGACGCGTGGTCGCGGTCCGTCCCCTCAGCGAGGTCGCCGAACATCACCTCTCGCGGGCGATGCCGCCGTAGATGCTGACCTGGGCGTCGGTCAGGTCGTCGGGCATGTTGCCGCCTTCGGGCCGCCAGCGGTGGACCAGTTCCACGCCCGGGTCGTAGTCGGCGGTGATGTGCGTGAAGGTGAGATGGAAGATCGCAGTGAGGGAGAGGGCGATCGGCTGGGTGAGGTCGAGGTAGGCGGTGCGACCCGCTGGGGTGCTGGTCAGCAGGGCGCGGGCGTGGGTGAGGACGATGTCGAGGTCACCGGTGATGTTGGGTGATCCTTGGAAGCGGGCGCCGACGCCGCCGACGATTACGTAGGTCACCTGGTGGTCCGCGAGCCGTCGAGCGTGGACGGCGCGCCTGCGAACACGTCGAGACGCGGAGGGACGGCGCTACGCTGGTGCGCAGGGATCAGGTCGGTCGGGTCTCCTGAGAGGGAGGTGCGCCATCACCGCGGAGATGATCGCTCCTGCGTGGATGCATGAGCAGGTCACGGCGGAGCAGTACGACTCCTGGTCCGCCGAGCAGTGCGCGGGCATCGAGATCATGGACGGGATGGTCGTCGTGAGTCCCAGCGCGTCCAAGCGACACAACCGCCTGATCAAGATTCTCGCGGTCGCGCTGGAGGCCGCCGCCGGGCCGGACTGGAACGCGGATTTCGACTTCGACGTTCGGCTCCAGGACGTGCCGCTGACGAATCGGCGTCCGGACGTCGTCGTGTACCGGGCTGACACGATCGATGTCATGCCGGCCCGTCCCGAGCACATCCTGCTCGTCGTCGAGGTCGTTTCGCCGGGTTCGGAGACGACTGACCGGATTGTCAAGGCCGAGCAGTATGCGAGGGCGGGGATCTCGTACTACTGGCGGGTCGAGCAGCCCCCCGCGGGCGTCCCGGTCATCCACACCTACGTCCTCGACCCGGCAACCGGAACCTACCGTGACGTCGAGGTCTTCACGGGCGTCGTCGATGCCGCCGCACCCTTCCCCGTCAAGATCGATCTCACTCGACTGTAGCGACGGCTGCCGGGCGTTTTCCAGGTAGAACGGCCGACGGGATCCCGTGTGGCAGCGCATGAGCGTTCAGCGCGGTGGCGGCACAGGACACGCTCGCTGGTTATTACTGGTCGGTGCACCGCACACCATGGGACAACGCTGAACCGCTCGCCGGCCTGGGTGGCCCACGAGACCGATCAGGCCGGGTCCAGAACCCGGCTGGTTTCGCTCCTTACACCGTGGCGGCCACCGGCTTCGCCGGGCTGGTCTCCCGCGCGGGGGCCCGCATGCAGTCTTTCCGCCAACGGGGCGAAGACGAGACCGATCGCCGTCCACAGGATCAGCTGGGCGGCCACCGAGTAGAAGCGGAAGTTGAACAGCACGTCCGCATTGAATCCGGGATAGACGATCGTGCCGCTCGGGTCCGTGAGCGGCAGCGGCGTCTCGGTGGCGTGGTTGCCGAACTCCGCCTTGTTGGTGGCGAGATGGCCGAGGGAGGGCAGGATCAGCATGATGATGGCGATCGGGACGATGAACGCCGCCCCGGCGATCAGGGTGGCGTTCCAGTTCCCGAACCGGGTGCTGAGCCGCTGACCCACCCACACCGCGGTGACGAGGAACACGATCGAGGCGAGCACCATCAGCAGGTACAGACCGCCGCGGTCCTTGATCGTCTCTTCGTGTCCGATCGCCGGCGGGTTGGCGGGATACTTGATGAACGGCACGAGATAGAAGGCGAGGAATCCGCCGGCCGCCACCAGCATCGCCAGAGTCCGAGGCCGCAGATTGCCGACCCGGCCCGCGCACACGAAGTAGGCGACCGAGAACAGCGCCCCCATCGCTATGCCGAAGAAGACCATGCCGACGCCGATGCCGACGTTCTCCTGGATCGTGCGGCTGAAGGGATCCGAGCCGGCGGCCTCGACCGCGATGCCGGCGGCCTTGTCCAGTGCCTCCTGCGCCGCGTCCCGGCCGGACTCGTAGTCGATGGCCTTCTGGATCTGCGGCTCGGCGAAGACACGCGCGAACAGGAAGGCCAGGAGACCGGCCACGCCCCCCGCGATGACTCCGCGCAGGATGAATTTCTTTTCCATGAGTTTAAAGACCCCGTACCTTGTCAGATCAGTGGCAGGGGAAACCCAGGAAGTGGCGGGCGTCGTGCACGAACTCGTGGATGTGGACGTCGTTGCCGAAGATCGACGTCGCGCCCTGGTCCACGCCGATGAAGTAGTAGACGAGCAACGCGAGAATCGCGGTGCCGGCCAGCCAGAACGCGGCCTTCGACAGCGGAAGGACGACCTGCGTCGGCAGGGCGATGGGAGCGGAAGTACTACTCACAGTGAGCCTCCTTGGGGGATACGGCGTCCCGCGGTCCGGTGGGGCGACGTGACGACGGAGTATCTGACTCACCGGCCGAACGAAGACGACCGACTCACAGTGGCGCGACCGTGCCGGACTTACACCGGCTTCCTCCCGTCGTCACGCAATACGGCACGGTACGGCCTGCATACGACAAACGTCAATCAAGAGGCGCCGAATAGATCGGAGCTATCACTACGGGTGGCGGCTGCGAGCTCATCGTGACGGCCCTCCATGCCCCGCGCGACGATGCTGCTGGCCGGGGCCCGTCCGCGAGCAATCCGACGGATGCCGGGTACGTCGCGGCCCGGCTCAGCCGTGGTGGAAGCCGGTGCCGGTGCGAGGGTATCGTCCCCTTTTCGGTCTGACCATTGACGAGGTCGACCTAAATGGACGATTGTCGTCAGTCTACGGGCCCGTCGCCGCGGCAGCCTGGCGCCGAGGCGACCGCCCGCGCATCCGCACGATCGTCAGCCCATAACAGGGAGATATGTTGCGTTGTCGTTCGCGTTCAGTGAGGAGCAGGAAGCCTTCCGGGCGACCCTGGAGGACTACGCGCGCTCGACCCTCGCGCCGGCCTACCGGCAGCGCGCCGCGTCCACCATGTTCCCGTTCGACGCCCTCGCCGAGCTCGGTGAGCTCGGGCTGCTCGGCATCGGGATGCCGAAGGAGTACGGCGGCACCGGCGAGGAAGATCCGATCATGCTCGGGCTCGCCACGGAGACCCTCGCCTACGGGGACGTCAACGTGGCCGCGGCACCTGTCCAGGTGGGCCTGACCGGGTCGCAGCTCGCCCTCGCCGGTGACGAGGTCCGCGAGCGGTACCTTCCGTCGCTGGTCGAGGGGCGGGAGACCGTGGCGATTGCGTTGACTGAGCCGGGGTCCGGCTCGGACGCCGCCGCCCTGCGCACGGTGGCGAGCCCGGTGGACGGCGGTTGGCGGCTGCGCGGCGAGAAGACCGCCATCACCTGGGTGATGAATGCGAGCTGCGTGGTCGTCTACGCCCGCGAGCCAGGCACGACCGGTGCGCGCGGGGTAAGCGCCTATGCGGTGCCGATGGACGCGGAGGGCCTGACGCGGAGTCATCTCGCCGGCATGGGCTGCCTCCCGCTCGGGTGGGGCACCCTGCACTTCGACGACGTCTTCGTCCCAGCGACGCACCGTATCGGCGAGCAGGGCACCGGTTTTCGCTCCGTGATGAGCCATTTCGACTTCAGCCGGGCCGCGCTCGGCCTGCTCTGTCTCGGTGCGGCCAGGGCCAGCCTCGACGAGGCTCTCGCATACTCCCAGCAGCGGCAGGCCTTCGGCCGGCCGATCGCCGACTTCCAGGGCATCTCGTTCCTGCTCGCCGAGCAGGCCACCTACGTCGAGGCGGCCCGGTGGATGTGCTACCGCGCGCTGTGGCTGCGCGCGAGTGGCCAGCCGCACACGGCGCAGGCTTCGATGAGCAAGTGGTGGCCGCCGGTAGTGGCGAAGAACGCCATCGAGGCGGCCATCCGTGTCCACGGCAACCTCGGGTACGCCGTCGAGTTCCCTTTGCAGTAGCGCTACCGCGATGTGTTCGCCTACCTGATCGCCGACGGCACCGCCGAGATCCAGAAGAAGATCATCGCGAGAGAGGCCTACCGGCGCGGCAGCATCGTCTGGTAGCGGGTACGGCCGGCGGACGTCTGAGGGGCGAGGTCGGGACGTGCGGGTCGGCGTGCCCTCGCCGGGCCGCTTGTAACAATGGTCCAACCATTTTACGCTCGCGCCTTGTGACGCACGCCACCAGGAGGTCTTGCGTGTCAACTGTTCTCCCGACTGTTCACAGCCGCTATTCAGACGAAGAAATCGCCTCCTTCTACGCGTCCGGGCACTGGCAGACGTCGAGCTTCTTCGACCTCGCCACGGCGCAGGCCGGCGCGCACCACGACCACACCTTCGTCTTCGACGGGACCACCAGCATCACCTACGGTGAGTTCCGCAAGCGGACTGTTCGGCTCGCCGCGGGACTGGCCTCCGTCGGCGTCGGATTAGGCGACCAGGTAGCCGTCCAGTTACCCAACTGGACGGAGTTTCCGCTGGTCGCCGCCGCACTCTCCCGGCTCGGCGCGATCACCGTGCCGATCATGCCGATCTACCGCGACGACGAGGTCGGTTACGTCCTCGAACACAGCGCCGCGGTCGCCGCGGTCACCGCCGACGCGTTCCGCGGCTTCGGTCACCGGGCGATGTTCCAGTCTCTGAAGCCCGGCTGCGCCAGCCTCGAGCGGATCATCGTTGCGCGCGCGGAGGGCGACCTCGCCGGGGCGACGGCGCTGGAGTCCCTCTACGCCGAGGGCAACCCGGCCGATCTCGAGGCGGGACTCGGCCCGGACAGCTCGCCGGACGACGGGTTCCTGATCGTCTACACCTCGGGCACCACCTCGCGCCCGAAGGGCTGCTTCCACACGTTCAACACGCTGCGGGCCAGCGCGGCGGCGATTGCCGCGAGTCTGCGGTACACATCCGAGGACGTCCAGTTCGGGCCGTCGCCAATCACCCACAGTACTGGACTGGTAACCAGTGTGGTGCTGCCGCTGCTGGCCGGAGCGAGTTCGCACCTGATGGAGGCGTGGGATCCGCAGGAGGGGCTGGCGCGGATCGAACGCTACGGCTGCACCGTCACGGTCTCGGCCACCCCGTTCCTGCAGATGCTGATGACGGCCTACGATCCCGCGAAGCACGACCCGAGCAGCATGCGCGCCTGGATCTGCGCCGGGTCGCCGATTCCGGGAGCCGTCGTCGAACGGGCCGGGGAAGTGCTGGCGCGCTGCCGGACGCTGAGCCTCTACGGACGCTCCGAGAACTTCCTGACGACGATGTGCACGCTCGAGGACCCACCGCAGCGCGCCGTCACCTCGGACGGGTCCGCGCTCGCCGGGGCCCGCGTCAAGGTCGTCGGGCCCGACGGTCTGGAGGTGCCGCGCGGCGAGGAGGGCGACCTCGCCTACAAGGGCCCCAGCCACATGATCGAGTATTTCCGCGACGAGGAGCAGACGGCCGCGCTGTTCACCCCCGAGGGCTTCTCCCGCAGCGGTGACCTCGGGCGTATGGACGCAGACGGCTTCATCCGGGTCACCGGCCGCATCAAGGACATCATCATCCGCGGCGGTATGAACATCAGCGCCCGGGAGATCGAGGACCACCTGCTGAGCCACCCGGCGATCGCGACCGTCGCCGTCGTCGGCATGCCCGACGAGCGGCTCGGCGAGAAGGCCTGCGCATTCGTCGTGCTGGCACCGGGTGCCGACTCGCTCGAACTCAACGACGTCACCGACTACCTGCGGGCACAGCGAGTGGCCGTCCAGAAGATGCCGGAGCGGCTCGAGATCGTTTCGGCGCTGCCGATGACCGCCACGGGCAAGGTCCAGAAGCACGTCCTGCGCGCGGAGATCAGCAGACGGTTCGCGGCGTGAGCCTGCCGGCCCCCGCGGCGCGAGAACAGCCGAGAGCAGCCGTGAGCACCGTGGTCGGGGCGTCGGCGTCCGTCCCCGTCGACGAACTGCGGCGCCGA
The DNA here is from genome assembly GCF_902806485.1 of Candidatus Frankia alpina. GTDB lineage: Bacteria > Actinomycetota > Actinomycetes > Frankiales > Frankiaceae > Frankia > Frankia alpina. Next base: position 9,586 of record NZ_CADCWT010000075.1, on the reverse strand, counting down.
TACGAGGAGTTGGCCCGTCGGCATGCGGTCGAACTGTGGCTGTCCGCCGCGGTCGCCCGTGGCGGGGGGATCTCGGGTCTGGTCGGCGCCGCCGCGGAGTTCACCGCGAATCCGCTGTGGCTGATCGACCCGAGGCGTCGAGTCGTGTCGCGCTCCGTCGCCGCGCGAGGCTCCGACTTCCGGGCTCCGGACCTGGACCTGCTCCTCGATCGGTGCGGGCCGGTCGATGTCGCCTCGACGAAGCCAACCATGATCCACGCCCAGCCCGCCCGCGGGCTTGCCCGACGGCACCTGCTGGTCCCGGTCGCTCGCGACGGGCGGATGTTCGCGTGGCTGGTGATGGGAGAGGTGGCGGTCCGGCTCGGCGGCGACGAGGCGAACCTGGTCCGGCGGACTGCGTTCTATCTCGCGACGGAGTACGCGATGCAGCGCCGGGTCGCCCGTGCGTCGTGGAACGCGCGTGCCGCGCTCGCCCGGCAACTGGTGCGGGGGTCTTACCCCGACGCCGACCTGCTCGCGTCGGCGGACTATCTCGGGGTTCGCCCCGACGCCGACCGCGTGCTCGTCTACCTGGGCGACCACCCCGCGGACAAGCTCCGTGACGACCAGGTCCTCGCGGATCTCGTGGCCAAGAAGCTCGACGTCGAGATACTGGCGACCCGAGGCCGGGAGGGCACCATCCTCCTCGTCGAGGTTCCTGAGGGCTCCGCGTGCGTCGCGTTCGTGCACCGGGTCAAGCAGGTGATGCGGCAGACCGTCGCCGAGCTGGGAGAGCCGGAGACCGTCGTCGGAGTGTCGGCGGTGTCCAGGCCGGACGGTCTTGCGCGCGCGTACCGCGAGACTCGTGAGGTGCTGCTGTGTATCGACCGTTTCGGGCGTTCGCGTAACAATGTGATCGCCGTCGACGACCTCGGCCCGGCGCGGCTGTTCGTCGCGAACAGTGACATCGCGTCCGTGCGGCGGTACGTGCACGACGTGCTGGGAGCTCTGCTCGGTGGCACCCCCGGCTCGGCCGACCTGCTGCGAACCCTGCAGTGCCTCTTCGACGCTGGCCGCTCGGTACGTGAGTCCGCCGCCCGGCTGGGGATTCACGAGAACACCGTCCGGCTGCGGATGGCGAAGGTGCACGACCTCACCGGGCTGGACGTCGCCGCGAACGCGAATGACCAGCTCAGCGCGCAGACTGCGTTGCTGGTGCTGCGGCTGGAGGGCCATCCCGCCCTCCCGCCGTTCGTCGAGCGCCAGGTGAGCGCCGTCCTGGACCAACCAGCCCCGGCAAAGAAGGACACCGCATGACCCGCCGGGCGCCGGCGACGGCGCTGTCTGCCCTGCGCATCACGGGGCGTGCCGTCAGAGCAGCAGCACGCCTCCGTCCACCGGCACGCCCACCCCGGTGATGTAGGAGGCCGCGTCCGAGCCGAGGAACACCGCCGTGCTCGCGATTTCGATCGCGTCGCCGAGCCGCCCGGCGGGCACGCGGGTGTCGATGATCCTGCGCTGGTAGCCGGGGCTGTAGTTGGCGGTCGCCTCGGTCAGGAAGACGCCGGGGAGGATGGCGTTGACGCGGATGCCCTTCGGTCCCCACTGGGCCGCGAGATCCCGGGTCATGCCCAGGACTGCGGCCTTGGCTGCGCTGTAGCCGGTCGCGGGCATCTTGGCGGTGGTCACCGCCATCACGCTGGAGAGATTGACGATGGCGCTGCCGGGCGGCATGACCCGGCCGGCCGCCTGCGCCATCTAGTACGAGCCCATCAGGTTCACGTCGACGACGTGCCGGAAGTGGTCGGGCGGGTCCTCGGTCGCCGGGTTGTAGTCCCCGCCGATGCCCGCGTTGTTGATCAGAATGTCGCACCCGCCGAGTTCGGCCACGGCCGCCCCGACCAGACGGTCGCAGTCATCGACGCGGGTCACGTCGGTCTGTACCGCAACGCACCGGCGGCCCAGCTTCTCGACGATCTCGCGGGAACACGTCAGCAGGCCGAGACGGCGCGCACCGATGGCGACGTCGGCCCCCGCGGCGGCCATGCCCTGCGCGATCGCGACGCCCAGGCCGCTGGACGCCCCCGTCACCACGGCGACCTTTCCGTCGAGGCGGAACCGGTGCTGCCAGGACGACGCATCGAAAGACTGCGTGGTGGTGGGGATCATTACCCGGTTCTACCTCGCGCGGCCCGGCATCCCCGAACCGTTGCCTCGGCCGGCCTGTGGGCCTCTCCACCTGTCTTCCCGCCGCATGCTTGCCGCCGTGACGGGTCGCTGAGCACAGTGTCCGACGTGACCGACATCGACCTGGCCGACGTCCTGCGCCGGGCCACGGCCGCGGCCCGGCGCGTGCACCCCGGCGCCGACGTCGCTGGCCTGCTTCGGCTCGAGGGCGGGGTCTCGAGCCTGACGTACGCGGCGACGATGAGAACCGGTGCGAGCGAGCGGCCGGTGGTGCTGAAGGTGGCGCCGGCGGGACTGGCCCCGGTTCGCAACCGTGACGTCCTGCGCCAGGCCCAGGTGTTGCGCTGTCTGGCCGGGCTCGACGGCTTTCCGGTTCCGGCGGTCGAGTTCGCCGACCCCGGCGCGCCACCGCAGGTCCCACCCCTGTTCGGGATGGCGCGCCGGCCCAGTGAGTCGTACGAGCCCGGCCTGGACGTGAGCCCGACGCCCCCGTCCGCGGCCGTCGCCGCGCAGCGGATGCTGGTCGCGGCCCGCGCCCTGGCGCGGCTACAGGCCCGGTCGCCCGACGCGCTGGGCCTCGGCGCGGAGCCGGTCTGCCCTGCTGCCGAGGAACTGGGGCGCTGGCAGCGGCTGTTCGCCACCGTCGATGCGGACATCGGCCCTGGCCACGAGAAGCTGCACGAGCGACTGGCGGGCAGCGTGCCCGCCGGGGTGGAGCCGCGGGTGCTCCACGGGGACTTCCGCCTGGCGAACATGCTGTTCAGCGGGGCGACCCTCGAGGCGGTCATCGACTGGGAGATCTGGTCTGTCGGCGATCCTCGGTCGGACCTTGCCTGGTTGCTCATGCACACGCAGCCGGCGCACGTCTTCCATGAGGACCGCCCGGCCGCCGATCGAGCGGCCTGCTCGGCGCTGCCAACCCAGGCGGCACTGCTGGCCGAGTACACCTCCGCGCGTCGTGCGCTGGGCGCGATCCCGGGCGAGGCCGACCAGAGCGCCACCGACCTGTCCTGGTTCCTCGGCGTCTGCTACTACAAGGTCGCGGCCACCATCGCGGTGATCTACAAGCGGGACCGTAGGCGCCCGGAGCCCGATCCGGCGTTGCAGGTCGCGGCCCGTCACCTGACCGACGTTCTCGAGGCCGGGCACCGGGCGCTGGACGGGGAGTGACCCGCCGGCGCGCCGGCGGGTCGCTCAGTCGAAGTACGCGACGACGGACTCGGCGACGCAGGCGGGCTTGCCGTTCCGCGCAGCGCGTCAACTCCCTGCACAACCACCATGCCACGGATGCAGGCAGCCCGAGCCGCCACAGGCGAGGGCCGTCGTCGGAGGTGGTGGAGAACTCGACATCGCCGCCCGGGACGCTGCGCCCGCCGTCCCGGCGGGCGAGCCTACGGTCGGGGCCGTCGACCCGGCGCAGAGGAGACAGCGACCATGGACATCTCACTCCCCGAGGACGTCACGGCCTTCATCGCCGAGCTTGATCGCTTCATCGACGCCCAGATAAAGCCGATCGAGGAAGAGCATCCCGAGTACTTCGACCACCGCCGTGAGTTCACCCGCACCGATCTGGACCGAGGCGGCATCCCGTCGGCCCGGTGGCGCGAGATCATGCACGAGGCGCGGGTGCTGGCCGACAAGGCCGGCTTCTACCGGTACCCCCTGCCCGCGGCCCTCGGCGGAAGCGACGGTACCAACGTCGCGATGGCCGCGATCCGGGAGCATCTGGCCCACCGCGGCCCGGGCCTGCACGCGGAACTGAGCCACGAGGCCTCGGTGGTGGCGAACCTGCCGCTGGCCCTCGTCCTACACGAGTACGGCACCGACGAGTAGAAGAAGACGTACCTGGATCGGCTCGTCTGCGGGGACCTGGAGATGGCGTTCGGACTCACCGAGCCGAACCACGGCAGTGACGCGACCTGGCTGGAGACGCGGGCTGTCCGCGATGGCTCCGACTGGGTCATCAGCGGTGCCAAGCGCTGGAACAGCGTCGTCGACGTGGCCGAGGTCGACCTCGTCTTCGCCCGGACCGGTGGCGAGGACGGGAAGGCGTCCGGGATCACCGCGTTCCTGGTGCCGACCGGTGCACCGGGCTTCGAGGTCCCGTTCTACTGGTGGACCTTCAACATGCCGACCGACCACGCGGAGGTACGCCTCAACGACGTCTGCGTGCCGGCCAGCGCGGTCGTCGGCGAGGTGGGACGCGGCCTGGACTGTGCGCAGCTCTTCGTCCACGAGAACCGGATCCGACAGGCGGCATCCTCGCTGGGCGCGGCGCAGTTCTGCGTGGACCGGAGTGTGCAGTACACGGACGAGCGCAGGCTTTTCGGCGGAAGGATGCGCGACTACCAGGGCATCCAATGGCAGCTCGTCGAGTTGCAGACCGAGGCCGAGCTGGTGCGCAACACGCTGTACAAGACCGCCTGGGAGATGGACGTGCGCGGCAGGACGGCCGTGAGCGACAAGGTGGCCATGGTGAACGTGCGCGGCAACCGGCTGGCCTGCGACGCCGCCGACCGCGCGATGCAGATCCACGGCGGGGTCGGTTACAGCAGGCACTACCCCTTCGAGTACATCTACCGGCACCACCGGCGCTACCGGATCACGGAAGGGTCGGACGAGCTCCAGTACCGACGGATCGCCGCGGCGATGTGGGACTTCGGGTCGAGCCGCCGGTCAACCGCTCCTTAGGAGTAGGCGAAGGCCCCTTCCGGGGGGGTGATCTGCTCCAACTGTCAGACCAATATTCGGTGAGGTCCATCACATCCGGGTGCGGCCCGGAACTGCTTCGCGAGGTGCGCATGAAGAAGACCGTTCCGATCGCGGCGCTCGCGCTGGCGACGTCCGTCGCGCTGGCTGCGTGCGGCTCGTCCGGCGGGAGTTCGACGGCCACGGAGTCGTCTGGCGGGGGCGCTTCGCCGATCAGGATAGCGCTCATCCCGCCGAGCACCGGCGCGCTCGCCCAGTACGGAACCGACGAGGTCAAGGGGTGGCAGCTCGCGGTCGACGAGGTCAACGCCGCGGGCGGGGTCGACGGCCATCGGGTCGAGCTGATCAAGAAGACCACGGACGGAAAGAGCGGCACGACTTTACAGGCGGCGCGGGAGGCCGTGACGAAGCAGGGCGCGCGGTTCATCGGCGCCATCGTGACCTCGACCGAGGCCGCGGCGCTCAATGCGCAGCTGGGGAGCCTTGGCGCGCTCGCCTTCAACGCGACAGCCAAGGACGCCGGTCTCGTGGGCAGCAAGTGCGTGCCGAACAGCTTCCACATCGTCCAGACCGACACGATGGACATCAACGCCCTGGCCTCGACTCTCGCGACGATGCCGGCGACCAGGTGGGCGATCCAGGCCGTGGACTACTCGACCGGCCACAGCGCGGCCGACACCTTCGCCAAGGCGGCGCGGGCGGCCGGCAAGCAGGTGGTGCTGCAACAGTTCGCGCCGCTGAACACGACGGACTTCGGCTCGTACATCACCAAGCTCAAGGGCAGCGGCGCGGACGCCGTCTTCGTGGTCGAGTACGGCGCCGACGGTGTCGCCTTCGTGAAACAGGCCGAGCAGTTTAACCTGTTCTCGCAGGTCAAGACGGCCCTCGGCCTGAACACGGTGTCCGAGCCGCTGTTCGGCGTCCTGGGCGACGGTGTCGTGGGGTACTACAACAACGTCGGTTACGACGTGAACGCGGACAACGACCTGAACAAGAAGTTCGCCGCCGCCTACACGGCGTAGTACGGCGGCGCGCCCTACTACGTCCCCGCGGACAACTACCTGGCGGCAAAGACGCTGTTCGCGGGCATCGAGAAGGCCGGCAGCATCGACCCCAAGAAGGTCGGCGCCGCATTGGACGGCCTCGCCTTCGACAGCATCGTGGGGCCGGTGACGATGCGCGGAGCCGACCATCAGCTGCTGCGGCCGTCCTACCTGGGCCAGGTCGTGCAGTCCGGTACCGGACTGGGCTTCAAGATCCTGATCTCGGCGCCGGCGAGCCGGACGACCTCGACGCCCAGCCCTGACTGCAGTTTGTGACTCCCGCGCAGCGTGCGCCCAGTACAACGGTCCGCGGCGCACGCTGCGTCGTCAGAGAAAGGCTGTGCATGAACGCGGCACAGGTCCTCAACGGCATCGCGCTCGGCTCCCTTCTCATGGTGCTGAGCTCCGGGCTGGCGATGATCTACGGACTTCGTGGCGTCACGAACTTTGCCCACGGAGCGCTCTACATGACCGGTGCCTACATCGGCTATTCGGTGGCCCGGCACATCGACTTCTGGGTTGCGCTCGTCCTGGTGCCACTCGCTCTCGCGGCGATCGGCGTGCTGCTCGAGATTGTGTTCTTCCGGCCGCTGCAGAACCGGTCCCACATGGAGGTTGGCCTGGTGACCTTCGGGCTGGCTCTGGTCGCCGAGCGCCTGGTGGTGCTCGTCTGGGGGGAGAAGACGCTCGCGCTGGACCCGCCCCCGGGGCTGCGGGGCACCACGTCCCTGCTCGGCGTGGACTATCCCACCTATCGGCTCGGCCTCATCGTGGTCGCGATCGCCATGACCGCCGGGCTCATCGGCTGGCTGCGTCACACCCGCACCGGGCTGTACATCAGGGCCGCGAGCCAGGATCTCGAGACGGCGGGGATCATGGGCGTCGACGTCAATCGGATCAGCATCATCGTCGTGAGTCTCGGCGCCGCCCTTGCGGGTCTCGCCGGCATTCTCGCGGCGCCCTACATCTCGGTGGATCCGTCGATGGGTGGCAAGTTCCTCATCACCGTGCTCATCGTGGTCGTTGTCGGCGGCGTGGGCAGCGTCGGCGGGGCAATGGCCGCGGGTATGGGCCTCGGCGTCGTCCAGACCCTCATCACCGTCTGGTCGCCGAGCGTCTCCGTCCTGGTTCCGTACGTGGCCCTTGTCGTGGTGCTGCTGTGGCGCCCGCGGGGCCTGGCAGGCAGGAGGGCATCGTGACCGCGGCAACCACGGCTGAGGTGACCGCCATCGAGGCCGCTCCCGAAGACAGGCGAAGGCCGCGCCGCGGGCTGGTGCTCGGGCTCGCCGCGGCCGTCGTCGTGCTGGCGATCGGCCTGGCGGTGCCGTATGTCATCGCCGACACGTACACCATGGGCCTGGCGGTCCAGGCCGCGCTGTTGGGCCTGCTGACCCTCGGGATCGGCTTTCTGGCCCGGAATCTCGGCCTGATCAGTCTCGGCCACACGGCGTTCTTCGGCGGCGCGGCCTACGGGGTCGGCGTCGCGGTCAACCACTTCGGCTGGGGGCCGATGCCGGCGGTGCTGTTCGGGGTGCTCGTCGGCACCGTCATCGCGGTGTTCATCGGCGTCCTGGTGGTCCGCGCCTCGGGCATGGGGTTTCTCATGCTGACGCTGGCTCTCTCGCAGGCGCTTTAGCAGCTCTGCGTGCAGACGTCCTTCCGGCCGCTCACCGGCGCATACGACGGCCTGTCGATCGATCTGGCCGCCGACTCCTCCTTCCTCGGGCTGTCGTCGGCGCACCTGCAGGACCCCGGTCGCTTCTGGCCTGTCGTGTGGGTCCCGCTCGCGGTGGGCATCGTGCTTGTCTGGCTGGTCGGTCGCTCCCGTTTCGGGACGACTCTCGAAGGGATTCGCGAGAACGAGGAGCGAATGCGCTTCTCCGGCTACAACACCTTCCTGCCCCGGCTGGGCGCCTTCGTTCTCTCGGGACTGCTGGCGTCGCTCGGAGGTGCGCTGTTCGCGCTCAACGCCGCCTACGTCTCACCCGACGTCCTGAGCTTCTCCCAGGCCGGCGACTCGTTGATCGCGGCCATGGTGGGGGGACTCGGCACGCTGGTCGGGCCGCTGGCCGGTACCGCGCTCTACGTCTGGGGCCAGGCACGCCTGAACTCCGGCGCCAACCTGCACCTGTACACCGGCATCGCCCTCATCGTCGTTCTGGTCTTCCTGCCCGGTGGGATCACCGGAACTCTGCAGCGTCTCTGGAAGCGGGTGAAGCGCTGATGGCGGTGTTCGAAGCCAAGGGGCTGTCGGTGCGGTACGGCGCCGTCGCGGCGAACAACAACATCGACATCGCTCTGGAGCAGGGGTGTGTGCACGGGGTGATCGGTCCCAACGGCGCGGGCAAGTCCACCTTCATCGACGCGCTGTCCGGTCGTCGACGCCCGTTGTCGGGCCGGGTGCTCCTCGACGGCGAGGACATCACCTACCGGTCCGTCCGCTGGCGGCGCGCCCACGGGATCTCGCGGTCCTTCCAGCGCACCAGCATCTTCGCGTCCATGACGGTGGGCGCCCAGCTGGCAATGATCGCGCGCAGGAACGCGGAGCCGGACCTGGCCGGGATCATCGACACGCTCAGCCTGGGTGATGTGATCGACCGGGTCTGCGGCGAGATCGCCTACGGCACCCAACGGGCGGTCGACCTCGCCATCGCCCTGATCGGCCAGCCGCGGGTCGTGCTCCTCGACGAGCCGTGCGCGGGTCTGGTGGCCGACGAGGCGGGCAGGATGCTGCAGCATGTACGCGACCTGTGTCGCGCGTGCAACGTCGCGGCGCTGCTGGTGGAGCACGACGTGGAAGGCGTCTTCCGGACCTGCGACACGGTCACCGTGCTCGACCTCGGAGAGGTCCTGAGCTCCGGCATGCCGGCGCAGGTCCGGGCTGATCCCGAGGTCATCCGCGCCTACCTGGGGAGTGCGGCGTGAGCGCGATCCTGGAATTCCGCGATGTCTTCGCCTCCTACGGCGGCGCGACGATCCTGCAGGACGTCTCGTTCGTCGTCGGCGCGGGTGAGACCGTGGGCCTCGTGGGCCGCAACGGTGCGGGAAAGTCGACCACGCTGCTCGCCGTCTACGGCGTGCCGACCGTCCGGGGGGACATCCTCGTCGACGGCGTGCCACTCACCGGGCGTGCGCACGTGCCCACCTCGCGGGGCGTCTGCCTGGTGCCGCAGGGCAAGAGGATCTTCCCGAACCTGACCGTCGAGGAGAACATCCTGCTCGGCCGCGCGTCAGGTCGCAGGGGCACGTGGACGCTCGACGCCGTCTTCGAGCTCTTCCCGAACCTGGCGCGCGGCCGGCGTCGGCACGGCACGGCGCTCAGCGGCGGGGAGCAGCAGATGCTGGCCATCGCCCGGGCGCTCATGGCCGAGCCCGCGCTGCTGATGCTCGACGAGCCCACGGAGGGTCTGGCCCCGGTGGTCATCGACGCCATCGTCGAGGCGCTGCGGGAGATCCGTGCCCGTGGGACGGCGCTCCTGCTGGTCGAGCAGCACATCGGCATGATCCAGAAGCTGGCCGACCGCTACCTCGCGCTGCGTGGCGGGAAGCTGGTCGGTGAGGGCCCGGCCTCGCAGCTGGCGGACCGGGCCGTTCAGGAGCTCATCGCTCTCTAGTAGGGCTTTGTTAGGTGTCGTTGAGTTGTGGTTTCAAGCGATCTGGTGACGGAT
>NZ_CADCWT010000074.1 GCF_902806485.1 Candidatus Frankia alpina | reverse complement strand
GTCGCGGTCGCGGACGGCGGCTGGCCTCGCGTGCTCGAACTCGGCGGGCAGCGCCGGCTGCCGTCGGTGGTGTACGCGCCACCGGGTGGCGGCCTGCAGTTCGCCCGTGCGGCGGCGCGGCGTGCCCAGGCCGACCCGGACCGGGCCGGGACCGACCTGCTGCGCCAGCTCGGCGAGAGCGGCCCGATCCTGCTCGGCGGCGCCGCTTACAGCCGCGAGGGTCTGCTCGCCCGCCTGGTCGCCCATCTCGTCGCCCTGGCCGCCGACCAGCTCGGTGGCCCGCCGGACCAGGTGGTGGTGACCTTCCCGACGTTCTGGTCCCCGGGCCGGCGGGAGACCTTCGCCGACGCGATCACCCAGCTCTCCGGGCTGGAGCTGCCGGTCGTGGCCCTCCCCGCGGCCGACGCGATGGGGACGCTGCTCGCCCGCAGTTCGGTGACCCAGACGGTCGACCTCGTCGGCTGGTACGACCTCGGCGCCGGATTCCTCGACACCGCGATCCTGTCCTTCTCGCCGTTCGGGTTCCAGCTCGTCGGCGCCCCGGCGGGGCTGCGCCACGGCGCCGGGCTCGACCTCGACGAGCTGCTGGTGGACCGGGCGCTGGCCGCGGCCGACGTCGCGCCCGCCCGGCTCGACCGGGCCGACGCCGCCACGGGCACCGCGCTCGCCCGGTTGCGCCGCGAGGTCGCCCAGGCCAAGGAGATCCTCGCCGAGGAGGACGAGGTCGACCTGGCGGTGGAGCTGCCCGGTGTCGACGCCTCGGTCACGCTGACCCGCGGCGAGCTGGAGACGCTCGCCGGCCCGATCATCGACGACACCGTCGAGACCTTCCGGCGGGCCCTGCGTTCGGTTGCCGGCCGGCCCCGCGGACCTCTCCCGCATCCTGCTGTCCGGTGGGGTCGCGCACCTGCCGCTGGTGGCGCGCCGGCTGCGGGCCGCCTTCCCGGAGATCGGCCGGATCGAGCACCGCTCGGACGCGGACCTGGCCATGGGCGCGGCGCTGATCGCCGCCGACCTCGCCGACCGTTCCACCAGAGCCGGCGGGGGAGTGTTCGGCGCCGCTTCCGCCATCGCGGGAGCGGGCGGTGCGGCGGCCGGGGCCGCCGAGGAGCCGTACGACACCACCGCGGTGATCCGCCCGCCGGACGCCGCGAGCCTCACGTCGCTGCCCCCGTTCCTGTCCGGGGGCGGGACGCCGCCGCCGGGAGCCGGTGCCGGCGGCGCGGCCGAGCAGAGTGCGGTGACGGTCGCCGCCGGCCCACCGGGTGGGGACGGCGGTGGCGAGCTTGGCCAGCCGGCCGTGACCCCCGGTGCCTATGCCGCGGCCGTGAGCGCCGACGAGACCGGACTACTCCCCGCGGACGGGTCCGCCCGTGGGCGCCGCCGCGGACGCCGGGGGGTCGCATCGCGCTGCGCAGGAAGGCGGTGGCGGGATCTTCGGGTCCCGTCGGGCCCTGGTGGCCGCGGCGATCATCGCCGTTCTGTTCGTCGCCGTCGGGACGACTGCCGGGGTCGTGCTCACGGGACGCGACTCGGGTTCGGGCTCGGATTCCGTGGCCGCCGCCACTGCCTTTCCGACCGCCGATCCGATCCCGGCGTCGTCCAGCCCGACCGCCGAGCCGGCGCCCGCGGCGAACCTCGTGCGGGTCGCGGGCTCCTCCGAGGTCGCCCCCATCACCGAGACCGCCTACAACGAGTTCCGCCAGACCCAGCGCAACGTCACCGTCAGCATCGAGGCGACCAGCACCGAGGACGGTTTCGCGGCCCTGTGCAGAGGCAAGGCCGAACTCGCCGACGCCTCCTTCGAGCTCACCCCGGGAATCCTCAAGGACCCCGGTTGCGCGAAGAAGGTCGTCGGCTTCGAGGTCGCGCACCACACCCTGCCGATCGTGGTCAATCCGCAGAACACCTGGCTGCGCTGCCTCAGCCTCAAGCAGGTCAAGCAGGTGTGGGGTGTCGACTCGTCGGTGACCCGCTGGAGCCAGATCGACAACTCGTTCCCGGACGAACCGATCGCGTTTGTCGGGCCGCCCCACAACTCGGTGCAGGCGGAGGTCTTCAACGCGACCATCAGTGACGCCAGCGACCGCTCCCGCGCCTACCGGCAGGTGGACCTGAGCGGGGGGTTGCCAACGACGTGGCCGGTGACCGGTCGGCCATCGGCTTCCTGGACTACCCCACGTACGCGACGTTCGGTGACCGGCTTCGTGGCGTGGAGATCAACAACGGTGATGGGTGCGTCGCGCCGACCGCGGTGGCCGTCGGCACCGGGCTGTACCTGCCGCTGTGCAAGCCGCTGTTCGTCTACGCCCGCACCGACGCGCTGCGTCGGCCGGCGACCGCCGTCTTCCTGCGCTACTTCCTGGAGAACGGTCGCAAGATCGCCTTCGACGCGCACTACGTGCCGCGCAGCGACGACACGGTCGGGGAGAACGTCGCCAGGCTGGAGAAGCTGACGACGGGAGTGGGACCGGTACCCGCCTGACCGGGCGACCGGCCCACAGAGCGCGCGGGCCGGTTGATCTGCGTGGCAGGGCGGGGGACGCCGGCCGGGCGGTCGCACGGTGCGGCGAGCCTGCCGGCTCTCAGGCCACGGAGTGGGTGACGGTGCAGGTGTAGGTGCCGACGATCACGTTCGTGGGAATGGCCACGGTGAGTGTCGGTTCCCACAAGACGGTGCTCGTGTCGAGATCCGTCGTGGTGGCGGAGAAGGCGGTGCGGGAGGCGGCCAGCGTCACGGCACTCGCCGCGGTGGGCTGGCCGGGGCTGACCGAGGACAGCAGGCCGGTCGTGGCCGTGTCGGGGCCGGACCAGTAGGCCAGCGAGTCCCGGGGGATCGTCTGGTAGGAGGCGCCGGCCCCGGTCGTGCAGTTCGTCGAGGTGACGGTGGCCGTCCACGAGCCGATCACGGCGGTGCTGGTGACGGTTGTTGCCCCCAGCCGGGCGCTGAGCGTGCCGCCGCCGATCGTCTGCGAACCGAGGCTTGCCGTGGCGGGGGCGGTGATGGCCAGCGCCGCCCGGGCCGGGCTGCCGGACCAGGCGACCAGCAGGATGACGAGGACTGTGAGCGCCGAAAACCTGCCTGTCGCCCGTCCGGACACGCGGAGGCTGCTCCGCATCTTGACGACTCCTGGCCAGGTCCGCAGCACGATGCTGGTCTTGCTACCACGACGGACGCGGCCGGGCTTGGACCCGGGGGCGCGGACGGGACGAGTCCGGCCGGCGTGGGGGCCGGTGGGAGACCGGGGAAGGCCGCAGAGACACGCGGTCGTCGCTGATCGTAATGAGTAGATACTCAGGGTGATAGCTTTCGCTGCGTGCCCCGCGGATCACACCTCGCGGTTCCGCAGCAGGGGGAGCTCCGGCCTCAGATAGGGGAGTCAATCCATTGCGTAAGTCATCGCTGTTTCTTCTGAGCGCGGCCGCCGCTGCCGCCGAGCTCCTTGGCACGGCCCTGCCGGCCAACGCCGCGACCGGCGACACCACAGTGCCCCTGAACCTCACCGGAGGGGCCGTGAACATCACGGTCCCGGCCACCGCCACTCTGTTCGGCGCGATCGGCACGACACCCATATCGAACTCCCTCGGGGAGGTTACCGTCACCGACACGACGGGCATCGAAGCGCCGTCCTGGGTAGCCAACGTGTCCACCAGCAACTTCAACGCGTCGACGGGATCCCGGTCTCCCCGCCATCCCCGTGGCGAACATTCACTACTCTCCGGGCACGGTCACCCGGGTGAACAACACGGGAACGGCGACCGACGTCAACTTCACCGCCGAACTCACCCCGGTCCCGACGGTGACGGCCACCGGCGGCTCCGGGATCAACTCGGCGACGTGGAACCCGACGCTGACGGTGGACATCCCGCCTACCGCCGTCGCCGGTACCAACTACACCGCCACGATCACCCACTCCACGGTGCCGTGATCGGGGCTACGGGATGAACAGAGGCACCCTCCTCGGTGCCCTCGCGGTGGTGGCCGGGATGCTCATCCCGGCCACCACCGTTCCTGCCGTGTCGGCCGCGCCCCGCAGCGGGACCGTCAACCCCGACGGGACGTTCGGGATCAGGCTGGTCTAGGTCACCGCGTCGCTGTGGAAGGATCCCCGGTCCCGGCAGTACATCGTCGACCACCTCAACCCGGGTACCACGATGCGCCGCCCGGTGGAGGTCGTGAACAACACCGACAAGCCGATGCGGATCGAGCTGTATCCGGGGGCCGCGAGCCTCGGTGACAGCTCGTTCCACTTTGCCGAGGGCCGCAAGCCCAACGAGCTGACCACCTGGGTCCATGTGGACCGGAGCTCGATCGAGGTCGGCCCGCATGCGCGGGAACAGGCCGAGGTCACCTTCGTCATCCCCCGGGACGCCTCGCCGGGCGAGCACTACGGTGTGCTCTGGGCGCAGGCGGGCAGCGCGGCGCCGGAGGGCAGCGGATTCCAGATGGTCAACCGGGTCGGGATCCGGATGTATCTGGACATCGGCCCCGGCGGGCCGCCCGCCGCCGGCTTCACCATCGCCGCGCTCACCGCGAGCCGCCTGCTCGACGGGCGACTGATGATCGGTACCGAGATCCATAACACCGGTGGCCGGGCGTTGGACATGTCGGGCGAGCTGACGTTGACCAAGGGTCCGGGCGGCCTGCAGGCCGGACCGTTCCGGGCGAACCTCGGGACGACGATCGCCCCGGGGGAGGTCAGCCCGGTCTCGTTCGCACTCGACGGGCAGATACCGGCGGGCCCGTGGACTGCGACGGTGAAGCTGCACAGCGGGCTGGCCGAGCGGACCGCCACGGCGGTGATCCGCTTCCCGGACCGTCGCGGCGCTTCCGAACGGGTCCGAGTGAGTGGCGCCTCCACCCGCCGGGTCGCGGTCACGTCCGCGATCGCGTCACCGGCGGGTCGGTGTTCGGCGTCGGGATGCTGGTCATGCTCGCGCGCCGGTGGCGTCGACGCCGGTCGGCCCCCTGATTCGTGGTCGGCAGGTGATCAGCTCGCGCAGGCGTCGGACCAGGGGATGCCGGGGACGAGCCGGCTCCACTCCGCCCGGCTCAGCGCTGCCCCCGGCTTCGCGCAGGCGCCCTGCCGCAGCCGCGGCGGGTCCAGCGTCCCGAGCAGGATCGTGCCCCTGTCGGTGGTCAGCGCGACGCTCCCCGCGGCGGTCGCGCTCATCGCCCGCACCGGCGAGTCCACGGCGCCCATCGGGATGAGCGCGGGCGCGGAAACGGCGAGATTCGAGTAGGCGACGCTGCCTGCGCTGTCCGCGCTCAGCAACTGGTCGCCGGAGGCGAAGGCGACGGTGGTCACGGGCGCGGCGTGGCCGGGCAGGCGCTTCGCGACCCGAGGGTGGTTCGGGTCGGCAACGTCGGACACCTGCAGGTTCCGGTCGTCGCCCCCGGTGGCCAGCATCCTGCCGTCCGGGCTGAAGGCCACCGTGTTGACGGCTCCGGTGCGGCCCGGCACCGATCCCATCTGCGCGGGGTGGCGCGGGTCGCGCACGTTCCACAGCTGGACGGTGCCACCCACCCCGGCGATGGCGAGCACGGCCCCGTCGGGACGCAGCGCCACCCCGGTCACCGGCCCGGACCGTCCGATCAGCAGTTGAAGGGAGGTGGGCCGGCCGGGGTCGGTGACGTCCCACAGCCCGACCGACCAGTCGACCCCGGCCGTGGCGAGCAGGTGGGCCTTGGTGGACAGGGCCAGGCGGTGCACCGGCGTCGACTGGGCGCCGAGCAGGCGGGGCCTCGTCGGGTCGCTGACGTCCCACAGCCGGCCGGCGTCGGTGGCCCCGCCGGTCGCCAGTGTCCGGCCGCTGCTGTCGAAGACCACCCCGCTGGCGTGGTAGCCGGCCGAGCCCTGCGCGCCGACGGTCGGCCGGCCATCGGCGTCGAGGCGCCACAGGTGCAGCCGGCCGGCGTCGTCGGTGCCGGCGAGCGTCGTGCCGTCCGGGCTGAGCGCGAGATCGGAGTACGCCGACGCGCCGGCGGGCACCCGCACCGAGGTCGACTGCCCGAACGAGGCGATCAGCGCGTCACGGGCGGCGGCGGTCGGGGCGATTGCATAGGCCGCGAGGCTGAGCCGGGCGGCGAGCTGCGGATCCTGGGCGCGACGCGCGGCGGCGTCGGTGGCCAACCGCGTGGACGCCGCTGCTCGCTCGGCCGGGTTCGCGGCGCCCGGCTCGTCGTCGCCCCCCAGGACGATGACCGGGATCGCCACCGCCGCGGCGAGCAGGACGGCGAACGCCCCTGCGAGCACGAGCGTGCGGCGACGGCGCCTGAGCCGGGCGGGCGGCGCGCCCGGCGGAAGGACCGGCACCGGCGACCCGCCGGGCGGTGGGGTGCGGGGCGGGACCGGGGGTGGGGAGGCCAGCGGCGCGGGCGACAGCTGGGTCGCCGGCATCGCCGCGTTGGTGAATCCTTCCTGGGTGATGCGTCCCGCCGCGTCCTCGAAGCTAGCCGTGCCGAGTGGTGGCGTCGCCGGTGTCGGGGCTGCGGCGCCGCGGCCATGGCGCCCCCATCGCCGGGGCTGGGCGGCGGCGGTCTCGGCCGGCATCGCCACCGGCGCCGGCCGAGCGGGTAGCGCCCCGCCGCCGATCAGCGCCGTGCGCAGCTCCTCGGCGCTCGGTCGGGCTCCGGCCTCCTTCGCCATCGCGACCTCGATGAGGCCGCGCAGTTCCCCGCTGACGCCGTCGAGCCGGGGTGGTTCGTTGATGATCCGGTAGAGGATCGCCTCCATCCGGCCGGTGCCGAACGGCGGCTGCCCGGTGGCGGCGAAGACCATGACCGCACCCCAGGAGAAGATGTCGACCGCCGAGGTGATCGGCGCGTCGAGGATCTGCTCGGGCGACATGTAGCCGGGCGTCCCAATGACCTGGCGCACGTTCCGGCTGAGCTCGGTGTCCGTGTTGAACTCACGGGCCAGCCCGAAGTCGATCACCTTCGGGCCGACCGGGGACAGCAGCACGTTGCCGGGGGTGAGATCCCGGTGCACGATGCCGGCGGCGTGGATGGCGCTCAGCGTGGTGGTGACGCTGACGGCGAGCTGCTCGAGGTCGGCGGGCCGCATCGGTCCCCGGACCGACACGTGCCGGGACAGCGTCGGGCCCTCGACGAACTCGGTCACGAGATACGGCTGCGGGCCGTGCGCCTCGGCGTCGAGCACGGCCGCCGTGGTGAACCGGCGCACCCGGCGCGCGCTCTCGGCCTCCCGGGCGAACCGGGCGCGGAACTCCGGGCGCTGCGCGAGTTCCGGCCGGATCACCTTGATGGCCACCGCGCTGCCGTCGGGGGCCCGGCCGAGGAACACCGTGCCCATGTCACCCTGGCCCAGCCGGCCGATCACCTGGTAGGCGCCCAGGCGGCGCGGGTCCTCGGGCTGCAGCGGGCGGGCGGTGTTCCCGGACAACGGCGGTGGTGTCGTCCCCGTCACCGTGCCCCACTCCCGCGGAGGCTGCCTCGGCCCCGCATGCCCCGCCCCGCAAACACGTACGCCGGCACCACATCTTCATACCAGTTGATGATGTAGTGCAGCGTTTCCCGAAGGCGTCAATACTGGCGCGTTCGCGACTCGTGGCCGCTTTCCGGCGTGCTACACAAATGAGTCCGAAGTCTGGGCGGGCTGATTGCGGTACGTCTTGCACGGTTTAACCCTGCAGACCGTACGCACGGTACCGCAACCCTCCCCACGCACCGCGGCAACCGGCCGCTACCGAAGAATGTTCGGGGTCTCAGGTTCTCCCGTTGACGACGGAGCGTGGCACGATCATAACCTTCGATATCTCCCCGATCGCCGACGGAAGGCGATCGATCGCTCTAAGATACGAATTGGATGCCGGGCCGTACCCGGCGTGCCCTGACCCGGGAGGTCGCGTGCTCCGCCGTGCCGCGAAGTTCGAGGTGACGCTGAACCCGACCACGCAGTCCCTGCTCGATCCGATGTCCGCGGAGCCCCGCCAGTTCCTGCTCGACCGGGCCCTGGACGAGGCGGCCGCCGGCATGGTTCCGGGCGCCGCCCGCCCGCGCATCGACACCGCCATCGATGCGGCCGCGCCCGCGGTGGTCGACGGCACCCTGCTCGTCTCCGGCCAGGAGGTGATGCAGACCTGGGAGGCGCCGCTGATGCGGGCGCTGGCACAGGCGGTCACCGCGCGGGGGAGCACGGTGCTGGAGATCGGTTTCGGTCTCGGGCTGTCCGCCGGGTTCGTGCAGGAGGTCGGCCCCGCCCGCCACGTCATCGTGGAGGCGAACCCGCGGACAGCCGAGGTCGCCGGGCAGTGGGCGCGGGCCGACGGCCGGCGCGGCGTGGAGATCGTCACCGGTCGCTGGCAGGACGTCCTGTCCGGGCTCGGCCGGTTCGACGGCGTCCTGTTCGACACGTATCCCATGGACGAGACCGAAGTCGACGAGTACGTCATGCGCGACGCGACCTTCGCCGAGCACTTCTTCGCGCCGGCCGCGGCGGCCCTGGCCGACGGCGGCGCGTTCACCTACTACTCCAACGAGATCGACTCGGTCTCCCGCCGCCACCAGCGCGCGCTGCTGCGCCACTTCCGCACGTTCGGCGTCCAGATCGTCGACGGGCTGCGGCCACCGGAGGACTGCAGCTACTGGTGGGCCTCCTCGATGGCCGTCATCGTGGCCCGCGGCCCCCGACGGGCCTGACCGCGGGCCACGTCTGCGGCCTGTCCTGTCCGGTCAGGCGGGCTGGTGCTCGTTGCGATGCCCGTCGCGGACCACATCGTCGCGGACCACATCGTCGCGGATCTTGCCGACCAGTTCCTCGAGGATGTCCTCCAGCGCGACGAGTCCCAGCACGGAGCCCTGCGCGTCGGTGACCCGGGCGAGATGGGCGCCGGACTGCTGCATCGTCGCGAGTGCCGTGCGCAGGCTGTCGTCGGCGCCGACGTGCGCCAGTGGCCGGATCCACTTCGCGGCCACCGGGCTCGACCGCCGCTCCGGCCGCGTCTCCAGGACGTCCTTCAGGTGCAGGTAGCCGAGCATCTCGTCGCCGGGGTCGTGCACGGGGAAACGGGTGAATCCGGTGCGGGCGGCGAGTTGCTCCACCTGCCGAGGAGTGATCGTCGGCGGGACCGTGACCAGCCCGTCCGGGGCGAGCAGCACGGCGCGCGCCGTGCGCTCCTCGAACGACAACGCCCCCGTCAGCAGCTCGTGTTCGTCGGCGGCGAGCAGGCCCTCACGGTGCGACTGCTCGATGAGGCCGGCGACCTCGTCGCGGGTGAACACGCTGGCCACCTCGTCCTTCGGTTCGACGCCGACGATCCGCAGCGACATGCTCGTCACCGCGTTCAGGAGCATGATCACCGGCTTGCCCAGCCGGACGACGCCGACCAGCAGCGGAGCCAGCAGCAGCACAGCCCGATCCGGCAGGGCGAGCGCGATGTTCTTGGGAACCATCTCGCCGACGACCACGTGCAGGAAGGTCACTGCGGCCAGCGCGATCGCGAAGGACAGCGGGTGCAACAGCGCCGCGGGCAGCCCGGCTGCCTCGAAGGGGCCGTGCAGCAGGTCCGCGATCGCCGGCTCGCCGAGTGCACCCAGCCCGAGGGTGCAGACGGTGACGCCAAGCTGCGCGCCGGCGAGCATCACCGAGACGTTCTCCATCGCGCCGAGGGCGATCCTCGCCAGCCGGGAACCCGCCTGCGCCATCGGCTCGATGCTCGTGCGCCGAGCGGAGATCAGCGCGAACTCGGCGCCGACGAACAGCGCGTTGAGCACCAGCAGCAGGATTGTGGCGGCGATCGCCAGCAGGCCGTTCATCGCTGCGCCACCTGCTCGCGGTGACCCGCGGATCGTTCGCGGTCCCGCGTCCCGGCGGGCCGTCTCGCCGCAGCTGGGTCGTCCGCCACGGTGACCCCCGTCGGGGCCACCGGCTCGAGCCGGATTCGGTCCACCCGCCGGCCGTCCATCCTTTCGACGGTGTAGCGCACCCCCTCGACGGCCGCCGCGTCCCCCGCCCGGGGGATACGACCGAGCGCGCGGGCCACGAGCCCGCCGAGCGTCTGGTAGGTGTCGTCGGTCGGGATCCCGATCCCGGTGATGTTGCTTGCCTCCTCCGGACGCAGCAGGCCGGACAGCAGCCAGGTGCCGTCGTGACGGCGCAGGGCCCGGGGGGAGACCCGATCGTGCTCGTCGACGACGTCGCCGACAATCTCCTCGATCAGATCCTCGGCGGTGACCAGACCGTCCGTGCCGCCGAACTCGTCGACGACGATGGCCATCTGCAGCCCACCGGCGCGCAGCGTCTCCAGCAGCGGCTCCAACAGGAGCGTGGAGGGAACCGTCACCGGCGCGACCATGACCTCGCGCACCGGCGTGCGTTCCCGGTCGTCCTCGGGGACGCCGACCACGTTCTTGATGTGGATCACTCCTACGACGTCGTCGCTGTCCTCGCCGAGCACCGGGAACCGGGAGTGGCCCGTCCGCCGGGTGAGGGTGATGACCTCGCTGATCGGCTCGTCGGCGTGCACCGTGCGCATCCGCATCCGAGGGGTCATCACGTCCTCGGCGGTCCGGTCGCCGAACAGCAGCGAACGCTGCACCAGCGTCGCCGTCTCCTGCGACAGGGTGCCGTGCTCGGCGGACCGGCCAACCAGGGAGAACAGCTCCTGGGCGGAGCGGGCCGAGGCCAGCTCCTCGTGCGGTTTGATGCCGAGCCGGCCCAGCACGGCGTTCGCGGTCGCGTTCAGGAAGCGGATGAGCAGACCCGTGGCCCGGGTGAACATCCGCTGCGGCCCCTGCACCGCCTTGGCCGTGGCGAGCGGATGGGCCAGCGCCAGGTTCTTCGGCACGAGCTCGCCGAAGACCATCGTCACCGCGGTGGCGAGCACCATCGCGACCGCCACGGACAACGCGTCGGCCAGCCCGGCGGTGGCGCCGAGCGAGGTCAGCGGCCCGCGCAGCAGGTCGGCGATGGCGGGCTCGGTCAGGAAACCGATCGCCAGGTTCGTGACCGTGATCCCGAGCTGGGCCCCGGACAGCTGGGTGGACAGGCCGCGCAACGCGGCGAGTACACCCCGGGCACCTCGCTCGCCCCGGTCGGCGGCTCTTTCCACCGTCGGCCGGTCGGCGGTGACGAGTGCGAACTCGGCCGCCACGAAGACCCCGCAGGCGGCGACGAGAGCCAGGCCGAGAATCAGTAGAAGCGCCTCGATCATCGGTCGACCCCCGCGGGCGCTTCTCCACGCGTGGGCCGGCCGGAACTACATCCGGCGTCGTCGGAGTCCTTCATGATCCCTTCCGTTTGGTCCGGGTCGGCCCGCCGCTGGCCTTACCCGCATCACGCGGGTCCAACGCGCCGGGCAGCCCGTCCGTTTCACGATGACCTGTGGTCGGCGGACGGTCCAGACCTCGAGCGGTGTTCGGTAGAAGATCACTGTGTTGTCTCGGGGGCCGGATGCCGACCGTCGGGGATGCCGAGTCGACCGAGTCGGCGTGTCGTGGGCCTGGGCGGCTGTCAGGATGGGAGAAAACAGCTTGGTTCCGATACGCCGGAATTCCTCACGTGTCACGGAGTGTGACAGCGGGAAGAAGCCGGGTGCCGTCACCCAGCCGCCGGACGAGGAGGTCGCCATGCATTGGCTCCAGACACGGTCCGCGTCGATCCCCACCCCGCCCGATCGGGCGCCCGCACGCCCCTTCTACCGCAGGGTGGGCTGGTTTCCTTACCCGGCAACACCGGGACCGCGGCCGACGCCGCGGATCGCATCGAGGGCGACGCTCCTGCTGGGGGCTGTGACCCTGACGCTGGCCACAGCCTGCGCTGGGAGCTCCATGGGTGCGAAGGCCCCAGCTAAGGTGATCGTGCCCCGCGGTGGCCCGCCCGCCGGGTGGTCAGCCACCCCGACCCCGATCCGGACCCCGACGACGGCCACCGCCACGCCGGCCTCGACGGTTCCGGCCGCGGGTGTCACCCCGCCGGCCGGCGGGCTGTGCCCCACCTCCCAGCTGGCGGTGCGCTCCGCCGGCGGTGAGGGTGCGGCCGGCAGCACGTACGAGAACCTGGTGCTGACCAACATCGGCACCACGTCCTGCGCGGTGCGCGGCTTCCCCGGCGTCTCCTACCTCGACGCCGCGGGCCGTCAGGTCGGCGCGGCCGCGGTCCGGTCCGGGCCGGCGGGCTCGACGGTCCGGCTGGCCCCCGGCGCCTTGGCCACGGCGACTCTGCGCACCGTGCACCCCGGCATCCAGGAGGGCTGCACCGAACCGGGGCAGAGCACACCCGTCGCGGCGTTGCGGATCTTCCCGCCGGCGAACACGACGGCCCTGCGGCTGACGCTGCCCGGCGTCTCGGCCTGCAGCAGTCCGACCGTGCAGCAGCTGTCCGTGGCCGCCTTCACCCGCTGACCGCCTTCACCGCTGACCGCCGCCGACCCTGATGGTGGCGGTCAGCCGACGGCGAGGCCGGCGGCACCGACGGTGCTCAGGGCGATGTCGACATAGCGTCCGCTGATCTCCACCGGGGTGAGGGGCCCGTCCGGGTGGTACCAGCCGGTGATCGAACGCAGCATGCCCAGCAGCGCCCGGGAGGTGTCCGCGGGGCTGGTCATCTGGAACATCCCGCGGCTGTTGCCGTCGACGAGGATGTCGAGCAGCAGGGTCTCGAGCTCCTTGCGCTTCGCGGCGTAGCTGCGGCGGTTCGCCGGCTCCAGGTAGCGCAGCTCGGAGTCGAGCACGGCCATGCGCACCCGGTGCGCCATGAACAGCGTCATCGACTCGACGAACGCGACGAAGCGGGCGCGGACGGGTGCGTCCTGGCCCACCTCGGCGAGCGCGGCGCGGGCCCGGCCGAGCGCGTCCTCGATCCCCAGGTCCAGCAGCGCCACGAGGATGCCCTGCTTGCTGGCGTAGTGGTAGTAAAGCGCGGGCACCGTGACGCCGGCTCGGCGTGCGATGTCCCGCACCGTCGTGCCGTGATATCCGTGCTCGTAGAGAGCGTCCATCGCACCCTGCAGGATCGGGGTGAGCTGAGGCGGGGCGAACTCGCGCCAGTTCGCCGCCTTCAGCACGGGTCCTGCCGTCACGATGGGCCTCCCGGACGTGGCTGGTCCTGTCCAGTGTGGACCGGGCGGTGCCGCGGATGGATTCGGACCACTTACGGGGAGTGCGCTCCACCGCTCCACCGCTCCGACGCGCTCGGGGCAATCGATCTTCGGGCTGGTGCCGTCGACGGGCCAGGCCGCCGACGGCACCGCGTCACCCGCTGCGACCGTCGAAGGGCTCGAAGGTCAGAGGCGTTCGATGATGGTGGCGTTGGCCATGCCGCCGCCCTCGCACATCGTCTGCAGGCCGTAACGGCCGCCGGTGGCCTCCAGGTAGTTGACCATGGTGGTCAGCAGGCGGCCACCCGAGCCGCCCAGGGCGTGGCCGAGCGCGATCGCCCCGCCACGCGGGTTGAGCTTGGCCGGGTCGGCCCCGGTGTCACGGGCCCAGGCCAGGGGCACCGGCGCGAACGCCTCGTTGACCTCGAAGGCGTCGATGTCGTCGATGGACAGCCCGGAGCGCTGGAGGGCCTTGCGGGTCGCCGGGATGGGGGCGGTCAGCATGAGCAGCGGGTCGTCGCCGGCCAACGCGAAGGTGTGGAAGCGGGCCCGGGGCCGCAGGCCGAGTTCGTTGGCCTTCGTCTCGCTCATGATCAGCAAGGCGGAGGCGCCGTCGGTCAGCGGTGAGGAGTTGCCCGGGGTGATGCTCCAGGCGATCTCCGGGAAGCGCGCGGCCCACTGCTCGGTGTAGAAGGACGGCTTGAGCTGCTGCAGGCCCTCGAAGGTGGTCGTGGGCCGGACGGTCTGGTCGACGAGGTGCTGGGCCGTCGTGCCGTCCGGCAGGGTGATCTCCACGGGGACGATCTCGCCTGCGAAGTCGCCGGCAGCCGCGGAGGCCGCGGCGAGCTGGTGCGAACGGGCGGAGAAGGCGTCGAGGTCCTCGCGGGTGAGCTTCCAGCGCGCGGCGATCAGTTCGGCGCCGATGCCCTGGTTGGCCAGGCCCTCCGGGTAGCGGGCGCGGAACCCGGGGCCGTTGGGGTCCTTGCCGATGACCGCGGCGCCCATCGGCACCCGGCTCATCGACTCCACTCCGCCGGCGATGACGATGTCGTACGCCCCCGCGATGACGCCCTGCGCGGCGAAGTGGGTGGCCTGCTGGCTCGACCCGCACTGGCGGTCGATGGTCGTGGCGGGCACCGAGTCGGGGAAGCCCGCGGACAGCAGGGCGGTGCGACCGATGTTCAGCGACTGCTCGCCGACCTGGCCGACACAGCCCGCGATCACATCGTCGACCAGCGCGGGGTCGAGGTCGTTGCGCGTGACCAATGCCTTGAGCACCGTGGCCAGCAGCTCCACCGGGTGGGTTTCGGACAGTGCCCCACCGGGCTTGCCGCGACCCGACGCCGTCCGGACCGCATCGACGATGACTGCGTTTTCCACGGGATCTCCCTCGTCACCAGCGTGGCAGACCGATCCGCCACCCTGTCCGTGCTGCCCACCTGATGTCCAGCATTCGCGCCGATGTCTAGCGCTCGCTAAGTAGACCATCGCACGGACCGCATTGACGTGTACGGTCCTGCCACCGGTCGGCCGGGCCTGCGCCGGGCGGGTGGCTGCCGTGTGCTGCTTCGCGATCGTTCGAGTTGACGTTACGAGACTGCTTCTGCTGCCTCAACAGGCAGATTGGATTGACAATTCCATACGAGATGGGGACCGCGGCGTGTCTACGCCGCCAGGGATGTCAACGGAGCAGTCTCGGCGGACGGCCGACGGGGGTGCCGGCGGCCACGCGGTCGGCGATCCACCCGCGCAGGCCGGCGACGTCCACGTCGTGCGGCGGGTACTCGGCATAGGGCGCCAGGTTGTCCGAGGCGCGGCCCAGCACGGCCACGCCGCCGCGGACGTTGCCGCGGGCCAGGTGAGTGACTCCGACGGCGAGCTGGGTCAGCCCGCGCCACAGGTTACGTTCGACGTCGTCCGCGGACTTCCAGGCCGCCTCGAGCACCTCGTGTGCCTGGAAGGGATGGCCGGTGTCCAGCAGATGCTGGGCGGCGGCGAGCGCGGCCCGCGGCGGCAGCGAGGTCGGCAGCTCCAGCGGCGGTACTCCGGCCACCCCCGGCGGCAGGAAACGACCGAGCGCGTCGCGGGGCCGTTCGGCGGTCTCGGCTACCGGGTCGGGATGGTCGCCCCGGCCTGGACGGTGGCGCACAAGCTCGCCGCCGTCGGGGTGCCCGGGGTCTCTGGAAGTGGTCATCTCGGCCAGTGTGACCAGCAGGTCGGGGGCTTGTCCTGCGCTGCGGCGCCGGGTGGCCGATCTGGGCGCGCGTCGGTGCCCCGACCGGCCGCAATCGCGACGGACCGCGGGTCCCCGGTGCCCGCGGGATCGCGGCGGGCACCGGGGGAGGGGCCGGCGTTGCGGCTCAGCGGCCGGCGGCGGCGCGCAGCGCGTCGGCGCGGTCGGTGCGCTCCCAGGTGAAGTCGGGTAGCGGCCGGCCGAAATGGCCGTAGGCCGCGGTCTGGCGGTAGATCGGCCGCAGCAGGTCGAGGTCGCGGATGATCGCAGCGGGCCGCAGGTCGAACACCTCGGTGACAGCCCGGGTGATCTCGGCCACCGGCAGCGTCTCGGTGCCGAAGGTCTCGACGAACAGGCCCACCGGCTCGGCCTTCCCGATCGCGTAGGCGACCTGGAGCTCCGCCCGGCGGGCCAGGCCGGCCGCGACGACGTTCTTGGCGACCCAGCGCAGCGCGTAGGCGGCCGACCGGTCGACCTTGGACGGGTCCTTGCCGGAGAAGGCGCCACCGCCGTGACGGGCGTACCCGCCGTAGGTGTCGATGATGATCTTTCGGCCGGTCAGACCCGCATCGCCGATCGGCCCGCCGATCTCGAACCGGCCGGTCGGGTTGACCAGCAACCGGTAGCCGTCCACCTCCAGGCCGAGGTTCTCCTCCGCCAGCCGCTTGAGCTCGGGCGTGATGACCTGGTCGCGGATATCGGGGATGAGGCGGGTCGCGAGGTCGACGTCCGCGGCATGGTGCGCCGAGACCACGACGGTGTCCAGCCGCACCGGCTGGTCGTCGTCGTACTCGATCGTCACCTGGGTCTTGCCGTCTGGGCGCAGGTAGGGCAGCACGCCCTCGTGACGGACCTGGGACAGCCGCTGGGCGAGCCGGTGCGCCAGGGTGATCGGCAGCGGGAGCAGGTCGGGCGTCTCGTCGCTGGCGTAGCCGAACATGATTCCCTGATCGCCGGCGCCCTGCTGGGCGAGCAGGTCCTCGCCGCCCTCGACCCGGGCCTCGTAGGCCCTGTCGATGCCCTGGGCGATGTCGGGGGACTGCGAGCCGATCGAGACCAGCACGCCGACGGTGGCCCCGTCGAAGCCGGTTGCGGCGTCGTAGCCGATCTCGGTGAGCGTGCGTCGTACCACCGAGGTCACGTCCACAGGGGCGGAGCTGGTGACCTCGCCGGCCACGTGGACGTGACCCGTGGTCAGCAGGGTCTCGACCGCGACCCGGGCGCTCGGGTCGACGGCCAGGTAGGCGTCGAGCAGAGCGTCGCTGATCTGATCGGCCAACTTGTCGGGATGACCCTCGGTTACGGACTCCGACGTGAACAGGCGGCGGGACATACGGGACCTCGTTTCGATGCGTCGCGAGAAGGGGCCAGGCCGCCCGGAATGCTGGGCGGCGACGGCATCCGGTGCGGCCTGGTGGCAGCCGGGACCGCCTGGCGTAGCGGAGAGGGACTGGCTGGTCGGGCGGACCCCCGAGCGCCGTATCCGGCCGGCGCAGGATGGTCGGGATGCGGGGCCGGTGCAATGCGTTGGGAGAGAGCCCGCACGGAAGAACAGAGCTGGCGGACTCGCGCGGCGATGGTCACAGGCCGCCTCGCGACATCGGCGGGGCGGCCTGGCGCTGACGGACCCCAGGAGTGCGCTGAGTGCGTGAGAACCCCGCGCGGCTCAGCGCGCAGTACAGATGGCGGAGCTCACGAGGGCGAAGTCGACGTGACCACGCGTGACGAGGACGGCCGAACGCTGCACGTGATGATCTCATCACGGGCGCCGAGCCGGCGTCAATAGCGCCGGGCCGTGGGCGCGCCTTGTCTCACCGTGGCCGCCATGCCAGAGTGGGATCATGCCGGCCCTGGACGACTTCGCGTCCTGGGCCGCGGCCGGCCGGCGGTGATGGTGCGCCGCCGGGTCCCGCTCGTGCGCCGGGGAGCGGTTGACCTCATGCGGGTCGCCAGCCGTCTCTGTTGTTGACCTGATCGCTGGCTCCTGCGCGTCGCGCCGCTGTGCGGCCGCCGCGTGGGGCGCAGCGGCCGGCGTCCGTCGCGTTCTTACTCACTGTCATGTGGCGTCCCGCCCCGTGGATCGGTCGTCCTCGTCGGGATCGGGTCGCCGCGCGGAGGTGGCGTGCTTATGTCCCAGGCCGATCGCGTGTCCCAGGCCGGGCGCGTGCCGTTGTCCGTGCTCGACCTGTCACCCCGGTCGCAGGGTGCGTCCGCGGGCGACGCGTTGCGCAACACCCTCGACCTCGCCCGGCGTACCGAGAAGTTCGGCTACCACCGGTACTGGCTCGCCGAGCATCATCTGGTGCCCGGTGTCGTCTCCTCGGCGCCGGCTGTGGTCATCGCGCTCGTGGCCGATGCGACGACCCGGATCCGGGTCGGCTCGGGAGCGGTCCAGATGGGCCATCACACCGCGGTGACCGTCGCGGAGGAATTCGGCACCCTTGCCCAGATCCATCCGGCCCGGATCGATCTCGGGCTTGGGCGCCCCGCCGTCGACCGGCTGTTCGCCGCGGCGAACAGCAATGGCCAGCCGCCCGGATCCGACCAGCCTGCCGCCGCGTCCGCTCCCGCCGCGACTGCTCCCGCCGCGTCCGGTGCCGCCGCGACTGTCATCGACGGGCTGTTGTTGCCGGCGCCGCCCCGGATGCGGGTGAACGTCGAGCGGTTGCGCCGCCAGTTCGCGCTCGTCGGCTACCGGCCGGGCGCCGAAGACGAGTATGGCCAGCAGGTCCGCGACATTCAGGCGTTCCTGCGGGGCGACTACCGGACCGCCGAGGGCGAGCACCTGACGGTGCCGGCTGCGGAGGGGGCCGACCTGCAGATCTGGGTCCTCGGCTCCAGCGCGGGCGCGAGCGCCCGAACGGCCGGCGAGCTGGGCCTGCCATTCGTCGCGAACTACCACGTCTCGCCGGCCTCGGTGCTCGCGGCCGTGCGGGCCTACCGGGACGCCTTCGTCCCGTCGGCGACCTTCGACCGGCCCTACGTGATGGTCTCGGCGGACGTGGTCGTCGGCCCGGATGACGATACGGCCGCCGAGCTCGCCTCGCCCTACGGGCTGTGGGTGCTGAGCATCCGGTCCGGGGAGGGCGCCCGCCCCTTCCTGAGCCCGGCCGAGGCGGCGGCCCACCGGTGGACCCCGGAGGAACGCGCCCTCGTCGTCGACCGGGTCGAGACCCAGTTCGTCGGCGGTCCCGCCACCGTCGCGCGCAAGCTGGAGACGTTGCGCAACGTCACCGGAGCAGACGCGACGATCACGCATGACCACGCGGACCGGGTGCGCTCGTATGAGCTGCTCGCCGAGGAATGGCACTGATCGTCCGGGAGCGGTCGAGCCTGGGCTCGGGCCGGCATCCCTTTGCATCGGTCCTGATCGCTGGCTACCGTGGACCTCGGTGAGTGACGCCGGGAGCGGCGACACCCGCGGGTGAAGGTCTGCACCCGCGCGGGTGACGGTGGAGGAGGTCTCGTGTTCGGCGACCGGTCTGGGATCGCGGCGGCGCCGCGTCCTCGGTTCGGCGCCGGAATGCACGAGCTCACGCACCGTCGGCACATCGACACCTGCCGAGTCAGCGCGACCGCCTGTCCCCGCTGACGTCCCAGCCTCTCTGACCTTCCCGCGCCACGGGTCTGACGGCTCCCCGCCCTCGGGCCGTGCCGTCGCCGGACCGGAGCTCGGAACCGACCGGTGACCCGGGGCGGAAGGTCGTCGACACCGGCAGGAATGGCGTTGGTCATGACCAGTCCCCTTGCATCATCCGAACAGCCCGAACCCCCCGGCCGGCCCGGGCCCGCGCAAACCGGCTTCACGCTGCGTGCGGCGCACGTCCTCGACGCGACCGGCCGATTCGGTGAGCCGCTTGACATCGCGGTGCGCGACGGCGTCGTGCGGGCCGTCGGGCCCCCTCTCGGCCTCGACCGGGACGCCGTCGACATCGACGCCCGCGGCCTGTGGCTGATGCCCGGGGTCGTTGACTGCCACGCGCACGTGACCCAGTCGACCTACGACCAGTTCGAGCTGGTGACGGCCCCGCTGTCCGCACGCTACCTGCAGACGGCGGACGCGCTGCGGGCGTCGTTGCAGGGCGGCGTCACCTATCTGCGCGACGCCGGCGGCGCCGACGCGGGTATCCGCGACGCGCTCGTGGCGGGCAGCGTGCCGGGCCCGCGGCTCGCGGTCTGCATCGTCGCGCTGAGCCGCTCCGGGCGCCACGGTGACGGGGGCATCCTCGGCCCCGGGTTGGAGTCCGCCGACGATGTCCTCGGCCCCGACTATCCCGGTCGGCCGCCGCAGTCGCCGAGGCGACCCGTTACCGCCGGCCGGTGATGATGCACGCCCTCGGCGAGCGGGCGGTCGTGGCGGCGGTCGCCGCCGGCGCGCGCTCCGTCGAGCACGGCCTCGGGCTGAGTGAACGTGCTGCCGCGGCGATGGCCGTCCGCGGTGTGACGTTGGTGCCGACCCTGACGCCCTACCGTGACCTGGCCGCGCTGGCGAGCACCGGCGTGCTGCCGGGCTGGGCGGTGGAGCGCGCGGAGGCGACCGCCACCTCGCTTGCCGAGACGATCGCCGTGGCCCGCGCGGCGGGGGTGCCCATCGCGCTGGGCAGCGACGCCCGGCACCGCACCCGCCACGGCGCCAACCTCGCCGAGATCAGCCAGCTGCGACGGTCGGGGCTCACGGCGCCCGAGGCGTTGCTCGCGGCGACCGCCACCGGGGCGAGGCTGTGTGGGGTGGGGGACCGGCTGGGGCGGATCGCCGTCGGCTACACGTTCGACGCGATCCTGCTCGACGAGGACCCGGCGGACCTGCGGCTCTTTGAACAGCCGGGCGCGGTCAGCGGTGTCTTCCTCGGCGGCCGCCCGGTGCTGGCGCATCCGCGGCTGCCCGCCTCGATGACGGGTTCGGCGGCGCCGCCCACGCACCTGGTGCCGAACGCTGCCGATCGGGCGGCCGCCGGCCGGGTGCTTCCGTCGGGGCCCGCCATCGGCTGACCGGTGCGCCGCTCCGCCGGGATCGGTCTGCAATCATCCACCTCCAACCGGCGCCGCGGCCGTTTTCCCGACATACTTTCTCCGCGCTTTTCTGGTTATTTCCGAAGCGTGCTGCGGCGGTTGCCCATCGAGATGCGGATCCGCTTGCGAAAGCTATCGTCGGAGGAGCCAGGCCGGATTGGGACACCCGTCTGGCCGTGGGTTTCCCGGTATGGCGGACAAGCCGCCGACCGTACCTCGGAGGTTTCTGATGCAGCACACCGAGATGATCAATGAGAACATGCGGAAGGCCATTGAGCCATTCCCGGCGTCGATTTGTGAGGTTGGGTAATTGTTGCGGGGTGTGAG
>NZ_CADCWT010000073.1 GCF_902806485.1 Candidatus Frankia alpina | reverse complement strand
CCGCGCCTGGATGCCCGCAACCAGCTAACCCAAGATCAAACAAATACCTGACCAGTTACGCCGGCAGATGGTCGGACTGTAGGGCAATCGTCGTGAGTCGCTGTTGGCTGGTGGTGGTTCTCCCGAGGGGGAGCGGGCCCGCACCGCAGGGGCACTGGCGGTGGACGCTGGGCCGCCGAACACTGCGGGGATGGTAGATCCGCATGTCTCCGTGGGTTGCCGGAGCGCGGGGTGGCCAACGCGCCGGAGAGCATGTCCGCCAAGGCCACGCGCGGCCGTCGCGGGGCGCGGGTTCGCGCGGCGCTTGAACATAAAACGGGGGATTCGGCAGCGAGCGCGCGGTTGTTTGCGGCCGGGAGAGCCCGATCGGGCCAGCGTCATACGCCATCCAGGCGGCGAGCAGCCACGCTTCGGACAACACGAAAACCGTCGCGGAGCGACGTGAACTCGGGGTCAGGTGAGCGCGAGAAGCGCGCCGAGCGCGAAGCCGGCTGCGGCGAGCCAAACGAGGGTCGGTAGCGCGTGTAGCCAGCCGGCGAGTGGTCGCCGCCCGGCCTGCCGTGCCGTCCCGTCGACCGGTCCCGCCTGGGTGGGCAGCAGATGCCCGGCTGCCGGCGCCTCCGGTGGGGGGCCTATCTGGTGGGGGAGGAGACTGCGCGCGGGCTGGCGGGTGCCCTCGCCAGCGAGGACTGTTTCCTGATCGGCGACGTCCGGGGCGGCGGGTGGGGCGGCAGGTCGGGGCGGCGGCGGGGGTATCAGCACGACGAGTGGACCGTTTGCGGCGCCGAGATGCACCCGGACCTCGCTGCCGGTGAGCGGGACGCTGACCCTGCGGGTGCCGTCGACCCAGATGCCGTTGGAGCTGATGTCGCGGGCGAGCCAGCTGTCGTCGCTGGGCTCGAGCCGCAGGTGCCGGCGGGACACCCGGCCGTCGGCGATGACGACGTCGCAGTCCCGGCCGCGGCCGACGACGTGCTCGCGGTCGGGCGATAGCACGCTCTCGCCGGCTGGGGCGACGATCCGCAACCCTGTCGGGTCCACTGCGTGTCCTCTCGAAGCGGCCCGGCCGGTGGCCGGGCTGGAGTCGGCTGGGCGAATGCCGGCCGGACAGGTTGGTGCGCCTGATCGGCTGGGGCTGGTCAGGAGGTGAAGACCTCATCGCCGCGGACAGTGACCGGGACGGTGGGCAGAGGCGCCTTCGCCGGGCCGGCGACGGGTTGGCCGGTGCGGGTGTCGAACGCGCTGCCGTGGCACGGGCAGCGGATCCGGCCGTTCGACACCGCGTTCACCGAGCAGCCCTGGTGGGTGCAGACGTTCGAGAAGCCCTGGACCTTGCCGGCGGCGTCCCTGGTCAGGACGATGCCGGCGCCGCCGAGGATGATTCCGCCGTCCGCAGGCACGTCGCCGACCCGGGCCAGCGGCGCCGCTGTGCCCCCCGAACCGCCCGAGGCCGCGCCCTTCCCGCTGGAGTCGCCGGTGCTCCCCGAGCCGCCGGGGGCGCCTGCGCCACCGGAACTGCCGGCGGCGGCCGACGTCCGGCCGTACTCGCCGGACCGCCCGGACGTCGCCTTCGCCGCGTCACTGTGATCGGCCACGACGTAGCCGACCGCCCCGGCGGCCACGGTCACCGCGATTCCCGGAACGATGGTCCGCCGGCTCGGCGCTTCCTGAGTCATTGTCTCTTCCTCGATATCGGGCCCGGGAGTGTCGGCTCAGACATGGGGAATTCCGGACTGAGTGAAGAACCACAGCGAGGCGCTCAGCCAGAGCACGACGAGTGATGCCAGAACCGTGGAACCGAGCACCGGTAGTGCCCAGCCGGGCAGCCCCCGCACCCGCAGGCCGAGCATCTTCGCCGCATAAGCGCCGTAGAAGAGGCAGCCGACGACGCTGTGCACCAGAACGCGGGTGTCGGTGTCGGCGAAACCGAGCGCCCAGATGCAGTGGAAGGCGACCGGCAGGGTCAGGACGAACGCGGCCGTGCCGCTCCATCGATGCAGCCCACCGGCCCAGGACGGCGCCGGGCCCGCCCCGGGCAGCCGGCCCCACATCCACAGCGCCGTGATGAGCTGGACGATCAGCAGAAGAGTGGCCGCCGTCGTCAGCCAGGCCTTCATCGGCAGCATTCTGGAAAAGCCGAGGGTGAACACGGGCCGGCCGGCGGGGTCGTGGACTTTTGCATACACGCCCATTGACACGGCGACGACCGCGCCGAGCAGAAGAACGCCGGCCGTCGTCACGCCCCGGCCGGCCGATTTACTGGGCGCCTGTGCGCCGACTGCCATGCCGCCCCCGTTCCGCGAACGATCATTTCTGCGGCAACTATGCCCGAGGGCTTTGGTTCACGCTGGCGATCGTCGGCGGGACGACAAATTCGTTGCGGACCGTCCGGGTCCGCTTGTCGCGTCGGCGGGGGGATTCTCCCGCGCCGGCCGGGTCAGGCGCGGGCGCGGACGGCGCGGCGCAGCTCGTCGGTCGCGTCGACGATGACCCGGCGCAGCACCGGGTCGAGGCCGCCCCGGTCGAGCAGGGCGTCGGCGTCCCGCAGCGTCCCGGCGGACACGGCGTACTGCGGGTAGGCGAAGGTGGCGATCTGGCGGGCGGCGTGCGGGGTGCGCCGGGCGGTCATCGCCGGCATCTGCCCGAAGTACCGGGACACGTACGCGGCGGTGAGGTCGTCCTGCTCGGGCTGCCAGAAGCCCTCGGCGGTCGCCCCGATCAGCCGCGCGGACGCGCTGTCGTCGGCCACGATCAGCTCCCAGGCGCGGGCCTTCGCCGCGGCGTCCGCGATGGCCGCGCGGGCCCGCGCCGCGTGTTCGGCGGCGCGGGCGCTGCGGTCGCGCCGGCCCTCCGCGGCGATCTCCGCCTCGCCGGCCCGGCCGAGCACGACCAGCCGGTGCAGCAGCGTCCAGCGCAGCTCCGGGTCGATGAGCAGCCCGGCGGGCACGCTCTGCCCGGCGAGCCAGGCGGCGAGTGCGTCGGCCTCGTCCGGTCCGCTGCACCCGATGACGCCGCGCGCGGCGGACAACTGGCGGCCGCTGCCTGGGGCGGCGTCCGCCAGCACCCGCAGGCAGGCGGCGTGCAGCCGCGCGCCCGCGGCCGGCCGGGCGGACGGGGTGAGGTAGCGGGTGAGCGCGGTGGCCCGGGCGAAGCGCAGGGCGTCCTCGAAGACGGCGAGCTGGGTCTCCGACGGCAGCGCGGCGGCGGCGAGCACCAGGTAGTCGGCCGCGGGCCACTGCGCGTCACGGGTCGCGTCGGCCGCCGCTGCCCAGATCACCGCGCGGGCCAGCGGATCGGCCACCCGGGGCAGCACGGCCGGCAGGGCCGCCAGGTCCGCCGGGGTGAACCGCACCTTCGCGTAGGTCAGGTCGCCGTCGTTGACCAGCAGCAGCCGGCCGGCCTCGGCGCCGGTCAGCGCGGTGACCGCGGTGCGCCCGCCCGCCGTGGCCGGGTCGAGGTCGATCTCGACCCGACGCAACAGCTCGATCGGTGCGGCGTCGCCCTCGTCGGTCTTCCTGCCCTCGTCGGTCTCCCCACCGTCGCCGGCGCCGTCCGCGAGGCCGTAGATGCCGATGCCGAGGCGGTGCGGGCGCAGCGTCGGATACGCCTGCGGCGCCGTCTGGACGACCGCGACCTGCTGGTAGTGGCCCTGGGCGTCGAGGGTGACCTGCGGGCGCAGGGTGTTGACCTGCTCCCGGAGCAGCCACAGCTCCGCCCAGCCGGCGAGGTCACGCCCGCTCGCCTCGCTCAGCGCGGCCAGCAGGTCGGCCAGGGTGGCGTTGCCGTAGGCGTTGCTGGTGAAGTAGGCGCGCAGCCCCGTCAGGAACGCCTCGTCACCCACCCAGGCGACGAGCTGGCGCAGCACGGAGGCGCCCTTGGCGTAGGAGATCCCGTCGAAGTTCAGCAGCGCGAGCGCGGTGTCCGTGACGTCCGGCGGGGCGACCGGGTGGGTGGAGGGCCGCTGGTCGGCGGCGTAGCCCCAGCCCTTGCGGCCGACGGCGAAGCTGGTCCACGCCTCGGTGAACCGGGTCGCCTCGGCGGTCACCCGGTAGCCCATGTACTCGGCGAACGACTCGTTCAGCCACAGGTCGTCCCACCAGCGCATGGTGACCAGGTCGCCGAACCACATGTGCGCCATCTCGTGGGCGATGACGACGGCGCGCAGCTCGCGTTCGGTGTCGGTGACCGCCGAGTGGTACACGAATTCGTCGCGGAACGTCACGCAGCCTGGGTTCTCCATCGCCCCGGCGTTGAACTCGGGGACGAACGCCTGGTCGTAGGTGCCGAACGGGTAACGGTCGGCGAACAGCTCGTGGTAACGGTCGAGGCACGCCCGGGTGACGTCGAAGATCTCCGCGGCGTCGGCGTCCAGGTAGGGTGCGAGCGAGCGGCGGCAGAGCAGGCCGAGTGGGATGCCGTCGTGGCTGTCCTCGATGACGTGGTATGGCCCGGCGACCGCCGTCACGAAGTAGGTGGCCAGCGGCGGGGTCTCGGTGAACTCCCAGCGGCCCGGGATGGTCTGTCGGCCCGCCCCGTTGGCCCGCACCACCCAGTCGGGGGGCGCCAGGACCGTCAGCCGCACCGGTGCCTTGAGGTCGGGCTGGTCGAAGCAGGCGAACATCCGCTGGGCGTCGTCGAGGAACGTCTGGGCGTACAGGTACACCTCGCCGTCCTCGGGATCGGTGAACCGGTGCAGCCCCTCACCCGTGTTCGAGTAGCGCATCGTCGCCGTCACCGTGAGCTCGTTCGACGGGCCGAGGTCGGTGAGCGGGAGTCGGTTGCCGTCGAGCGCCGCCGGGTCCAGGGTCCGGCCGTTGAGCCGCACCAGATGCGCGGTCACCGGCTTGACCTCGGCGAACGTCGCCGGGGTCGTGCTCGGGGTCGTCGCGCCGATCGCGTCGACGCCCGGATCGGTGCCCGCCGACGGTTCGCGCAGGCTGAAGCGCACCCTGGTCGTCGAGCCGAACTCCGGCGATGTGCGGGCCGCCGTCAGGTCCAGCTCGATCTCATAGCCGTCGACGCGCAGCAGGTTGGCGCGGGCGACAGCCTCGTCCCGGGTGAGGGTGTGCATACCGCGAACCTACGAGATGGCCGGCCTGGGGGATGACGGTCCTGGCGGACGTCCGGTCAGGTGTTCGTCGGCTCCGAGGTTGGCCGACCGGTGTCCCGCGCGCGCGCGACGCGGTCCTGCGCAGCCAGGTCAGGCCGACGATCGGCAGGATCACCGGGATGAACAGGTAGCCGCTGCCGTAGTTCGACCACACCGCCTGGTCCGGGAACGCGGCCGAATCCACGACGCTCGCCGTCCCCACGGCGAGCACGCCGAGCAGCTCGGTGGCACAGGCGGCGACTGCGACCCGATGCCAGGCCGCGCCGCGACGGGCCAGCGCCACCGTCGCGACGACGTAGACCACGGCCGCGAACGCCGAAAGCAGGTAGGCCACCCGGGCGTGGTCGAACTCGGTGGAGATCTGGACGACCGACCGCGAGCAGGCGGCCACCGCGAAGATCGCGTAGACCGTGACGAGGATCCGCCCGGGCCCGCCCGCCGTCGGCGAGGCGCCACGGATCCGCTGCGAGCGCGTCACCGGGCTCGCGGGATCCGCGGCGGGCGTGGCCACGGGCGCCGACGGGCCGGTCGAGGTCTCATCCACCTGTGCTCTCCCAGACCTGGCCCAACCGGACCACGATGATGGCGACGGCGAGGCACGCGACGCCGAGGACCCCGCTGCCCCAGCGGGAACGGTCCCCGAGCGACCACCGCACCCCGACGGGCAGTGCCACGACCGAGGCGACCAGGTACAGCACGAAGTTCGTCGGCTGGTCGGCGTGCGAGCCGCCGGCCACGATCACGATCGCCGAGATCACCTGGGCGAGCAGGACGGCTTCGACCACTCCCGCCGCGGCCAGCAACCCCACCCCGACCGCCCGATCGCGCCAGGTCTGCAGCAGACAGGCCGCCCCGGCCACGAGCGCGCAGGTGATGGACGCGGCCGCCAGTCCGTCGATCATCGGTGGCGCCCTGCGCCGCCGTCCGCAAGCATCCGTCCGCCCATCCCTTCCGATCTTGCCGGGCGTGTCGCCGTGCGGTCGTCCGCGTCCCTGTCTACGACGGATGGTAGAAGGTCGAAGCCGAGCGTGTCAGACGGGATAGCCCCAGCGGCATATCCCATCGGATGACTCAGGGTTCGGTGCGCCCACCGGCCGCCACTTCCTCCGTATCTTTCTGTGATCATGTGGACGCGGAATCATGCCGAGGTGTAATTGCGGTTTTCGACCCTAAAACCGTGACTAAGCCTCGGCACGATCTGGCCGCAATCTGGCCGGAAACCGGTCAGGCGGCGATTGTGGTCGTGCGGTGCCGGAAGGGTTAGGACCTGCCGGAGAATAACTTAGGTCTTTGATGTTGGTCTTGCCACGAGACCAACGGCACCTTTCTTTGATCGAGAACCGAAGTTATTAATCGGCGCGTCCTTAGTGAGCGACTACCTGGGGTTATGAGAACGATTCGGATCAATGGAGAAGATCATTGATGGCCGAGGTCGGAGCCGAGGCCGAGGTCGGGACGGGTTCCGTTGGACGCGATGCCGGTCCGACTGTCACCTCCGGTGTCGGCAGCCCGCCGGGGAGGTAGCTACGCACGGCCGCGACGAGCCCATCCCGGAAGTCGATGACCAGTGCCGCGGGCAGGGGAGGCCAGGCCGGGCCGGCCGGCAGGCGGCCGAGAAGCGTGCATTCGGTCACCACGCCCCCGCCGTCGGCGACCTGCATCCGGGCATCGCGGGCGGCAATCTTCAGCCCGAGCTCGCTGAGATCCCGTAGCCGGTCGGCGATCTCGACGCATCCCCGCAGCCGGCGCGGCAGCGGGCCGGCCGGGTCGGCGAGGGGGAACTCCACGACCGCATCCGGGGCGAACAGCGCCGTGAGCTCGCCCCAGTGGCCGTCGCCGGCACCGGCCAGTAGCCGGTCCATCGCGTCCTGGCCGGTCAGGGCAGTGCGGTCGGTGGGGGTGTCGCGGTCGGTGCGGGCGTCGTGGTCGGTGGGGGTGTCGTGGTCGGTGAGGGCGTCGAGCAGGCCGGGGAAGCGGCTGTCGACGTCGGCGGCGCGCAGCCGCATCCGCCGCTGACGGCCATCGACGGTCGTCGAGGTCAGGCCTGCCTCGCGCAGGACCCGCCAGTGGTTCGACAGCGTCGACTTCGGGATGTCCATGCCCGCCGGGACGCAGGTGACGTCGGGCTGGGTTCGCAGGCGGCGGACGATCTCCAGCCGGACCGGGTCGCCCAGCGCGTGCAGGATCACCGTCAGGTCGAGATCCGCGGTGGCCGGATGGGTCAGGCGTCGCACGGCGCCAGCATATGCCAGACAGTTTGATAGTTCGGGATTCTCGAACTATCTTTCTGTCATGATCCCGATTGGTCTGACCCTCGAACTGTCCGCTCCGGACGTCCCCAACGCCGTCGACGACCTCATCGGGCGCGCCCACCGGGCGGCCGGCGCCGGCCTGGCGTCGCTGTGGCTGGGGCAGGGCTACGGTCTCGACGCGCTGACCGCGCTCGTCCTGATCGGCCGGGAGATTCCGGCCATCACGCTGGGAACCGCCGTCACGATCGTCCCCCCGCGGCATCCGATCGCGCTGTCCAGCCAGGTGCAGACCACCCAGGCGGCGATCGGCGGCCGGCTGCGCCTCGGCCTCGGCGTCGGGCACCGCGCATCCGTGGAGCAACGGTACGGGCTGCCGTTCGACCGGCCGGCGCTGCGCCTGCGGGAGTACCTGGCGGCGCTGCTCCTACTGCTGCGCGAGGGAGCGGCCGACGTCCGCGGCGAGACCGTCACCGCGGTCACCGGCGGCGTGTCCGCCCGCGTGCCCGGGGCCACGCCGCCGCCGGTCCTGCTCGCCGCGCTCGGCCCGGCCATGCTGCGCGTCGCCGGTGAGGTGGCGGACGGCACCGTGACCTGGCTGGCGGGGCCGCGGACCATCGGCGAGCACATCGTTCCGGCGATCACCCGCGCCGCCGCGGGCCGGCCCGCCCCCGAGATCGTCGTGGGCCTGCCCGTCTGCGTCACCGACCACCCGGACGAGGTGCGCGAGCGCGCCGCCGAGACGCTGGCGCTGTTCGGGACCGTCCCGTCCTACCAGGCGATGCTGGACCGGGAGGGCGTCCGCTCCCCGGCGGAGGTGGCGATCATCGGCGACGAGCGGCAGGTCGAGCGGGAACTCGGCCGGCTCGCCGCCGCGGGCGCGACGCACCTCCTGGCCAACCTGCAGATCGCCGGGGCGGCGGAATGGGCTCGCACGGTCGAGTTGCTCGGCTCCTTGTGACCGCTGGACGATGACGCGACCAGAACCGAACGATGTCCGGGACGGGGAGAGGGGCCGTCGTGGACGTCGAGGCGAACCTGCGGCTTGTCGTGGGGCTCGCGCTGCTGCTCGCTGCGGCGGTCGCCTGCCTGGCCTGGGCGCGGGTGCCGCGGCGCCGGGATGTGCTGACCGCCTCGGCCCGCGCGCTGGCCCAGCTCGCGCTGATCGGCCTCGCGCTGCGGGGGGTGTTCGCCGCGCCGGCGACCGCGGCGGCTGTGCTCGCCGTCATGCTGGTGGCGGCCGTGGGGACGGCGTCGCGGCGGCTGGTCGGCTTCCCGGCGGCGGTCCGCCGGGTCGGCGTGTCCTGCCTGCTGGGGGCGTCGGTGGCCCTGGGGGTGGTGTTCGCCACCGGCGCGGTGGAGGCGAATGTCCGCAACCTCGTCGCCCTCGCCGGCAGCGTCGTCGGCGGGACGATGACGGCCTGCACACTGACCGGCCGCCGGCTCGCCGACGGGTTGCGGCGCCGCCGCGACGAGGTGGAGGCGTGGCTGGCGCTCGGTGCGACGCCGCGCCGGGCCGTCGCCGACATCGCCCGGGACAGCGTGGCCGAGGCGCTCGTCCCGCCGCTTGAAGACCCGCACCGTCGGGCTCGTCTCGCTGCCCGGGACGTTCGTCGGCGCGCTGCTCGGTGGCGCCTCCCCGGCGGCCGCCGCCGCCCGATTCCAGGTGATCATTCTGGTCGCCATGCTGACTGCGCAGAGCATCGCGGCGGTGTCGTTGTCCTACCTGCTGGGCGCGCCGACGCAGCTCCCGCCGGTGGTGGCGGAGCCGTCCCCGCGCCCGGCGGCGCGGGGATCGCGGGGATCACGGGGCGGGTCGAGGGCCGGCCGGCCTCGTTGGTCCCGCCGGCCGGGCGCGTCTCGGCGTGGTCGTACGCCGTGAGCCACCGGGTGCGCCGGCCGGCGGGGGCGGGTCAGTCCGCGGTGGGTTCGAGCACGAAGACCGGGATCTCGCGCTCGGTCTTGCGCTGGTAGTCGGCGTAGTTCGGGAACGCGGCCACGGCGTACTCCCACCACTGGGCCTTCTCGTTGCCCGTGACCTCACGGGCGACGTAGTCGCGCCGGACCAGGCCGTCCTGGAGCTCGATGTGCGGGTCGCCGAGGATGTTGTAGTACCAGACGGGGTGCTTGGGCGCGCCGCCGAGAGAGGCGACCACCGCGTAGGCGCCGTCGTGCTCGACCCGCATCAGCGGCGTCTTGCGGATCTTGCCGGACTTCGCCCCGCGAGTGGTCAGGATGATGACCGGCAGGTCGCGCAAGGTCGTGCCCCGCGTACCTCCGGAGCCTTCATATTCCTCGACCTGGTCACGGACCCACTGCTGGGTACTCGGCTCATACTCTCCGGTGAGTGGCATACGTACCAGTCAACACCACCGGGTACCGCCGTGACCTTGTCGACAGGCCGGCTGCCAGGCTGGTGGGATGACAGCGGCACAGCTGGCGGACGGCGACGGCCTCGTCGCGGCCCGGCTGGCGGCTCAGGGGCTGACCGGGCCACCGGCCTTGGATCCCGTCGACGTCGTCGGGCGTCTGCTCGCCGTGCAGGCCCAGGATCCCCGCGGCCTGCGGCTGACGATCCGGTCCCGCAGCCGTGCGTTGCACGCCGCCGACGTCGACCGGGCGCTGTCCGCCGATCGATCGTTGGTCGTCACCTGGCTCAACCGCGGCACCCTGCACCTCGTGCGGGCCGAGGACTACTGGTGGCTGCGGGAGCTGACCGCGCCGGCCATGGCCGCGCAGATCCGGCGCCGGCTGACGCAGGAGGGCGTCTCGCCGGACGCCGCCGAGCGGGGCGTCGCCCGGATCGAACGCGCCCTCACCGACGAAGGCCCCCTGTCACGCGCTGAACTGCGGGAACGGGTCGACGCGGCCGGGGTTCCCACGGCCGGGCAGGCCATGATCTACCTGCTCATCGTCGCCTCTACACGGGGCCTCGTCGTGCGCGGACCCGTCGTCGGCGGCGAGCAGGCCTACGTGCTGGTTCGTGACTGGCTCGGGCCACCGCCGCGGGCGTTCGACCGGGATGCCGCCCTCGCCGAACTGGCCCGCCGTTACCTCGCCGGACACGGCCCGGCCGACGATCGTGACCTGGCCCGCTGGGTGGGCCTGCCGCTGCGCGACGCCCGCCGGGGCCTCGCCGCCGTCGCCGCCGAGCTGGTGACGCGGCCGGACGGCCGGCTCGACCTGCCCCGCGGCGAGGGCCCGGGCCTGCCGGCGCCGCGGCTGCTCGGACCGTTCGACCCCGTCCTGCATGGCTGGAACGGGCGGGACTGGGTCGGCGCGGCCGGCCGGGTCGTCACCAGCAACGGCATCTTCCGGCCCATGATCCTCGTCGACGGGCAGGCGGCGGGGACCTGGTCGATGCCCGCCGGCCGCGTTGAGCTGGCGCCGTTCACCGACCCGCCGGACTGGGGGCCGGCGGTCGCCGCGGCGCTGCGCGACGAGGCCGCGGACGTGCGGCGCTTCCTGGCTCCCCGCCCTGCCTGAGCACTCCCGGGAGGGGCGGGTCAGGTCGGGCGCATTCCGGGGGCGCGGTCAGGTGGAGAGCGGTCAGGTGGAGAACAGCATCCGGGCGAAGCCGCCGTGCTTGTGGTGGCCGCCATGGCCGCCATGACCCCAGGCTGGCTGGGCGTAGCCGGGCTGGGCGTAGTGCCCCGGCTGCGCGTACGGGGGCGGGGGCAGGGCGGGCTGAGACCACTGCCCCTCCAGGCGGGTGAGCGCCTCCAGCTCGCCGTAGTCCAGGAAGATGCCGCGGCACCCGTCGCACTGCTCGATCTGGATGCCGTTGCGGTTGTAGGTCCGCATCATTGCGTGGCACTTGGGACACTGCAGCGTGTAGCTCACGGGCGCAACCTGCCGTTCGGTGTGCGGGAGACATCCGACGTCGTTGGGTAGCGTACCGACCGTCACTAGATCATCCGTTGCGCAGTCAGGATTGCGACGCGTCGCCGGCGGTCCCCGCGATGCGGGCGCAGGCGTCGACGAAGGCCAGGCAGACCTCGTCCAGGCCGGTATGGGCATGGTGGGCGTCCGGACGATCGGCTGGGCGGGCATCCGCATCGCGGTGGCGGGCGTCGAGGTGGTCGACGAGGGCGGTGGCGGCGTACTCCACGGTGAGGGCCCGCGCGGGCAGGTCGAGCGCCGGCCATGGATCGTCCCGGTCCGTCACCGCCGGGCCGCCGGACTCCGTGTAGGTGTCGAGGAAGCGCGCCCACAGCTGCACCGGCAACAGGCCCGCGGCGAACCAGGCCGCGGGTCTGGCCAGGTCCCAGGCCGGGTCGCCGAGCCCGAGGTCGTCCACGTCGATGAACCGCCAGCCGATCTCGGGCAGGGCGACGAGCTGTCCGAAGTGCCAGTCGCCGTGGATGACGGTGGCCGGCCGGCCGGGACGGACCGCGGGCGGCGGCGAGGGCGGCGACGTCTCGCTCAGCGTCGCCCAGGCCGCGAGCACCGGTGCGGCCAGCGGGTGCGCGGCGTGGCGGCGCAACCGGCCGACCCGGTCGACGAGCCGGCGCAGCACGGTGGCCGGGGGCAGTGTGGCCAGCTCGGGGCGGCCGACCGGGTCGCGGTGCAGCCGGGCCAGCAGCGCCGCGGTCTGCTCCCAGGGCGCGGCGTCGGCGTCCTGCGTTCCCAGCGAGGCTCCCGCGGGCCAGGCGCTGACCTGATGGGCGCCGATCCGGACCGTGTAGGTCCCCGGCCCGGGCGGCAGTTCCAGCGGGGCGAGCAGCACCGGGTGTGGCGTGGGCCGGGCGGCGAAGTGCAGCCGGGCGGCCAGGTGCGCCGGGTCGGCGGTGGGGACGTGCGCCTTGAGCACCACCGTGCCGCAGCGCACGATCAGCCGGTCGTCCCGGCGCGACACCACGGTGAGCGGCCCGCCCGCCCCGTCCGGGCGCAGCCGCCGGGCCAGCCGTGCCATGCCGGCCAGCAGTTCGGGCTCGATCCCGTCGGCGTCGATCCCGCCCGGCTCGGTCAAAGCGCCGGTTTGCGCAGGCGCCAGATGCACTCGGACGGCCACCGCCGGGTCCATGCCTCGTCGGCCCGCTCGGGCTGCTCGGCGCGGTCCCGGGTTGAACCGTCCGCGGCCTCCACGTCGTACACCTGCTCGCCCGCGTATACCGGCGCCGACGGGCGGGGCTCCAGCAGATCCTCGATGATCAGCCCGCAGTCCCGGAACAGCCTTATCCACGTGCCGTAGGGCAGGTTCGCGCTGACCAGGCCGTCCGCTTCGGTCAGCAGGCGCAGCGCGAAGTAGTCCCGGGTCAGCCGGGTACCGGGGGTGTCCCGGCCCGGCCGCACGGTGATCTCGTAGATCGGGCTGACGTGGCTGAACGCCAGCAGGCCACCCGGTCGCAGCACCCGCGCCGCTTCCGGCATCGCTCGCATCGGGTCGGCGAAGGAGAACGCGCCGTGATCGGCGAAGACGATGTCGAACGACTCGTCGGCGAAGGGCACCGACTCCGCGCTCGCCTGCACCAGCGGGAAGGCCAACCCGGTGTCCGCGGCGAGCTTGCGGCTGTGTAGCAGCTGCCGCTCCGACAGGTCGAGCCCGACGGCGCGGGCGCCCCGGCGAACCAGCGCCGTCGACCACTGCCCCCCGCCGCACCCCATCTCCAGCACATCCCGCCCGGCGACCTCGCCCAACACGTCGAGGCTGGACTCCGGAATGGCCCACAGCCCCCAGGAGATGTCGCCGGTGAACGCCTGCCGGCGGATCTGCGGGGCGTTCACCCGCTGGTAGTCGTCGGAGATCTCGTTCCACCGCGCCCGGTTGGTGCGTACGTGGGCGTCGGTCCGTGTGCGGGGGTCGCCGTCGATCATCCTGCCTCGTCCTTCTCCCGGCGCCCGCGGCGCCGCTGCGCGCCCGCGCCGCCGGGTGGCGGGCACGGGCCGGGACGGCCGGAGGTACCGAATCGCCAGGCGGGATTTTCGTACCGCGCGGCGGCTGTCGTGATGGATCTGATCGGTCAATCGGTCATCGTATGAGACCGGGACGAACGCGAACTTCCCCCCTGGCTCGCCGGGCCCTCGCGGGGCCTCCCAGCGGGTCCGCCGGGCTGCCCGTAACCGGTGTCAGGAAAATTCGTCCGAGGTCGGTGCACGGCAGACGAAAGACGTAAGGCGTGCAATGAGTAAACCGCGGGACGGCCGGGCGGCGTGTTGTCTCATCTGTTTGCCGTCGACCGGAACGTCCTGGACGGAGTTCGG
The DNA here is from genome assembly GCF_902806485.1 of Candidatus Frankia alpina. Taxonomy (GTDB): domain Bacteria; phylum Actinomycetota; class Actinomycetes; order Frankiales; family Frankiaceae; genus Frankia; species Frankia alpina. The sequence continues at coordinate 7,068 of NZ_CADCWT010000073.1, read as the reverse complement.
TGTGCCGGGCACTCTCGATCTCGTGGCGAGAGAGCGCAAAAGATCGAGCCGGTACTTCCGGCCGCCCGACGAGCAGCTCGTCCTGGGCCTCATGACCTGCCCGTCCTGCAACGGGACGCGCTACCAGACCCGCCCGCAGGCCGAGATCGACACCGACGGAATCTTCGACGGCGATGCCAACATTAAATGCCGGGAATGCGGCGGAAACGGTAAGGTTTCGTCGCCATGAAAAATCCTCTTCCGGTGCAGGCGGATTTTCTCTACCTGCGGTGCCCGGAGCATCGGGGCCGCCAACCCCGGCAGGGCCTGAAAACGACGCTGCGGCCCGGCGCGGAGTGCCCGCGGTGCCGTCTGGTCCGGGCGCTGGACCCACCCGGCGCGGCGGGACGGCCGGGCAGGTCCGGACACCCGGCGGACGGCGGCCCGACGCCGCCCGCATGACCGGGGTCTCGCCGCCTATGAGCAGACCTAAGCAATATGCGACGGCCGCATGTGAGCGGGATGCGAACGCGGTCGGGAACGAGTCTCAGCCGGCGGGAACCGACGCTGGGGATGCGTTCCGCTTCAGGGAGGCTTCGCGGGCGATCGTCTCCAGGGCGGACCGGGACGGCGCATCGCCCGCCCGGTAGATGACCAGGCGCTGGTCGGGATCCTGCATCGGGCAGAGCACCTCGAACTCGACGCAGACGGGTCCCAACCGGCCGTGCTGCAGCCGCTTGCGCCCGCGTCCGTTGACCCGGACGTCACGCATGGCCCACAGCCGGGCGAACTCGGCGCTGCCCGTCGTCAGGTCGTCGACCAGACGGATCAACGATGGATCATCGGGATGAGCACCCCACGCGGCGCGCAGGTCCGCGATCCCCTCGCGCAGGATCTGCTCCCGGTCCCGGTAGAACTCCAGCAGGGCGGGATGCAGCACGCATAGCCACAGGGTGTTGCGCTGGCGGTCCGGCAGCGCGCCGAAGTCGAGCTGCATCAGCCCGGCCATCTCGGGGTTCCAGGCGAGGATGTCGAAACGGTGGTCGAACAGCATGGCCGGCAGCGGGGACAGGTCATGCACGAGGCGGGCCAGTGGATGCGCGTTGCCTGTGCCGTCGACGGAACCGTGGTCGACCCGTGCTCGGGCCGCCGCCGCAGTCGGGCGCAGCCGGGCCAGATCGAACAGGTAGGCCCGCTCGTCCGGGCTGAGCCGCAGGGCGAGGGCCAGCGCGTCGAGCACCTTGGAGGAGGGGTGCAGGCGGCCCTGCTCCACGCGGATGACGTAGTCGACGCTCACGCCGGCCAGTTCGGCGACCTCCTCGCGACGCAGCCCGGGGGTGCGCCGCGAGCGGCGCCGGCCGGCGGGCCCGGCCGCCTCGACGGGCGACGTCCGCTCGCGGCGGTCGCGCAGGAAGACGGCCAGTTCACGTGCAGCGTCCATCTTCGTCGTGACCTCCGCGATCTTCGGGATCCGGGCCGCCGGTTTCCTGGGAGAGACCTTCCCAGGAAACATCTTGCCTTCCCGCCGTCCCCGCTCGGGCGCAACGTGGACAGCGGCCTCGAACCATGACGTCCGTGGCCGTGAACCCGCCCAGACGGAGGAATGCGTTGTGACAGTTGCCCTCGACCACTACCGCCTGCTCGGCCGCTCCGGCCTGCGCGTCTCGCCGCTGGCCCTCGGCACGATGACCTTCGGCGCCGACTGGGGCTGGGGGGCGGACACCGACGAGGCACGCCGGATCTTCGACGCCTATGTCGACCGCGGCGGCAACTTCCTCGACACCGCCAACCAGTACACCGACGGCACTGCGGAGCACCTGTTCGGCGAGTTCGCGGTCGGCCGGCGAGAACAGCTCGTCCTGGCCACGAAGTACACGGTCACCCGGCGGCCCGGCGACCCGAACTCCGGCGGGAACCACCGCAAGAGCATGGTCGGCTCGGTCGAGGCGAGTCTGCGCCGGCTGCGTACCGATCATCTGGACCTGCTCTACCTGCACGCGTGGGACGGTTCCACTCCCGTCGAGGAGGTGTTGCGGGCGATGGACGACCTCGTCCGCGCCGGCAAGGTGCTCTACGTCGGGATCTCGGACACCCCCGCCTGGCAGGTGGCCAGGATGCAGGCGATCGCCGATCTACGCGGTTGGTCGCCGCTGATCGCCCTGCAGATCGAGTACAGCTTGGTCGAGCGGACCGGGGAACGCGATCTCATCCCGATGGCCGCGGAGATGGGCCTGGGGGTCGTCCCGTGGTCGCCGCTGGCCAGCGGAGTGCTCACCGGCAAGTACTCCCGGGCCGACCTGGAGGTGGGCGCCGGGGAGGCGTCCGCGACGGGAACACGCCGTAACGTCGCCGCCGCGAGCGGCGCGCTGACCGAACGCTCTCTCGGCATCGCCGACGTCGTCGCGGGGGTCGCCGGTGAGCTGGCCGTGACGTCGTCGCAGGTGGCCCTGGCCTGGGCGCTGCGGCGGCCGGCGGTGACCGCGCCGATCATCGGTGCCCGCACCCTCGACCAGCTCACCGACAACCTGGGTGCGCTCGACGTTGTGTTCACCGACGATCAGCTCACCCGCCTCGACCAGGCCAGCGCGGTCGAGCTCGGTTTCCCGCACGCCTTCCTGACGCTCCCGATGACCAGAGCCGTCATGTTCGACGGGATCCAGATCGAGGGCGTCACCGCCTGACTGCGCGCCGAGCCGTCCGTCGGGAGGCCGCGGACCCTGCGCCGGCCTTCCCGATGGACGGGTTACTGGAAACTGACCGCGGTAGGCCGGACTGCGTAAGCCACCCGGTGCGGCGCATCCGCGGGCGGCCCGTCGAGCTTCATCGCATAGCGGTCGGCGAGCCGCATGAAGAACTCGGCGTTCGGATCGGGGTCGATCCGCTCGACGACGCCGCGGATCTCCAGGTACCGGTAGGGCGCCTCCGGATCGTTGACGGACACCGCCACCTGCGGCGTCGCCGTGACGTTGCGGTACTTCTGCCGGGTCGTGGTGTTCGTGAACCACAGGAACGTGCCGTCCCAGAGCACCCACATCGGGTTCACCTGAGGGGTGCCATCCGGCCGGATCGTGGCGAGATGCCCGAACAGTGGGCGCTCCAGCAGATCGCGATGGCTCGCGGGGATGCTCGCGGGGATGACTGTCATGACTCGAAGATATATCAGTACTCTGATGGTCTGTACGTGGCTCTCGCCCGCCCGAAGAGAGGAATCGGACGCGGAAACCTCTCGGGAGGTGAGTCATCCTGGGCCCGTGCTGGCCGAACGGGTCCATCGCCGCCGCACTCCCGGCCCAAGACGCGGGCCGGGAGAGGGTGCGCCCGCCACGCAATGATCAACGCCCTGACCTGCGCAGTTGCATCACCGCCGGACCGCTGCAATGATCAATGATCAAGGTGCACACCGCTCAGGCGGCACCACTGACTTGCAGCTTTACCATGGGTCCGTGATCATCCCTGGAGGGATCGCAACGGGTTTAGTCCGGGTTGGGTCCGGGGTGTCCGCGCGGTCCGTGATCATCCCTGGAGGGATCGTGACGCGCCGGGGCGGGGGCGTGACTGCGGGATCCGTCAGAGGTTGGGGAACCGCTCGATCCAGCGGCGCTGCCAGGGGGTCTCGACAGCACGCGGGTGGATGGTGCGCGCGTGGTCCAGGCGACGGCGTCGGCGGGGGACAGGCCGGCCAGCACGGCAAGACAGGCGAGGGCGGTCCCGGTGCGGCCGACCCCGCCGCCGCAGGCGAGCTCGGTCCGGTCGGACGTCCGCGTGTGCGCGTGCAGCGCGCGGATGCGGGCGGCGGCCGTCGCAGGATGACGTGGAAGGAGGAAGTCCGGCCAGTCGATCCACTCGTGCGGCCAGGTCAGCTGACCGTCATGCCCCCGCCGCAGGCGGGCGCTGCCCAGATAGAGGCCGCGATCGGGGAGTGGTCCCGGCGGTGGGGGGTGACGCAGCCCGCGGGGCCGGATCCAGCCACCGTCCGGCAGCCGGATCGCCCCGGGCAGCTCGCTCGCTCTTGACGACCCGTTCGCTCCGGGCAGTGCGATGGCGCTGGGTGGCTCGGCGCTGCCCTCGTCGGTGCGGGTGGATGCATCGGCGGATCGGATCGGTCCGGACGACGCGCGTGCGGGCGAGACCGCGGCGGAGGACTCCGGGCCGGCGTCGGTCGGATGGGCCGGCGGAACATCGGCACCGCCGGGGGGTGCGCCGGCTCCCCTGGAGGTGGTGGCCGAGGGTTCGGGCTGCCGGATGGTGGCCAGCCCGACGGTGCCCGGCGCCGCATCCACGCCGATCGGGTCGGCGCCTGGAGTGCCGGATGTGTCTGGGGCGTTGGGGGTGCCGAGGGCGTTGGGGGTGCCACCGGGCACGATGCCGGTCATGGGTCCTCCGATCCGCGGTAGCCTCGGATCAGTGTGGCCGTTCGGGCCATCCGTGGGTTGCCCACCCCAGTCGAGTCGAGCGGGCGCAGTGAGGACCGTGGCTGCCAGATCCCGCCCGGTCGACGCGGGAGCCGAGCGGCTCGGCCTGGTGATCAAGCGGGCCGAACAGGTGCTGATCGCAGAGAAGACCAGGGTATTGCGGCCGTTCGGCCTCACCGTGCCGCAGTACGCGGCGATGGTCGCGATCGCCGCCACTCCCGGCATCTCCGGTGCGCGGGCCGCCCGGCTATGCCACGTCACGCCGCAGACGATGGCCGTGGTGCTGGCCGGTCTGGAGGCTAAGGGGCTGATCGAGCGGCAGCCATCCGGCGACCACGCGCAGGTCCTCGTCACCCGCCTGACCCGGGCCGGCCATGCGCTGTTCCGGCGCGCCGATGCGGCAGCACTCGCGGTCGAGGAGCGGCTCGCTGCCGCGTTCAGCGACGCCGAGCTCGTCACTCTGCGGGAGCTGCTCGTCCGGGCGGCCGAGGCGATCCCCGCCCCGGCCGCAGCCGGCTGAAAATCCTGCCTCGCGGCGCCGACATCCACCTCGCGGCACAGCGACGACCGCCCGGCGGGGGCTTGTCCCGACCGGGCGGTCGTGTGGTCGTGCAGCCTACGCGGCTTGTGCGGCGGCGCGGTCAGACTCGGGTGGGTTCCCGGCTCTCCGTACCCTTGGCCCCGCCCTGAGGGGGTACCTGGGAGCGGGCCGCGCCCGTCCAGGACGGTGCCTCGCCGCCCTTGGGCGGCAGCGACGGGGCGAAGTTCTCCCCGAGCCGCTCCAGCGCGGCGCGGGCGAAGATCTGCTGCTGGGTGACCGTGCGCTCCGAGCGGCCCCGGCCGATGAAGCTCACCGTCCAGTGCAGCAGGGTGGTCAGGCGGTGCTTGAAGCCGATGATGTAGACGAGGTGCACGGCCAGCCAGACCAGCCAGGCGAAGAAGCCGCTGAACTGGATGTTGCCGATCTTGGCCACCGCGCTGAAGCGCGAGATGGTGGCCATGCTGCCCTTGTCGTTGTACTTGAACGGGTGCCCGGTCTGCTTGCCGGCGACCCAGGCCCGGATCTCCTTCGCCGCGTGCCGGCCGCCCTGGATCGCGACCTGGGCGACACCCGGCAGCCGGTTGAGGCTCATCATGTCGCCGATGACGTAGATCTCCGGGTGGCTCGGGAGGGTGAGGTCGGGGAGCACCTCGACGCGGCCGGCGCGGTCGATGCCGGCACCGGTCTGCTCGGCGAGCTGCTTGCCGAGTGGGCTCGCGGCGACGCCGGCGGCCCAGACCTTGCAGACCGAGTCGATCCGCCGGCGGGTGCCGTCGCTGTCCTCGACCTCGATGCCGGTGGCGTCGACGTCGATGACCTTGGCGCCGAGCTGAATCTCGACGCCGATCTTCTCCAGCTTGCCGGCGGCCTTCGCGCCGAGCCGCTCTCCGAAGGGCGGGAGCACGGCGGGAGCGGCGTCGAGCAGGATCACCCGGGCCTTGGTCGGGTCGATGCTGCGGAAGTCGCGCCGCAGCGTGCGCCGCGACAGCTCGGCGATCTGGCCGGCCATCTCCACGCCGGTGGGGCCGGCGCCGACGATGACGAAGGTCAGCAGCCGCTCGATGTCGGCCGGGTCGGTCGAGCCCTCGGCGAGCTCGAACATGCCGAAGATCCGGCCGCGCAGCTCGAGGGCGTCGTCGATGCTCTTCATGCCCGGGGCGTGGGTGGCGAACTGGTCGTTACCGAAGTACGACTGCCCGGCGCCGGCGGCGACCACGAGGCTGTCGTAGGGGTGGACCGTCGTCCGGCCGAGCAGCTGCGACGTGACGGTCTTCGCCGCCACGTCGATCGTGGTCACGTCGCCCAGGACGACCTGGGCGTTCTCCTGCCGGCTGAGCACCTCGCGGGTGGTCGGGGCGATCTCGCCCTCCGACAGGATGCCGGTGGCCACCTGGTAGAGCAGGGGCTGGAAGAGATGGTGGGTTGTCTTTGCGACGAGGGTGATCTCGACGGGCGCCTTGCGAAGAGCCTGCGCGGTGAACAGGCCGCCGAAGCCCGAGCCGATGATCACTACGCGGTGCGGGGAGCTCTGCCGCCCCTCGAGCCGTTCCGGTTCGTTGGCATGCCCTGTGCGGGCGCTGTCCTTGCTCACGATCCTTCTCCGCTCAACCTCTTGACTCCCAGCGGTGCCCGTTGGCGCCGCGGAGACCTTATCCCCGATAGCACCTCGGTCTCCACTAACTATTTTCCGCCGTATACCGGCCGCTGGATCGTGTTCATCGTCACCCTGAGCCGGAAACATCAGCTACGGACTATGTGGCGTGGAGCACGCTCTCAGCGGCGGGCGGTAGGCTTAGCCCGGATCTTGATCGACGAGTGCGGTCGGTCCCTGCTACCGGTCGCCGGGGGAGGTGCCGCGTGCCGGCTCGTAAATATGGCCCATCGGCGCCCGCGATCGACCATACCGTCCGAGCCCTGGCCGAGATCGGCGGGGATCTGTCTGGGCAGACACATGATCACGTGGCCTTCGTTGACCTCGAGCTGACCGAGGTGCCGACCACGGGCGTGGTTCTGGACTCGTGTACCTTCCGCGAGGTCCGCTTCAACGCATCGGGTTATTCGGATACCGCTTTCATCAACTGAGCCTTTCCCGGTAACGTTTCGTCGCTTTGCGTGACATCAATGTGGTGTTGGTGT
>NZ_CADCWT010000072.1 GCF_902806485.1 Candidatus Frankia alpina | reverse complement strand
TGGCCCGGGCATGGCCCGGGCATGACCCGATCGGCTGCCGGGGTCGTCCCGGCGCCGCCGTCCCCCGCGGCCGGCAGGCCCGCGACCAGCGCGACTCCGGGAGAGCCCCCCGTGCCTTCAGATCTTACCGCCGACCTGGTGGCCGAACCTCGCGATGCGGCCCGGTCCGGCCCGTTGCGCGGCACGGACCGGCCGCTCGCCGACCTGTTCGACGTCGCCCTGATGGATCTCGACGGCGTGGTGAACCGCGGCGGGGCCGCGGTGCCGCACGCCCCGGAGTCGATCGCCGCCGCCGGCCGCTGCGGCCTGCGCACCGTCTACGTCACCAACAACGCCCTGCGCCCACCGGCGGAGGTCGCCGACCGGCTGACCGGGTTCGGGGTGCCGGCGCGGGCCGCGGACGTCGTCACCTCCGCGCAGGCCGCGGCGCATGTGCTCGCCGGGCGGCTGCCCGCCGGCGCCCGGGTGCTCCTGCTCGGCGGGCGGGGGCTGCGCCAGGCGCTCACCGAGGAGGGGCTGACCCCGGTCGACTCCGCCGAGGACGCCCCGGTGGCCGTCGTCCAGGGATTCGACCCCGATCTCACCTACGCGCGCCTGGCCGAGGCGACCTACGCGATCCGGGCCGGCGCCTGGTGGGTCGCGAGCAACGCCGACCGGACGGTGCCGACTGAACGCGGCATCGCCTCGGGCAACGGCGCGGTGGCCGCCTTGCTACGTGCCGCCACCGATCAGGAGCCCCTGGTCACCGGCAAGCCGGAGGCGGCGATGCACCGGGAGTCGATGCGCCGCAGCGGCGCCCGGAATCCGGTGATCGTCGGCGACCGGCTCGACACCGACATCGAAGCCGGATACCGCTCGTCGACGCCGACCCTGCTCGTCTTCACCGGGGTCACGACGCCGTCGGAGCTGCTCGCCGCGCCGCCCGCGCACCGCCCGACCTACCTGGCCGCCGACCTGCGGGGCCTGCTGCATCCGGCGCCGCAGGTGCGGGCGCGCCCCGAGGTCGGGCCGTACGCCGCCGGCTGCGGCGGGTGGATCGCCCGCGTCGACGGCGGCGAGCTGAGCTGGGCGGCGGACCGCGGCGGCCACGGCCACGGCCACGGTGAGGACGCCGGCGAAGGCGCCGGCACCGGTGAAGGCGCGGACGCGGACGCGGGGGACGGACTCGACGCGCTGCGGGCCGCCTGCGTGGCGGTCTGGTCCGCCGCTGACGCGGGCGGCGCCGTCCACACGATCGCGGCCGACCGGCCCGAGGGTTGCGCGGACCTGGTCGCGCCCGCCGGCACGCCCTGACGTCGTCAGAGCAGGGAGCGGACCCGCAGCAGGTCGCGCACGCTCGCGTCGACTTTCAGCCGGCCGCTCGTCCAGGCGGACAGCACCGACAGTCGGCCCTCGGTCACCGCGACCAGATCGTCGCTGTTCACCGTCAGGGTGATCTGGGCGTCGTCGCGGTGGCCCTCGCCGACGTCGCGCAGGCAGCCGTCGCGCAGCTCGCCGGAGAAGGCGGTCTCGAGATCCGGGATCCGGCAGAGGATTGTTCGGTCGGGGGCTCGGGGTGGGCGGCCCTCGGCGGCGAGCCGGTCCAGCCGGGCGGCAATGGTACGGAATGCGGACTCACACTGTGACCTGTCGGCCATCGGCGGATCCGGCCTCCTTCGGCTCGGTTCGGGGCCCCGTCGGCGGGGGCCCTCCCATGGTGCCTCCCGCTGGGTGGCAGATGTCCCCAGGACGGCCCGCTCGGGCCCCGCGGCGGGCCACGAGATACGTCGCATGACCCACGTTGCGGGGGAGGCGTCGCACCATCGACGCAGAATGCGGGAGGCTGACACAGTGAGCACCGAGAACCTGCCCGCCGAGATCCGGGACGCGCTTGCGCGGCTGGAAACCCTCGACGTCGTGGCGACGTCGGAACATGTGGAGGTCTTCGAGGAGATGAACCGCCGACTGGCCGACGCCTTGGCCGACCTGGACGGGTCGGGTGGCGGCGCGGTGGCCGAGGCCGATCGGGTGCGACCGCGGCCGGGTCCAGCCCGGCCGGTTCGGTGAGTCGAGCAGGGGGCGTGGTGTCCCGTCGCGTACGCCTGGACAGCGAGCTCGTCCGGCGCGGTCTCGCCCGCTCGCGCGAGCAGGCCGCGGCAGCGATCAGCGCCGGGCGGGTCCTAGTCGGCGGCATTCCGGCGACGAAGGCCGCCACCGTCGTCGACGGTACGACGTCGATCGCCGTGTCCGAGAGCGACGACCCTGGTTGGGCGTCGCGCGGAGCGCACAAGCTGCTCGGCGCCTTCGCCGCCTTCGGCGTCCCCGCCTTCGACGCCGAGCCGTCCGCGGGCGCAGTCGCCGGTCCCGGCGCGGATGCGGATGCGGATGGCGTGGCCCACCTCGAGCCGGTCGAGCCGGTCGGGGCGGCCCCGGGCGGGCCGCTGGTGGTGGCTGGGCGGCGCTGCCTCGACGTGGGGGCGTCCACCGGGGGTTTCACCGACGTGCTGCTGCGCCACGGCGCGGCGTCGGTCGTGGCGGTCGACGTCGGCTACGGGCAGCTGCTGTGGCGGCTGCGTTCGGATCCGCGGGTGCGGGTGCTTGACCGGGTCAACGCGCGCGCGTTGACTCCGGCAGAGGTCGGCGAGCCGGTCGAGCTGGTCGTCGGGGATCTGTCGTTCATCCCGCTGCGGTTGGTGCTGCCGGCGCTGCGGGGGTGCGCGGCGCCGGATGCGGACTTCGTGCTTCTGGTCAAACCGCAGTTCGAGGTGGGTCGGGAGCGGCTCGGCGCCGGCGGTGTGGTCCGCGATCCGGCGCTGCACGCCGAGGCGGTGCGCGAGGTCGCCGCCGTCGCGGGTGGCCTCGGCCTCGGCGTTCGGGGCGTGACCGCGAGTCCGCTGCCCGGCCCGGCCGGCAACGTGGAGTATCTGCTCTGGCTCGCCGCGGGGGCGCCGCCGCTCGACGAGGCCGCGCTCGTCCACGCCATCGAGGCCGGCCCGGCCGGGAGCGGACCGGAGAGTCCGGCATGACCCGGGAGATCCTCGTCGTCACCCATCCGCGCCGTTCGGTCGTGCGGGAGAGCGCCCAGCGGGTGATCGAGGGGCTGGCCGCGGCCGGGGTGTCGCCGCGGGTGCTGCGTGACGAGGCCGAGCAGCTCGACCTCACCGGCGCGACCATCGTCCCGCACGACTCCGACGCCGCGGTCGGGGTGGAGATGGTGCTCGTCCTCGGTGGTGACGGCAGCCTGCTGCGCGGCGCGGAGTTCGCCCGCGGTGCCGACGTCCCGCTGCTCGGCGTCAACCTCGGCCATGTCGGTTTCCTCGCCGAAGCCGAACCGGACGCGCTGGAATCCACCATCGACCACGTCGTCCGCAAGGACTACACGGTGGAGGACCGGATGACCGTCGACGTGACGGTTCGCCGCCGCGGCAAGATCACCTACTCCGGCTGGGCACTCAACGAGATGTCGCTGGAGAAGGCCGAACGGGCGCGGATGCTCGAATGCGTCCTGGAGATCGACGGCCGTCCGCTGTCCCGGTGGGGCTGCGACGGGGTGATCTGTTCGACGCCCACCGGGTCGACGGCGTACGCGTTCTCCGCCGGCGGTCCGGTGATGTGGCCGGGGGTCGAGGCGCTGCTCGTCGTCCCGATCAGCGCGCATGCGCTGTTCGCCCGGCCGCTCGTGCTCGCGCCGAGTGCCACCGTCGCCGTGGAGATCCTGGAGCCGGTGCCCGGCGTCCTCTACTGCGACGGGCGGCGCCTCGCCGAGGTGCCGGCCGAGTCGCGGGTCGAGGTTGTCCGCGGCCGGCGGCCGGTGCGCCTCGCCGTGGTGCGTCCGCTGCCGTTCACCGACCGGCTCGTCGCCAAGTTCGGCCTGCCGGTGGCGGGCTGGCGGGGCCGCAACGGGCGGTGAGCGTGCGTCGGCGGCGGTGTGGATGTCCACCGGAGGATGTCGGCGGACCCGGTGGGACGGCTAGAGTTCGGGGCGTGCTCGAGGAGATTCGCATCCGCGGCCTCGGGGTCATCGACGACGCTGCCCTCGATCTCGCCGCCGGCCTGACCGTGGTCAGCGGCGAGACCGGTGCTGGCAAGACCATGATCGTGCAGGGTCTGGGCCTGCTCGCCGGCGGCCGGGCTGACTACGGTCTGGTCCGGCCGGGGGTGGAGCGGGCGTTCGTCGAGGGGCGCCTGGTCATCCCGGTGGACTCCGCGGTCGCCAAACGGGTCCGCGACGTCGGCGGCGACCTCGACGACGACCCCGGCGGCGCCGTCCTCGTCGTCGGCCGGACGTTGACGTCGGAGGGCCGGTCCCGGGCGCAGGTGGCGGGCCGCTCGGTGCCGGCGAGCCTGCTCGCGGAGATCGTCGAGGACCTCATCGCCGTGCACGGCCAGTCCGAGGCGCAGCGGCTGCTGCGCCCGTCCACCCAGCGCGCGGCGCTGGACCGCTTCGCCGGCGCCGCCGTCGCCGAACCGCTGGCCCGCTACGCCGTGGTGTACGCGGAGCTGCACCGGGCCGCCCGGGCGCTCGCGGAGGTCACCGAACGGTCCCGGGAACGCGCGCAGGAGGCCGAGTTGCTGCGGATCGGCCTCGCCGAGGTGGAACGGGTCGAACCGGCGCCGGGCGAGGACGTCGCCCTCGACGCGGAGCTGACGAAGCTCGAGCACGCCGAGACGCTGGTGCGCTCCGCCCGCACGGCGCACGCGGCGCTGCTCAGCGACCCGGCGTCCGGCTCCGACGACCCCGGTGCCGTCGACCTCGTCTCCGCGGCCCGCCGCGTCATCGCCGGCGACGCCGACCTCGACGCCGACCTCGCCGCCCTCGGCGCCCGGCTGACCGAGGTCGGCATGCTGCTCGCCGACGTCGCCGCCGACCTCGCCTCCTACGCCGAGAGCATCGACGCCGACCCGGAACGCCTCGCCGACGCCCAGAACCGCAAGGCCGCCCTGACCGGCTTGACCCGCGCGCACGGCACCGACATCGACGGCGTGCTCGCCTGGGCCGACCAGGCCGGCCGCCGGCTGCTGGAGCTCGACGGCGCCGGCGAGAGCGCCGAGACCCTCACCGCTCGCCGCGACGAGCTGACCGCCGAGCTCGTCCGCCTCGCCGTCACGGTCAGCGAGGCCCGGTCGGCGGCGGCGGCCCGTTTCGGCGAGGCCGTCGCCGCCGAGCTCGCCGGCCTCGCGATGCCCCGCGCCCGCGTCGAGGCCGCCGTGGCGCAGCGCGACGACCCTGCGGGCCTGCCCGTCGGCGACCGGCGCGTCGTCTTCGGCCCGGCCGGCGTCGACGACGTGGAGTTGCGCCTCATCCCGCATCCCGGCGCCCCGGCGCGGCCGGTGCAGAAGGGCGCCTCCGGCGGCGAGCTGTCCCGGGTGATGCTCGCCATCGAGGTCGTCCTCGCCGCCGACGACGCCGGCTCCACGATGGTCTTCGACGAGGTCGACGCGGGCGTCGGCGGCCGCGCCGCCGTCGAGATCGGCCGCCGTCTCGCCCGCCTCGCCCGTACCCACCAGGTCATCTGCATCACCCACCTGCCGCAGGTCGCCGCGTTCGCCGACCGCCACCTCGTCGTCGACAAGGCCGACGACGGCTCCGTCACCCGCAGCGGCGTCATCACCCTCGACGACGCCGGTCGCGTCCGCGAGCTGTCCCGGATGCTCGCCGGCCAGGAGGAGAGCACGCTGGCCCGCGGCCACGCCGAGGAACTCCTCGCCGCCGCCGCCGCCGACAAGGCCCGCCCCTGAGGCTCTGAGCCCGGCCGCGGGCTTGTCTTAGCGTGCGCTCGAACACCTAGGGTTGACCGCTGACGGCGTACGGACCGGCAGGTAGGGAGCAGCGGCATGCATGAGGTCAATCTTGGTGGACTGAACGTCTCGGCTCAGGGGCTGGGCTGCATGGGGATGAGCGAGTGGTACGGCGCCACCGACTGGGACGAGTCGATCGCGACGATCCACCGGGCGCTCGAGCTGGGCGTCACGTTCCTGGACACCGCCGATGTCTACGGGGCCGGGCACAACGAGGTGCTGGTCGGGCGGGCCATCCACGACCGCCGGGACCAGGTGCAGCTGGCCACCAAGTTCGGCATCGACCGTTCCGGCGGCGACGGCGCCCGGGTCCTGCGCGGGGAGGGAGCGTACGTCAAACGCGCCTGCGAAGCCTCGCTGCTGCGCCTCGGCGTGGATGCGATCGACCTGTACTACCTGCACCGGCCACCGCAGACCGTCGAGATCGAGGAGACGGTCGGGGCGATGGCCGAACTCGTCACGGAGGGCAAGGTGAAATACTCGGGCTGTCCGAGGTCGACGGCGTGCTGCTGCGGCGGGCACACGCCGTGTACCCGATCGCGGCGGTCCAGAGCGAGTACTCGCTGTGGACCCGTGACCCCGAGACGTCCGTCGTCGACGTCCTGCGTGAGCTGAACGTCGGGCTGGTGCCCTACTCCCCGCTCGGCCGGGGCTTCCTTACCGCGACCGTCGACGGCGCCGCTCTCGGCGAGCGCGACTTCCGCGCCCGCAGCCCGCGTTTCGTCGGTGCAGCCGGCGAGGCGAACCGCGGGATCGCGCAGGCGGTCGCCGAGATCGCCGCCCGCAGGAACGTTTCCGCGGCGCAGGTCGCCCTCGCCTGGGTGCACGGGCAGGCCGACCGGCTCGGTGTCCCGGTGGTCCCGATCCCCGGTACCAAGCGCCGCCGCTGGCTGGAGCAGAATGCCGGCGCGCTCGACCTCACCTGGCCGCCGGCGACCTGGCCGTCCTCGACGGCCTCGACGGCCTCGACGGCCTCGACGTCCAGGTGATCGGCGCCCGTTACTGATCGCCCGCCGCTGATCTCGCGCGTCGGGTCTCGCGCGTCGGATACCCGCCTCCCGATTGTCTCCGCACACCGGCTCGGTCAGGCGCGATACAGATTGTTTTCGGGAAATTGTCAAGTCGGTTGACGTGCCCATCGGCCACGCCTAGCTTTGATCGAAAATCCGTGCACGAACCGCATAAGCGCCGTACATGTCGGCACATTCATAACGCACGCCGGCCACCCCGATTGGGAATCCGACCGGGTGCTTGCCCCGTAGGCCGGTGCGGACGACTGCCCGAGCAGTCCTTTCGATCCAGCGAAACGGAGCAGCCGATGACTCCAACGACGTCCCGGAACTTGATCGACGCCCGCCGTGATGACGCGGCGACCGTGCTGGTCAACTATTGGTACACGGCCAGCCACGACGACGCCCTCGACGACCTGCACAACGTCGTCGAGCAGTGGAGTACCGCCCCGTGGCCGCAGGAGCTGCTGTCCTTCAGCTCCTACCTGAGCATCGACGGGCACACCGCGCTGACCTTCGTGCAGAGCACCGGTAGTGATTCCTACCGCCCGTTCGTGCGGTCGCTACGGGTCCCCGCCCGCGCAGAGGCCGTCGAGTACCGGCCGCACCGCAGCATCCTGCTCGCCGACCCGCCGCCCGAACCAGGCTGCGTGGTCGTTGCGACCTTCGACGTCGACGGTCCCGAGCGCCAGGCGTACATCATCGACGCCGTCATCAATGCGATCGAACAAGCACCGCCCGCGGCGAACCGGGGGATGATCTCCGCCAATTTCTTCGTCAGCACCGATGGCACGCGCGTCCTGAACTTCGCCGAGTGGACCTCCGACGAGGCTCACGAGGCATTTCTCGACGGTGTGGCGAGAGCCGCCGCCCTGCGCGTCTCCCAGTCCATACCCAGGGTTCGCCCGATCGGCCACCGACGTCTTCACGTCCACCGGGTTCTGGAACCAGCCGCCAGCCGGCCAGCGGCTGATCTTGCGCGCGGGGCCGTCGACCGCGAGCGCCGGAGGCGCCGGCTCCGGGTGGTGGGGTCCCAGGAGGATCGTCGGAGGCGATCGGACGTGGCCCCGTGTGGCGGCCTGGGACCAGGGGTCCCCGCGATGCGCCGGAGGCGCATCGCGGGGGAGGTGTTACCGTGAAGTCCCGTGGAGGCGTCGGGTCCGGACCGGCGGCGTGACCACGGGAGTTCCACGTGGGCCAGGTGCATGTTACGAAGCACATCTTCGTCACCGGCGGGGTCGCGTCCAGTCTCGGTAAGGGACTGACCGCATCCAGCCTCGGGCGGCTTCTCAAGGCTCGCGGACTGCGGGTCACGATGCAGAAGCTCGACCCCTATCTCAACGTCGATCCCGGCACGATGAACCCGTTCCAGCACGGTGAGGTGTTCGTCACCGACGACGGGGCCGAGACGGATCTGGACATCGGCCACTACGAGCGGTTCCTCGACGTGAACCTCGACGGCAGCGCGAACGTGACGACCGGCCAGGTGTATTCGGCGGTCATCGCCGGTGAGCGCCGTGGCGACTACCTCGGCCAGACGGTGCAGGTCGTCCCACACATCACCGACGAGATCAAGGATCGGATCCGGCGGCTCGCCAGCAACAGCGTCGACGTGGTCATCACGGAGGTCGGCGGCACCGTCGGCGACATCGAGTCGCTTCCCTACCTGGAGGCAATCCGCCAGGTCCGCCACGAGGTCGGCCGGGACAACGCGCTGACCGTCCATGTCAGCCTGGTGCCGTACCTGGCTCCGTCGGGGGAGCTGAAGACCAAGCCGACGCAGCATTCGGTGGCAGCGCTGCGCAGCATCGGCCTGCAGCCGGACGCGGTGGTCTGCCGTTCCGACCGGCCGCTGCCCGACTCGTTGAAGAAGAAGATCGCGATGATGTGCGACGTCGACGACGAGGCGGTCGTCGGGGCGCCGGACGCGAGCTCGATCTACGACATTCCCCGGGTGCTGCACCGGGAGGGCCTCGACGCCTACGTGGTGCGCCGGCTGGGGCTGGCGTTCCGCGACGTCGACTGGACCGAGTGGGACACGCTGCTGCGCCGGGTGCATCATCCGGTGAACACGGCGACGGTCGCGATCGTCGGCAAGTACGTCGACCTGCCCGACGCCTACCTGTCGGTGACCGAGGCGTTGCGGGCCGGCGCGTTCGCCACCGACACCCGGGTCGAGCTGCGGTGGATCACCTCGGACGAGTGCACCACGCCGGAGCAGGCCGCCGCCCATCTCGACGGGGTCGACGGGATCATCGTCCCCGGTGGTTTCGGGATCCGCGGCATCGAGGGCAAGCTCACCGCGCTGCGGCATGCCCGCGAGACCGGCTTGCCGACCCTGGGGATCTGCCTGGGCCTGCAGTGCATGGTCATCGAGGCGGCCCGCGGGCTCGCGGGTCTCGACGGGGCGAACTCCACCGAGTTCATGTCCGACACCCCGCACCCGGTGATCTGCACGATGGCCGACCAGCACGAGGTCGTCGCCGGCACCAGGGACATGGGCGGCACCATGCGCCTGGGCCTGTACTCGTGCACGCTCGCCCCCGGCACGGTCGCCCGCCGTGAGTACGGGGCGCCCGAGGTCGCCGAGCGTCACCGTCATCGGTACGAGGTCAACAACGACTACCGCGAGCGGCTCGCCGCCGCCGGGCTGGTCTTCTCCGGCACCTCACCGGACGGCCGGCTGGTCGAGGTCGTGGAACTGCCCGCCGACATGCACCCCTACTACGTCGGTACCCAGGCGCATCCGGAGTTCCGGTCCCGGCCGACGCGGGCCCATCCGCTGTTCCGGGGGCTCGTCGCCGCGGCGATCGCGCACGCCGACCGCCGCCGCGGGGTGCTGCCCGTCGACCTGCCGGACGCGGACACCGCCGCCACGCCGAACCTGGGTCCCGAGGATGACGCCGCGGTGCCGGCTGCGGCCGGCACGGGGCACGCCGGGGGCGCGGGGGGCACGTCCGGTCGGGGTGGTGGCGGTCGGCGTGGCGCTGGTGGTGCCCGTCCGGGGGCTGCCTCGAACGGCACGGCCGCCCTGGTGGCGCCGTGACCGCGCAGGCGCACCGCTACGAGGTCACCGAGAGCGCCCTCGCCTACGAGGGGCGGATCATCTCCGTCCGCCGCGACCAGGTGCGGATGCCCGAGGGCGATGTCTCTCAGCGCGACGTCGTCGTCCACCCCGGTGCGGTGGGTGTGGTCGCACTCGACGACGGCGGTCGGGTCGTGATGGTGCACCAGTACCGCCACCCCGTCGGCGGCCCGCTGTGGGAGTTGCCCGCCGGCATCCTCGACGTGGCCGGGGAGCCGGCGTCCGTCGCCGCGGCCCGGGAGCTCGCCGAGGAGACCGGGCTGCGCGCCGACCGGTACGACCTGCTCGTCGACGTCTGGTCCTCGCCGGGGATGACCGACGAGGCCTACCGGGTCTTCCTGGCCCGGGACCTGCGCGAGATCCCGGCGGCGCAGCGATACGTGCCGGTGCACGAGGAGGCCGAGATGGGCCTGGCGCGCATCGACCTCGACGAGGCCGTCGCGCGGGTCCTGCGTGGCGAGATCACCAACGCGATGGCGGTCGTCGGACTGCTGGCGGCGGCGCGGGCCCGGGCGGCGGACTTCGCCGGCCTGCGCCCCCTCGGCGCCCCCTGGCCGGCTCGCCCGGCCCACCGCGGCTGACACCCCACCTCCGCCCGGCCACGAGCATCGGCTGACGGCTGACGGCTGACGGCTGACGGCTGACGGCTGACCAGGACGGGACTCGCCCCCGCCTGGTCAGTCGTTGTGGACCAGCACGCCGGCGGCCTCGTTGACGACGAGGCCCTGGGCGGCGGCGAGGGTCACCGGGGCCAGCGGGAACGCGTCCGCGACGCCGGGCAGGGTGAACGTTCCGTCCCAGGTGACGGTGAGAGCCACCTGGTACTGCCCCGGCTGGGCGTAGTCGTGCGACACGTACGCCTCGGGATGCTCACGTGGGGAGATCGCCGAGTCGTAGGGCCGCCCGGGCGCGTCGGGGCCGGTCGCGCCGTCGCCGAACTCCCAGCGGTAGTGGGGGACCGCGCTGATCGTGGCGACGACGGGCTGGTCGACGTTGAACGTGTATGACTCCGGCACGGGCGTGTAGAGGATCGTCGCCAGGTTCGCGAAACTGCGCCCGGACGGCGCGATGACGATCGACGGTTTCGGTAGGAGCTTGTCCCGCAGGTAGTCGGCGAGTGCCGCCTGCACGGCCGCGATCGGCACCGCGTCGTCGGGCAGCAGGTAGTTGTTGCACCCGGCCATCGTCTGGTCGAACTGGGCGCGCTCGGCCGGCGTCATCGCCGGGTCGGCGCCCACGAGCTCATACAGTTCGCAGACCGCGGCGGGGTCGTCCGGGCAGTCCTGCCCGCAGGAGGCCCGCCTCGGGACGCCCCCGTCGGCGTCGGCGGCGATCCGTTCGAGCATCCCGTTGTGGTAGCGGTACTGGTAGCCGTTGGCGGTGGCCCGGGTGTCGCAGCTTCCCCACAGCACGCCGACGCACGGTATTCGGGTCTGGTCGCCGGGAGCCGCGGCGGCGCGGCCGGCGCTGGGCAGCCCCGACAACCCCGGCAGTGCTGGCAGCCCCGGGCCGGGCAGCAGTCCGCCGAGACCCGCGAGCAGCACAAGCGCGACGGCGAGCACCGCCACCCGGGGAAGCGCCCGCCGGCCGGGCCGGTCCGAAGGCGTCTGCGGGACCGTCATGGCGGCCCCGGGGCGTAGCGCAGGGTCTGGATCCGCCAGCCGTGCTGGGTGAGGGCGAGCTCGGCCGTCGCAGCCCGCGTGGGCACGCCGGGGGCGTCGGCGGCGTGCCGCCCGGCGAGGTCGAGCAGCCCGACGGCGCTGGTGTGCAGGGTGAAGGTCACCGCGGTGACGAGCCCGGACCGAGGCTGGGCGGACAGGTCGCTCACCCGGTAGGCGCCGGCATCGGCGTGCAGGCCGCGCTGCTGGAGCGACCGGGTCACCCCGACGTCCAGCGCGCACGGCTGGCAGCCGGCGAGGGCCGTCGGCGCGATCACGGCGAGCCGTCCGGCCCGGGTGGCGTCGTTGATTTCGCGGAAGTACGCCTCGACCGTGCGGGCGGCCGCGGCAGGCGCATCGTCGGATCCCTCCCCCGGGGCCGAGATGCCAACCCCGGGGGAGGTGCCGGCCGCGCTGGCGGGACCGGCGGAGTTGGCGGGACCGGCGGAGTTGGCGGCGGACGGGTCGCCGGCCGACGCGCCAGGGCGGGCCGGCGCCGCGGCGCCGGCGGCCCCGTGGCGGTCGCCGCCGCAGCCCGCGAGCAGGCCCACTCCCGCGAGAAGGACGAGTGTCGTGACGGCGGCGATGAGGACCCCCAGCCGTGCGGCGCAGCGTGACGTCCAGGCGTCCGTCCGCACAAGTCGCCAGAATAGCCGCGGGAACCCGCCGTGTGGATAGGCCTCATCGGAGAACGCCGCGCAGGTCCTACTATCAGGTCGATGATGGGAGTCACCGATGGCGACCGGGCATCCCGGATGCGCCCACCCGCCGAGGCGGGCGGGTCGGTTGAGGCGGTGCGGCGGGGATCGCCGCCCGGCGGCAGCGGGCCGGCGCAGGCCCTCGATCATGGCGTGCCCGCGCAGCGGGGGGCGCCGGGGAACGTCATCGCGCGTTATCTCCATCATCTGGAGGGAGAACGGGGACTCGCCCACAACTCCGTCCTCGCCTACCGTCGCGATCTGCGTTGCTACCTGAACCACCTGTCGGCGCATGGTCTGTGTACGTTGGACGCGGTCGGTGAGGCGGAGGTTGCCGGCTTCGCCGCCGCATTGCGCGCCGGGGACGACACGCATCCGCCGCTCGCCGCGGCATCGGTGGCGCGGATGCTCGTCGCGGTGCGCTCGCTGCACCGTTTCGCCGCCGACGAGGGGGATGTGAGCGAGGACGTGTCCCGCCCGGTGCGACCGCCGACGCCGCTCCGCAAGCTACCCAAGGCGCTCGCCGTCGACCAGGTGACCGCGGTGCTCGCCGCGGCCGCGGGCACCTCGCAGGCAGGGATGGCGGGGGTGGCCGACCGGGCCGCGGATCCGGCGCCGGTGGAACCCGCCGAGGCGGTCCGCCGGTTGCGTGCCTCGGCGCTGCTGGAACTGCTCTACGGGACCGGTGCGCGGATCTCCGAGGCGGTCGGGCTGGATGTCGACGATCTCGATCTGGAGACCGCGGCGGTGCGCCTGCACGGCAAGGGCGGCCGGGACCGGATCGTGCCGCTGGGCCGGTGCGCCGTCGCCGCGCTCGCGGACTACCTGCGCCTGGGCCGGCCGAGTCTCGCGGGGCCCCGCTCGGGGGCGGCGGTCTTCCTTTCCCGGCGCGGCAACCGGCTGTCCCGGCAGAGCGCGTGGACGGTGCTGCGGACCGCGGCGGCCCAAGCCGGGGTCGACGGGGTTTCACCGCATGTGCTGCGGCATTCCTTCGCCACCCATCTGCTCGACGGGGGGGCCGACGTCCGGGTCGTCCAGGAGCTGCTGGGCCACGCGTCGGTCAGCACCACGCAGATCTACACCCTGGTGACGGTGGATCGGCTGCGGGAGGTGTATGCGACGTCACATCCCCGAGCGCTGGGTACGGGTCGGCCCGCTGCCGCCGCCGGCGGCTGGATCCCCGGGTACTCGGCCGGTGGGTGAGGGACCGGTCGGCCTCGCGCGGGCCGAGGCATCTCCACGTACTTGTGTTCGCATTCCCGCGTAACCGGCGCTGCCACAGCTGCGCCGGTCGTGCCCCCGTTCGGGTGGTACGGCACCGCGGGCGGCGCTGCCGCCGCGGTGGCTGTGCGTTCCGCAAGCCGGCTTCAGGACGGGGTGTAGGGCCCCAGGCTCGGCATGCCGTTCGACGGCGCGGACGTCGGCACTCCGCCGACCCCGCCGACCGCCTGCGTGCTCCGCTCGGCGAGAGTCTCGCCCACCTTGCGTGCGATCGCTTCCATCAGGCGCAGTGCCTGCGGCAGCGACAGGTTCAGCACCACTTCGCTGTCGTTCGTCATCGCGAAGCGAACCGATACGTCCGCCATTCCTCGACCTCTCTCGCCTGATTCGGAAGATCTGCTCGATGCGTGTGAAACCGAACGGTACGGCCCATCTGGGACCAATGCACGCCCGGGGTTACCGGGGGCGCCGCCGACCTCGCTTGGCGTGGGCACCCGCTCACCTATTGTGGCGGTCCATGAGTTGTAACTCTCTGTCACGTGCGCTGCTCATCTGCCGGTAGCGACGCGTGTGGGCCCCGTCAGGTCCGGCCGAAGTCCCAGCCGGGTGGGGACGGGTGAAGCAAGCACGTAGCTGTCCCGTTGTTCATGCATAGTCCCTCATTGCCCCCGGCTGTCCGCGAGGGGGTGGGCTCGTGGCTGGACGTCGCGCCGGAGGGTGAACGTCTCGGTTCCCACCGTTCTGGCAGTGGTCCGGAGACTGATTCCGGCCCGTCATCCGGACTCGCGCGGCGAACGGCCCAATCGGGCAGGATGACAGGGTGACCTCGACTGACCAAGTCCTCCCGGACGTCCCCACACTGACGATCGGCATCCTCGGCGGCTCCGGCCCCCAGGGCGGCGGCCTTGGCCTGCGCTTTGCCGCGGCCGGCCATCTTGTTCTCATCGGCTCCCGGTCGACCGAGCGCGGCCAGGAGGCGGCGGCCAAGCTCGCCGGCCCCGGGCGTCGCATCGAGGGCGCCGACAACGCCACCGTCGCGCAGCGTGCCGACGTCGTGATCGTCGCGGTCCCCTGGGACGGTCATCGAGAGACGCTCGAGGCGCTGCGGGAGCCACTCGCCGGGAAGATCGTGATCGACTGCGTCAACCCGATGGGCTTTGGCCCCGGCGGCGCCTTCGCGCTGCCGGTGCCCGAGGGCAGCGCCGCCCAGCAGGCCGCCGCCGTTCTGCCGGACAGCACCGTCGTGGGCGCGTTCCACCACGTCTCCGCCGTGCTGCTGGCCGACGAGGCGGTCGCGAAGATCGACACCGACATTCTCGTGCTCGGGGACGACCGGGCCGCTACAGACCTGGTCGCCGCGCTCGCCGAGCGCATCCCCGGGATGCGCGGCATCTACGCCGGCAAGCTACGCAACGCCGGCCAGGTCGAGGCGCTGACCGCGAACCTGATCTCGATCAACCGCCGCTACAAGGCGCACGCCGGCCTGCGTATCACCGACGTCTGACCGTCGCGGGCGATGCGGACGGAGACGGGGCCCCTCCCGGGCGCGCCGCACCTCGACGACCTCGGCTACCCGGTGCGGATCCCCGCGCCGGTGGGCCGGGTGGTCTCGCTCCTGCCCAGCCTGACCGAGTCGATCGCGCTCACCGCCCCGGGCCTGCTGGTGGGAGCGACGGACTGGTGCAGCCATCCGACGGGGCTCGCGGTGACCAGGGTGGGCGGAACAAAGAACCCGGACGTCGACGCGGTCGTCGCGCTCGCCCCCGACCTGGTCTGCGCCAACGCCGAGGAGAACCGCGAGCCCGACCTCGCCGCCCTGCGCGCGGCCGGGCTCGCGGTGTGGGTGACGGCGCCGAGGACCGCCGAGGCGGCCCTGGTCAGCCTCGACCGCATGCTGCGCCTGGCCTGCGGCGTGGCGCGTCCCCCCTGGCTCGACGCCGCCGAGGCGGCCTGGGCCGACTCCGCCGCCGACTCCAGCGATGCCGCCGCCCTTGATGCCGATGCCGGCACAGACGCCGCTCGTCCTGGTCCGCGCCGCCGTGCCCTGGTGCCGATCTGGCGCCGCCCGTGGATGGCGGTCGGGCGCGACACCTTCGTCGGCGACGTGCTACGCCGCCTCGGGGTGGACAACGTGCTGGCGGACTCGCCGCAGCGCTACCCGCGGTTCGACCCGGCCCGTCTTGCGCCGCATGACCTGGTCGTGCTGCCCGACGAGCCGTACGCCTTCAGCCCGACGGACGGGCCCGAAGCGTTCGCCGCCCCCGCGGTCTGCGTCTCCGGCCGCCTGCTGACGTGGTACGGACCATCGCTGGTCGCGGCGCGCCACGAACTGGCGGCGGCGCTGGCCAGCGCCTGAGGACCTGCCCGGGTCCGGCGAAACACGGGATCGGCGGCCGGACCGCGGTCGTCCACGGCCCGACCACCGATCATCGCGACGTTGACGTCAACGTCGACGTCAAGGTCGACCGGGCGGTCAGTAGCTGTGCTCGACCGTCGGGTACTGCCCGCCGCGCACCTCGTCGCGGTAGGCGCGTGCCGCGTCGCCGAGCACGGTGCGCAGGTCGGCGTACCGCTTCACGAAGCGGGGGACGTGCCCGCCGCTGAGTCCGGCCATGTCCTGCCAGACCAGCACCTGCGCGTCGCAGTCGGCTCCGGCGCCGATCCCGACCGTGGCGATGTGCAGCTCCTTCGTGACGCGCGCGGCGAGATCCGCGGGCACCACCTCCAGCACGACCGCGAACGCGCCGGCGGCCTCGATCGCCAGCGCGTCGGCGAGCAGGACCTCGCCGGCCTCGTCCCGGCCCTGCACCCGGTAGCCGCCCAGGGCGTGGATGCTCTGCGGGGTCAGGCCCAGATGGCCGATCACCGGGATACCCGCGCCGACCAGTACGGCGACCGCCGGGGCGACCCGCGCGCCACCCTCGAGCTTCACCGCCTGGGCGCGGCCCTCCTTGAGGAACCTGGTGGCGGTCGCGAGCGCCTGCTCCGGGCCGGCCTGGTACGACCCGAACGGCAGGTCGGCGACGACCATCGCGTGCGGCGCACCGCGCACCACCGCGCGCACGAGCGGGATCAGCTCGTCGACGGTGACCGGCACTGTCGTGTCATAGCCGTAGACGACGTTGGCGGCCGAGTCGCCGACCAGCAGGACGGGGATCTCCGCCGCGTCGAAGACGGTGGCGGTAGTGAAGTCGTAGGCGGTGAGCATTGACCATTTCTTGCCGCGGCTCTTCGCCGCCGCCACATCGCGGACCGTGAACCGCGACCGGCGTGGCGGCCCCGTCTCGGCCGGCGCGCCGTAAAGCGTCGCCGCCGTGCCCGCAGAGTCCGTGGGTTGTGGGTGGTCGTCGGGTGTCTGGTTACGGACAGTGCCTGACGAATCCATGAGCACTCCTGATGCGTCCGTCCGGGCGCTGGGCGTCCCGGCGTGCTGTCCATGCTGCCACGCTCGGGCCGCTGGGCCGAGTGGGCGGGAGCCGAGTGGGCGAGAGCGGTGCGGAGCGCGCATCCGGGGGGGGAATGGAACCGCCCGCCACGCCGCTGCCATGGCAAACGGATGCGCCTGGGCCTCCGGACACGTATGCTGATCTTGGAATGCGGCAGGAACACACGGCGCGACCAGGTGGCGGGTGGCCTATCCATGTGGATGCATCGGCACGGTGGTGACGGGATGGATAGCAGGGCAGACGGAGGGCGCGCCGCATGACGACCGCGGATGCGCCCCCTCCGCCCCCTCCGCGTCCCCGGCGTCCGGCCGACCGCGTGCCCTCCGGGGTGAAGACCCCACGCCCCCCCGGTCGCCCGCGGGATCCCCGCTGCGATGAGGCGATCCTCGACGCCGCCCTGCACGAGCTGGCCACCGTCGGGTTCACCAAGCTGTCCATGGAGGCGGTGGCGACCGGCGCCGGTGTCGGTAAGGGCACCGTCTACCGGCGGTGGCCGACGAAGGACGCACTGATCGTCGACGCCCTGGACACGCTGGCCGACAGCGTGGACGCCGTCGAGACCGGCTCGCTGCGCGATGACCTCGTGGCCTGGCTCAACGCCCTGCGCCGGCACAACATCCAGTCGCTGTCCGGGCGCATCCTGCCCAAGCTCGCCGCGGAGCGGTCGGCCCATCCGGAGCTGTTCGCCACCTATTCGCAGAAGGTGGTCGAGCCGTTCCGGCAGCGTGCGGCGGACCTGCTGCGTCGGGGCATCGACTCGGGAGAGCTCGCCGCCGATGTCGACGTGGACCTCGTCGTCGATATGCTCGTCGGCCCGGTTGCCTATCGCCAGTACATGAGTGGCAACCGTGAGGTGAGCGGCGCCCGCATCGGGAAGATCGTCGACACCGTCCTCGGTGGCATCCGGTGCCGCGACCGCGACCGCGACGGCGGGCTGCCGGAAACCGGTGCCGGCCCGGCGGCCGCCCCTGGTGCCGATGAGTCGGACGGCGGCCTGCCCGGCCCGGCCCTTCCCAGCGGCCCGGCCTCCGCCGGCCCCGCGGATGCGGCCCCGCCGGCGGGCCCCGCCGCCCGCCCGGGTGCAGCCGGCGGATCGGATTCCGGCGTCTACGCAGTCGGCGGACCCTACAGCGTCGCCGGCCCCTACAGCGTCGGCGGCCCTGTCAGCGTTGGCGGGACGCGCGGCCGCAGCGGGGGCGTACCCGTCTCGGGCCGTGCACGGCGTAGCGGCCCGGTATAGCCCCGGTGGGACACACCGGCTGGCCGGGCCGGTCGTTACGAATGGGCGCGGCGCGGCGGATCATCACCCTGAGTGATATCTCGTTGAGGGGTAAGCGCGTGCGCGAGTAGCATCGCGATCGGGTCAGGAAGGCCCGCTGTGGGTTCACCCGCAGGGCCGGCGGCATGTCGTCGGCGCGGTGGCCCCCGCGCACGCGTTCTACCTCAACAGGAGAATTCTGGTGTCCGACGTCCGCGTTACCGTCCAGCACGCCCAGCGCAGCGATCCGCGGGTGGTGCCGACTGGTACGACGGCCGCCGATCTGTTCGCCGACGACCGCGACGTCATCGCCGCCCTGGTCGACGGCCAGCAGCGTGACCTCGCGCATGTCCTCGACGACGGTGCCGTCGTCGAGCCCGTCGCGATCGACTCGCCGGCTGGGCGGGCCATCGTGCGACACTCGGCGGCGCACGTCGTCGCCCAGGCCGTCCAGGAGCTTTTTCCGAAGGCCCGTCTCGGCATCGGCCCGCCCATCGACAACGGCTTCTACTACGACTTCGACGTCGAGACCCCGTTCACCTCGGACGATCTCAAGGCCATCGAGAAGAAGGCACAGGCCATCATCAAGGCCGGCCAGCGGTTTTCCCGGCGGGTGGTCACCGAGGAGCAGGCCCGCGCCGAGCTCGCCGCCGAGCCGTACAAGATCGAGCTGATCGGGCTGAAGTCGCACGCGGGCGAGGACGCCGAAGCCAGTGTCGAGGTCGGCGCCGGTGAGCTGACGATCTACGACAACCTCGACGCGAAGACCGGCGAGCTGTGCTGGAAGGACCTCTGCCGGGGGCCGCATGTGCCGAGCACCAGGTCGATCCCGGCGTTCGCGATCCTGCGCTCGGCAGCGGCCTACTGGCGGGGCAGCGAGAAGAACCCGCAGCTCCAGCGCATCTACGGCACCGCCTGGGAGTCCCGCGACGCCCTCAAGGCCTATCAGACGAGGCTCGCCGAGGCCGAGAAGCGCGACCACCGCCGCCTCGGCGCCGAGCTGGACCTGTTCTCCTTCCCGACCGAGATCGGTCCGGGCCTGGCGGTGTTCCACCCCAAGGGTGGTGCGATCCGCACCGCTATGGAGGACTACGCGCGGCGCCGGCATCTCGAGGCCGGCTACTCGTTCGTCAACACCCCGCACATCACCAAGTCGGACCTGTACGAGATCTCCGGTCACCTGGACTGGTTCGCCGACGGCATGTACCCGCCCATGGAGCTCGACGGCGGCACCGACTACTACCTCAAGCCGATGAACTGCCCGATGCACATCCTGATCTACCGGTCGCGGGGCCGGTCGTACCGGGAGCTGCCGCTGCGGCTGTTCGAGTTCGGCACGGTCTACCGGTACGAGAAGTCCGGCGTCGTGCACGGCCTGACCCGGGTGCGCGGCCTCACCCAGGACGACGCCCACCTGTTCTGCGCCCGTGAGCAGCTGCCCGCCGAGCTCGACAGCGTGCTGAACTTCGTCCTGGGGCTGCTGCGGGACTACGGGCTCAGTGACTTCTACCTGGAGCTGTCGACCCGGCCGGAGGGCAAGGCCGTCGGCACCGACGCCGAATGGGAGGAGGCCACCGAGCTGCTGCGGGAGGCCGCGCAGAAGCAGGACCTGGAGCTCGTCATGGACCCGGGCGGCGGCGCGTTCTACGGCCCGAAGATCTCCGTGCAGGCCCGGGACGCCATCGGCCGGACCTGGCAGTTGTCCACCATCCAGGTCGACTTCCAGCTACCGCAGCGCTTCGACCTGGAGTACCAGGCGGCGGACGGCACCCGCCAGCGCCCCTTCATGATCCACCGGGCGCTGTTCGGGACCATCGAGCGGTTCCTCGCCATCCTGCTCGAGCACTACGCCGGGGCGCTGCCGCCGTGGCTGGCTCCGGTCCAGGTGGTCGGCATCCCGATCACCGAGGAGCATGTGCCCTACCTCGACGGCGTCGCCGCGAAGCTGGCGGCCCACGGCATCCGGGTGGAGGTCGACTCCTCCGACGACCGGATGCAGAAGAAGATCCGCACGGCGCAGAAGCAGAAGGTCCCCTTCATGCTGCTCGCTGGAGACGAGGACGTGGCCAAGGGCGCGGTGTCGTTCCGTTTTCGCGACGGCTCCCAGCGCAACGGCGTGCCCGTCGACGACGCCGTCGCCGAAATCCTCGACGCCGTCACCCGCCGCATCCAGGTTTGATCGATGTCACTCCCCGCCACATCCGCGTGTGACGGGGAGGGACAGCCTGTGTCCGGATGAGCTCGCCCTCCGTCTTTGCATCAAGTTCGCGAATTCGTCCCGAGGCCGGCTGATTACACTCGCGTGAAGGGTGTGGCCGTCGTGAGGGTATGGGATATGTCGTTGAGGGGCTGGTACCCGGCGTCGCCTTACGAACGGAGCCTCATCCGGCCTCGAGCACTGGTGGAATCGCTGGACGACATCAGCGATCAGGAAATTGTCTCCCTGGAGGAGGAGTTTGCCGAGCTCGTCCCCTTGTTCGATGCGCTGAGGGCGGTCGGGCGCACGCCATTTCCGGCTCGGGAACTGCAGGTGGGGTCGGATATGGGTAACTGGTCAGGTATTTGTTTGATCTTGGGTTAGCTGGTTGCGGGCATCCAGGCGCG
>NZ_CADCWT010000071.1 GCF_902806485.1 Candidatus Frankia alpina | reverse complement strand
ACTCACACCCCGCAACAATTACCCAACGTCACAAATCGACGCCGGGAATGGCTCATTCTGTCCTGACGATGTCGTGATCCGTACCAGGACTGTTTCCTCTGCATGTTCCGGTGATTTAGGATGACTGGTGCAGCCATGGCCGTGCGCGACTCGCCGGGAAGAGAAACGTTGACCACCACGATGCGCTAGTTACCCTGGTCGCGACCGGTGCCTGGGCCGGTCGGCCGGGCGGGGCCGGTCGCGATGGTCGTCGTGCGCGGGGGTCGGCAAAGGGCACGGCGGGACCGGCGAAATCCTGATCGATCAACCTAGATCGAGGTGTTCGTCGGTGTGCTTCGTGACGTGCGGAGGAGTTATAGCCGATCTCCTGACTATCGCTTTACATTTTAGTGAAGGCGGATGATGCATAGTCTGTTGGCGGTCGTCGTATCCCACGGCGGCTCGACCCGTCTGGACCATTTGCTCTCGGTTCTGGTCGCCATGAGCGGCTGCGGTGCGGTGCTGGTGGAGAACGGCGCACTCGCCGGGCGTCGGGTGCCCGCCGGGGTGCGCGTGCTCGAGGGCCAGGGCAACGTTGGCTACGGCACCGCGGTCAACCTCGCCGTCCGCCACGCCGTCGAGGACGGTCCGGCGCCAGACTGGCTGTTGCTGATCAACAGCGACGTGACGATCCCCCCCAACACCGCGGAGGTCCTGCCGAAGTTGCTCGCCTGGTACCCGCCGTCCATTGACGTCGTGGGTTTCCCGTTCCTCGCCAGCGAGGGCGGCCCCGGACGGTCCCAGGGGGTGCTGCCGACCCCGCGCACGAGCGCCTTCATCACGCTGCGCGGCGAAGCGGCGGCCCTTGCCCGCTGGCCGGAGCTGCGCCACCCGGTCGGCGCCTTCTTCGCCATCCGCGTTCCGACCTTTCTGCGCCTCGGTGGCTTCCGCCCGGACTACTGGATGTACTACGAGGAGACCGATCTGTTCGCCCGGCTGCACGCGGCCGGCGGCCGGATCGCCTGGGCCGACGACGAATGGCCGGTGGTGCACGTCGGCGGCGAAACCGTCGGTCGCTCGGACCTGCTGCACGCCGAGCTCGGTCGTTCGGCCGCCATCTACGCTCGCCGCCATCGCGCCACCCTGGGCTGGAGCTGGCCCGCGGTGCACGGCGGGCAGCTCGCCGTCCTCACCGTCCGCAAACTCGCCACCGGCCGCCCCCAGGACGCGCGACGCGCCGTCGGGATCCTCGCCGGCCTCGTAGCCGGCCTCACGCGGCCGAGCTGGGAACCCGCCGTGCGTTCCCGCTGGCGCGCCGCCCCCGCCGAGACCCGCCGTCGCGTCGGCCACCTCCCGCCGGCCGGCGGCGCTGGGCCCGCTGCCACACGGTTCGGTACCGCCCAGATCGAAATGGCCGGGGCGCGGGGCGGGGCGTCGTCCGTCGCGGCCGCTGCCCCGGCGCCCCGGCCCGGTGAGCTGGAGTCGCGACCCGACCCCTCGGTCGTCGACCCCCTCGCCGCCGGGTAGGCCCCGCAGACCCGCCGCGACCAGCGGAGTAAAACTCGGCGCTCTGATCGCCCTGGACGAGACCCGCCGGGCCAACGCCGAAATCCGTCGCGCGAACGAGAACACCCACGTGCGCGAGCTCTACACCCGTGCCGTCGACCAGCTCGGGTCGGACACCGTCACGCCCGTCGAGCAGGCCATCCACCTGAAAAGCACACCGGCCCACGTCGACCTGCACATCGTGCCGAAAGCGGGTCACTTCAGCTTTATGAACTCGCCCCCGCCGGCATGGCCGACGACGGCGACGACTTCGACCGTGACGGGTTCCTGCGCGATCTCGCGCAGGCAACCCTGGAGTTCGCTCAGCGGGCGGAGCCGTAAGTGGTCCGGCGAGCCCGGCCCTTGAACATCGGGGGAGGGAGGGGCGTTCTCACCAGCCGCGGGCGTGCCATTCGGCGAGGTGGGGGCGTTCGGGGCCGAGGGTGGAGTCGAAGCCGTGGCCGGGGTAGATCCAGGTGGTGTCTGGCAGCGGGCCGAACACCTTGCGCTCCAGGTCGTCCATCAGCGTGACGAAGGCATCGGCGTCACCGAAGGTGTTGCCCGGGCCGCCGGGGAACAGGCAGTCGCCGGTGAACAGGTGTGGGGCGGCGGGGTCGGCGTCGTAGAGCAGCGCGATGGAGCCGGGGGTGTGGCCGACCAGGTGGATCGCGCGCAGGGTCGCCCGGCCGACGGTGATCTCGTCGCCGTCGTGCACGACCCGGGCGGTCGCCACCGGGATTTGTGGGGCGTCGTCGGCGTGGGCGACGGTGGTCGCGCCGGTCGCGGCCACCACCTCGGCGAGTGCCTGCACATGGTCGCCGTGCCGGTGGCTGGTGACCACCGTGGCGAGGCCCGCGTCGCCAACCAGTCGCAGCAGCGTGCCGGCCTCGTTCGCGGCGTCGATGAGCAGCTGCTCCCCGGTGACGGGGCAGCGCAGCAGGTAGGCGTTGTTGTCCGCTGGGCCGACCGCGACCTTGGTCACCGTCAGGCCGGGCAGGGTCCGGGTGTCCGCCGGGCCACCGACGGTGACCTTCCCGGTGTAGCCGCCGGTGGTCGCACTGGCCTCGTCGCCGTGGGCGTTGCTCATGGATGGTTCCCTCTCCGGGCAGACGGCTGGGTCTGGTCGGGCGTCGCGTCCGCCTGAGGTGATTGTCGGCGCCCTGTGAGTCACCGACGCCGCACCCGGCGTGAGACCACGCCGGGTGCGGAACACCCGCTCCAGGCAGGTCGTTACTTTTCGTCAGGTGTCGGCCGTGCCGCCGACTCGCGGGCGGGTGCCCGCCGGACGGTGCCGGCTACCGGCCGTGGAAAAACTGTCGGACCCCATCCGTAGCATGGCCACACTCGCCCAGGTCCGATTTTCCGGAAGATCATGAGGGATCGACGATGGCCGACCGTCTTGTCGTGCGTGGCGCGCGTGAGCACAACCTCCGCGATGTCGATCTCGACCTGCCCCGCGACGGGCTGATCGTCTTCACCGGCATGTCGGGGTCCGGCAAGTCCAGCCTCGCGTTCGACACCATCTTCGCCGAGGGACAGCGGCGCTATGTGGAGTCGCTGTCGGCCTACGCCCGCCAGTTCCTCGGCCAGATGGACAAGCCCGACGTGGACTTCATCGAGGGGCTGTCGCCGGCGGTCTCCATCGACCAGAAGTCGACCTCGCGCAACCCCCGCTCCACCGTCGGCACGATCACCGAGGTCTACGACTACCTGCGCCTGCTGTTCGCCCGCGCCGGTCGGCCGCACTGTCCGAAGTGCGGGCGGCCGATCTCCCGGCAGACCCCGCAGCAGATCGTCGACCGGCTGCTGGAGCTGCCCGAGGGCACCCGCTTCCAGGTGCTCGCCCCCGTGGTCCGCGGGCGCAAGGGCGAGTACCTCGACCTGTTCGCCGAGCTGCAGAGCTCCGGGTTCGCCAGGGCCCGCGTCGACGGCACCGTCGTCGCGCTCACCGACCTGCCGAAGCTGGAGAAACAGCGCAAGCACACGATCGAGGTCGTGGTCGACCGGCTGGCGGCCAAGGAGTCGGCCAAACAGCGCCTGACCGACTCGGTGGAGACCGCGCTGCGCCTGGGCGGCGGCCTGGTCCTCGTCGACTTCGTCGACCGGCCCGCCGACGATCCCGAGCGTGAGCGGATGTACTCCGAGCACCTCGCCTGCCTCTATGACGACCTGTCCTTCGAGGAGCTCGAACCGCGTTCGTTCTCGTTCAACTCGCCCTATGGCGCCTGCCCCGACTGCAGCGGCATCGGCACCCGCAAGGAGGTCGACCCGGAGCTCGTCGTGCCCGATCCGACGCTCTCCCTGGCTCAGGGAGCCGTGGCGCCGTGGGCCGGCGGGCACAACAAGGAGTACTTCGAGCGGCTGCTCAGCGCCCTCTCCGAGGACCTCAGCTTCCGGATGGACACCCCCTGGGGGGGGCTGCCGGAGCGGGCCCGCAAGGCAGTGCTGCACGGCAGCGGCGAGACCGAGATCCACGTCGGCTACACCAACCGCTACGGCCGCAAGCGCTCGTACTACACCTCGTTCGAGGGGGTCATCGGTTTCATCGGCCGCCGCCACCGGGAGGCCGAGTCGGACAGCAGCCGGGAGCGGTACGAGGGCTACATGCGCGACGTGCCCTGCCCGGCCTGCCGCGGCGCCCGGCTCAAACCCGAGTCACTGGCGGTGACTGTCGGCGGCCGGTCCATCGCCGAGGTCGCGGGCATGGCGATCGGCGAGTGCGCCGGGTTCCTGCGCGGGCTGGAGCTCAGCGAGCGGGAGCAGGCGATCGCCGGACGGGTGCTCAAGGAGGTCGACGCGCGGCTGACGTTCCTGCTCGACGTTGGGCTCGACTACCTCTCCCTCGACCGCGCCGCCGGCACCCTGGCCGGCGGGGAGGCGCAGCGCATCCGGCTGGCCACCCAGATCGGCTCCGGCCTCGTCGGGGTGCTCTACGTGCTCGACGAACCGTCGATCGGCCTGCACCAGCGGGACAACCGCCGGCTCATCCAGACCCTGGTGCGGCTGCGTGACCTCGGCAACACACTCATCGTCGTCGAGCACGACGAGGACACCATCCGGGCCGCCGACTGGGTGGTCGACATCGGCCCCGGTGCGGGTGAGCATGGCGGGCGGGTCGTCGTCTCCGGGCCGGTGGCGGAGCTGCTTGCCTCCGAGGAGTCGATCACCGGCGCCTACCTCTCCGGTCGGCGCCAGATCCCGGTGCCCGACATTCGTCGGGTGCCGACGAAGGGCCGGGCACTGACCGTGCACGCCGCCCGCGAGCACAACCTTCGCGACGTCACGGTCTCGTTCCCGCTGGGCTGCTTCGTGGCCGTCACCGGGGTGTCCGGGTCGGGCAAGTCCACCCTCGTCAACGACATTCTCGCCGCCGTGCTGGCGAACAAGCTCAACGGCGCCCGCGAGGTGCCCGGCCGGCATCGGACGGTCAGCGGCCTCGATTATCTCGACAAGGCGGTCAGGGTCGACCAGTCGGCGATCGGCCGCACCCCGCGGTCCAACCCGGCCACCTACACCGGCGTCTTCGACCACATCCGCCGGCTGTTCGCGGAGACCACCGAGGCGAAGGTCCGCGGGTACCTGCCGGGCCGGTTCTCGTTCAACGTCAAGGGCGGGCGGTGCGAGGCGTGCTCCGGTGACGGCACGATCAAGATCGAGATGAACTTCCTGCCGGACGTGTACGTGCCGTGCGAGGTCTGCCACGGCGCCCGGTACAACCGGGAGACCCTCGAGGTGCACTACAAGAGCCGCAACATCGCCGAGATTCTCGACATGCCGATCGATGAGGCGGCCGAGTTCTTCGCCGCGGTGCCGGCGATCGCCCGTCACCTGCGCACGCTCAACGACGTCGGGCTCGGCTACGTCCGCCTCGGCCAGTCGGCGCCGACGCTGTCCGGCGGTGAGGCGCAGCGGGTCAAGCTCGCCTCCGAACTGCAACGGCGATCCACCGGACGGACCGTCTACGTCCTCGACGAGCCGACGACCGGGCTGCACTTCGAGGACATCCGCAAGCTGCTCGGCGTGCTCGGCCGGCTCGTCGACGCCGGCAACACGGTCATCGTCATCGAGCACAACCTCGACGTGATCAAAACGGCGGACTGGATCATCGACATGGGCCCGGAGGGCGGCACCGGCGGCGGGCGGGTCGTCGCCCAGGGTTCACCCGAGGCCGTTGCCGCCGTCGAGGAGAGCCACACCGCGGTCTTCCTACGGGAGATCCTCGGCGGCCGAGTCCCGGCCATCGGCGGGGAGACGGCCGAGGCCGGGGGTGGGGGAGGCGGCCGGCAGCGCCGGCTTGCACAGGCGGCGGCTCGCTGAGGGTCGCGCCTACGGCCCGGCGGGCTGTAGGGCGGTCGCGAGGTCAGTTCTGGAAGTCGCGAGGTCAGTTCTGGAACAAGTTCGCCAGGACGGTGTCCAGCTCCTGCTCGGGGTGCTCCTGGCCGGTCGGCACCAGCCGTTCGGTGCGGTCCAGGAAGCTGCGCAGCGACGATGTCGCGAGGACGACGACGGAGTGGCGCTTCCCGTCGACGAGATCCAGCCGGACGCCGCCCCGCGTGAAGTCCGGGCCGATCCGCACGTCGCCGTCGCCGGTCGCCGTCTCCAGACCGGCGCGCAGCGCGTCGCGGGGCGCCACCCAGCTGCCCTGCGGCAGCGCAGGGTGCTCCGGCCTGGACACCAGGGTCATGGACACGGCCAACGGATCGCACGCGCGCCAGCAGATCTGGAACACCGTCACCCGCCCACGGCTGACCGCGTCGTCCACGAGGAACTCCGCCGTGACGTCCTCACCAAGCACGTGCTGGCTCCCTCGGTTCGCTTGCCCGATGTGTCGAGAGTCGCAGCCCCCCGCGCCGGGCGCCAGCGGGGGCACCCGAAACAACGGAAAGTCCCGAATTAATCACCGTCGGCTGGAGATTCTGGTGCCTCCGGTCACCCACTTGCCACGCCTTGAGGGAGCCCGCCGATGAGGCCGCACGCTATGCGTGATGCAATGGTTACGTGCAGGCGCTGCTCGTGTGGGATGATGGTCGCCGTAGGCTCGGTTCATGGCTGATCCGGCGTCCTACCGGCCCGCGCCGGGCTCGATCCCCGAGACTCCCGGCGTCTACCGCTTCCGCGACGAGCACGGCCGCGTGCTCTACGTGGGCAAGGCCAAGAACCTGCGGGCCCGGCTGGCCAACTACTTCGCCGATCTGCACACGCTCCACCCACGCACCCAGCACATGGTCCAGGCGGCCAGCGGCGTCGACTGGACCGTGGTCACCACGGAGGTCGAAGCCCTCCAGCTCGAGTACACGTGGATCAAGGAGTTCGATCCGCGCTTCAACGTCCGCTATCGCGACGACAAGAGCTACCCGAGTCTCGCGGTGACCCTCCACGAGGAGTTCCCGCGTCTGCAGGTCATGCGGGGACCGAAGCGCAAGGGCGTGCGGTACTTCGGTCCGTACGCCCACGCCTGGGCGATCCGGGAGACCCTGGACCTGCTGCTGCGCGTCTTCCCTGCGCGCACCTGCTCGGCAGGGGTGTTCAAGCGGGCCGGGCAGGTCGGCCGGCCGTGCCTGCTCGGCTACATCGACCGCTGCTCGGCGCCCTGCGTCGGCCGGGTGGACGCCGAGACCCACCGGGAGATCGTCGACGACTTCTGCGACTTCATGTCCGGGCAGACCGGCCGCTACCTGCGCCGCCTCGAGCAGCAGATGCAGCAGGCGGCCTCGGCCCAGGAGTACGAGCGGGCCGCGCGGCTGCGTGACGACGCCGGCGCCCTGCGGCGTGCCATCGAGAAGCAGGCCGTCGTCCTGCCCGACGGCACCGACGCCGACGTGATCGCCTTCGCCGAGGACGAGCTGGAGGCCGCGGTCGCGATCTTCTACGTCCGTGGCGGGCGGGTGCGCGGGCAGCGCGGCTGGGTGGTTGACAGGCTCGACGAGGTGACCACGGCCGACCTCGTCGAACAGTTCCTCACCCAGGAGTACCTGGAGGGCACGTCGCTCACCATCGCGGGCACCGTCGCCGCGCGGGATGGGGCCGTCAGGGAGGCCGCCCCCGGCGATGGCGGCGAGCCGTCGGTCGGGCGGGGGACCTCGGGCCGGGCGGGCGGGCCCATGCCGCCGGCCCGTTCACCACGCACCGACCCGCAGGGCGCGGGCATCCCGCGCGAGATCCTCGTGCCCACTCTGTCCGCGGACGCGGACGCCGTGGCCGAGCTGCTCGGCGCCGCCCGCGGCGGGCGGGTCGAGGTCCGGGTGCCCCGCCGGGGCGACAAGCGCACCCTCATGGAGACCGTGGAGCGCAACGCCCGTCAGGCGCTGGCGTTGCACCGCACGAAGCGGGCCAGCGACCTGACCGCCCGCAGCCGGGCGCTCGCCGAGCTGCAGGAGGCCCTGGAGCTGCCGGACGCGCCGCTGCGCATCGAGTGCTACGACGTGTCGAACATCCAGGGCACCAACGTGGTCGCGAGCATGGTCGTCTTCGAGGACGGGCTGGCGCGCAAGTCGGAGTACCGTCGGTTCTCCATCCGTGGCAGCGCGGGCGGCGCCGGCCACGAGCACGGGCGGGCGGACGCCGGGCAGGACGACGTCGCCAGCATGTACGAGACCATCCACCGGCGGTTCTCCCGCTACCTCGCCGAGCGGGCCCGCACCGGGGAGCTCGTCGACATCGCCGACCCCGAGGTCGACCCCGCAGCCAACCCCACAGTCGACCCCACAAACGACCCCGCGGTCGACGGTCCCGCCGGCCCCGAGGCCGGCGTGCGAGACGGGCGGGATCGGGTCGTCTCGTCGGGCGCGGCACAGCCGATCGACCCGGACACCGGCCGTCCCCGCAAGTTCGCCTACCCGCCGAACCTCGTCGTCGTCGACGGCGGCCCGCCGCAGGTCGCCGCGGCCGCCCGTGCCCTCGACGAGCTGGGCATCGACACCGGGCCCGGCGGGGTGGCGCTGTGCGGGCTCGCGAAGCGGCTGGAGGAGGTCTGGTTGCCCGATTCGGCGGAGCCGGTGATTCTGCCTCGAACCTCCGAGGCGCTGTACCTGTTGCAGCGGGTCCGGGACGAGGCGCACCGCTTCGCCATCGGCTACCACCGCCAGAAACGATCCGCCGCGATGGTGACCTCCGCGCTCGACGACGTGCCGGGCCTCGGGGAAACCCGGCGCAGGGCGCTGCTGCGGCAGTTCGGTTCCGTGGCGAAGGTGCGGGCGGCGAGTGCCGAGCAGATCGCCGAGGTTCCCGGCATCGGGCCGCGTACCGCCGCGGCCATCCTCGCGGCGCTCGGCCGGTCCGCGCCGGGGACCGCCGCCGCGCCCGCGCCCGCCGTCGACCCCCGCACCGGTGAGATCCTCGACGAGGCGCTACCTTCGGCCCCGGCGGACCCTGACCCGGCGCGGACCGCACCGGCGCTCGCGGCGGCCGATCCCGCCGATCCCGCCGCTACGGTGCGCTACGCGCACCATGCCGACTCGGGAAGGGCGTCATGACCACCCCGACCCTCGACCTCGCCATCATCACGGGCCTGTCCGGCGCGGGCCGTAGCACCGCGGCCAAGTGCCTGGAGGACCTCGGCTGGTTCGTCGTCGACAACCTGCCACCCGCGCTGCTGGCCACCATGGCGGAGCTCGGCCACCGCTCCGGGGGCGCGGTCAGCCGGATCGCCGTGGTCGTGGACGTCCGCGGCCGGGCGTTCTTCTCCGACCTGCGGGCCGCGGTCGCGGCGCTGGACGCCCGCGGTATGCATCCGCGGATGCTCTTCCTCGAGGCCAGTGACGACGCGCTCATCCGGCGGTTCGACCACGTCCGCCGGCCACATCCGTTGCAGGGCGAAGAGCGGGTCGTCGACGGCATCGGCCGGGAACGGGCGCTGCTCGCCGAGCTGCGCGGCGAGGCCGACCTCGTCCTCGACACCACGGATCTGAACGTCCACGAGCTGCGGTCGAAGATCGATGCGGCGTTCGGGCAGCCGGATGCGAACCGGCTCAACGCGACCGTGGTGTCGTTCGGGTACAAGTACGGGCTGCCGCTGGACGCCGACCTCGTCGCCGACTGCCGGTTTCTGCCCAACCCGCACTGGGTGGAGGAGCTGCGTCCCTACACCGGGCGGGATCCGCAGGTGCGCAGCTACGTCCTCGCCCAACCCGGGGCGCAGGAGTTCCTCGACCAGTATGCAGCCCTGCTGCGCCTGGTCGGGGAGGGCTACGCGCGGGAGGGCAAGCGGTACCTGACCCTCGCCGTCGGTTGTACCGGCGGCAAGCACCGCAGCGTGGCGATGGCCGAGCAGCTCGGCGCGCGACTGGCCGCCGACGGCGTCGGCGTCCGGGTCGTGCACCGCGATCTGGGACGGGAGTGAACGTGCCGGAGTCCGTCGACCCACCCGGTCCCGGCCGTGAGCCCCGGGCCGCGCAGGCCGCCGACGCCGGGCGGCAGCCGGCGGTCGTCGCCTTCGGCGGCGGCCACGGGCTCGCCGCCTCTTTGGCCGCGTTGCGCCAGCTCACCTCGGCGCTCACCGCGGTGGTGACCGTCGGCGACGACGGCGGCTCGTCGGGGCGGCTGCGCGCGGAGTTCGGCGCGCTGCCCATGGGCGACCTGCGGATGGCGCTGGCCGCGCTCGCCGGCCCGGACGGCCCGCCCGCGACCTGGGCGGAGCTCTTCCAGCACCGGTTCGCCGGCTCCGGGCCGTTGGCCGGGCACGCGGTGGGGAACCTGGTGCTGATCGGGCTGGCCGAGCGCACCGGCTCCCCGGTGGCCGCGCTCGACCTCGCCGCCGGCCTGCTCGGGGCGAGGGGCCGGGTGCTGCCGCTGTCCACGGCGGGGATCGACATCGTCGCCGACGTCATCGGGCTGGACCCGGCCGCACCTGGGGCGGTGACCGAGGTACGCGGGCAGGCCGCGGTGGCCACCACGTCGGGGCGGGTGGCCGGCGTGCGGCTGGCGCCGGCGGAACCGGCGGCCTGCGCGGAGGCGGTGGCGGCGGCGCAGGCGGCCGACTGGCTCGTCCTCGGCCCGGGTTCGCTCTACACAAGCATGCTGCCGCACCTGCTGGTACCCGGGATGCGGCGGGCGATCACCACCGCGCGGGCGCGCACGCTGATGGTCCTCAACCTGGCCGCCCAGCCGGGGGAGACCGCCGGGTACACCCCGCAGGCCCACCTCGACGCCCTGCGCCGGCACGTGCCCGGCCTGCGCCTGGACGTCGTGATCGCCGATCCGAGCGCCGTGCCCGAGCCCGACCCGCTCGCGCGGGCCGCGGCGGATCTCGGCGCCCGGCTGCATCTGGCGCCAGTGCGGGTGCCCGGCGCACCCGTGCACGACCCAGCCCGCCTCGCCGCGGCCTTCCGCGCAGTATTCGGGACGGTCGAGCGGGTCGGGAGGACCGAGCAGGTCGGGACGGTCGAGCGGGTTGGGGCGGTCGAGCAGGCCGCGGCACCCGGGGGCAGGTCGGCGGCGCCGCCGCCGGCCGTCCGCACCGGACCGTCCACGCCCCCTGCCCCGTCGGCCCCGCGGGCGTCGTCCGCGGGGGGCAGCCGGCAGCCGCTCACGAAATACCCATCGTCCGGCGGCGCCGTGCGCCGGACCCCATTCGGTGAAGCCAAGGAGTGATCGGTGTGGCGGCGATGACGGCCACCGTCAAGGATGAACTGAGTCGGCTACGGGTCGCGAAGCCCTGTTGTCGGCGGGCCGAGATGGCAGCCCTGCTGCGTTTCGGCGGGGGGCTGCACATCGTCGGGGGCCGCATCGTGGTGGAGGCGGAGCTCGATACGGGCGCGGCCGCGCGCCGGTTGCGCCGGGAGGTCGCCGAGGTCTTCGGCTTCCCGTCCACGGTGGCGGTGCTCGCCGCCGGCGGGCTGCGCCGGTCGGTGCGGTACATCGTGCGGGTCGAACGCGACGGTGAGCAGCTTGCCCGCTCGACGGGGCTGCTCGACCAGCGTGGCCGGCCCGTGCGCGGGCTGCCGCCCCAGGTCGTCACGGGCTCGGCCTGCGACGCGGCGGCGGCCTGGCGGGGCGCGTTTCTCGCCCACGGGTCGTTGACGGAACCGGGCCGGTCCTGCTCACTGGAGGTGACCTCGCCCGGTCCGGAGGCGGCGCTGGCGCTGGTTGGGGCGGCGCGGCGCCTCGGTGTGCAGGCCAAGAGCCGCGACGTGCGTGGGGTCGACCGGGTGGTCATCCGGGACGGGGACGCCATCGGCGCGCTGCTGACCAAGATCGGTGCGCACGACAGCCTGATGGCCTGGGAGGAGCGGCGGATGCGCCGCGAGGTCCGGGCGACGGCGAACCGCCTGGCGAACTTCGACGACGCCAACCTGCGCCGGTCGGCCCGCGCCGCGGTCGCGGCCGGGGCACGGGTGCAGGCGGCGATGCGCATCCTCGGCGACGACGCGCCCGAGCACCTGCTCGCCGCGGGCCGGCTGCGTCTGGAGCACGCCCAGGCGTCGCTGGAGGAGCTGGGCGCGCTCGCCGACCCGCCGCTGACCAAGGATGCCGTCGCCGGGCGGATCCGGCGGCTGCTGGCGCTCGCGGACAAGCGGGCGAACTCTCTCGGCATCCCCAACACCGAGGCAAGCGTGTCACCGGATCTGCTGGAGAACGCCTGAGTGCTGCCAATGCGTCATCTGGTCGATTCTGGGCATTTCGCTAGTTAGATCATCGCTATTCCTGATATAGGCGCCCGTTGGTGGCGGTGCGTGCCGAGGTCGGCCCGACGATGCCCGATCGTCCGTGGAATAATCGGGGGGTAGCACCATCGGGATCGCACCCAGGGGACGGTGCAGGCCTCGCGCTGCGGGGGTGCCCGAACGGTGGGGCGGCTCGGACGGTGTGGCAGGCAAGCGCGGGACGTGCCTGGCCCGGGGGGTCAGGCGGGGATCGGCGGGAACCTCCGGATGCGGAGCATCGTCGTGACCGGGTGGGAGCAGGTCCCCGACGGGTGCGCGGCCTCGTGTGAGGAGACCGACACCGCACGGTTCGGATTACCGCCGATGATGTGCGAACTCGTTAGGCTCCTGCCTCGACAACGAGATACCGAACTTCGGTCATGACGCAAGCGGCGTCATGACTGTGGAAACGACGAGACAAGACGGTAGGGGAGTCCTGGACGTGGCTACGCGGGTGGGTGTCAACGGCTTCGGGCGGATCGGCCGTAACTTCTGGCGGGCGCTTGCAGCGAGCAAGCGGAGCGACCTCGAGATCGTCGCCGTCAACGACCTGACCGACAACAAGACCCTCGCGCACCTTCTCAAGTACGACACCACCCTGGGCACGCTGGCCGCTCCGGTCAGCGTCGCCGAGGAGGGCATCCGGGTCGGCGATACCCTGATCAAGGTCCTCGCCGAGCGCGACCCGGCCGCGCTGCCGTGGGGTGAGCTGGGTGTGGACATCGTCATCGAGTCCACCGGCCGGTTCACCAAGGCCGCCGACGCGGGCAAGCATATCAAGGCGGGTGCCAAGAAGGTCATCATCTCGGCCCCGGCGAAGGACGAGGACATCACCATCGTCGTGGGCGTGAACGACGACGCCTACGACCCGGCGAAGCACCACATCCTGTCCAACGCCTCCTGCACCACGAACTGCGTGGCGCCGATGGCCAAGGTCCTCGACGAGGCGTTCGGCATCAGCCAGGGCCTCATGACCACCATCCACGCCTACACCAACGACCAGGTCATCCTGGACTTCCCGCACGAGGACCTGCGCCGGGCCCGGGCGGCGGCGCAGAACATCATCCCGACGACCACCGGTGCCGCCAAGGCCACCGCGCTGGTCCTGCCGCACCTCAAGGGCAAGCTCGACGGCCTGGCCATGCGGGTGCCGGTGCTCGACGGTTCTGTCACCGACCTGGTCGCCACGCTGAACAAGCCGGCCACCAAGGAGGAGGTCAACGCGGCGTTCAGGGCGGCGGCCGAGGGTCCGCTCAAGGGCTACCTGGTCTACACCGAGGACCCGATCGTCTCCTCCGACATCGTGAACACCCCGGCGTCCTGCACCTTCGACTCGCTGCTGACGATGTCCGCCGGCAACCAGGTCAAGATCGTCGGCTGGTACGACAACGAGTGGGGCTACTCCAACCGGCTGGTCGACCTGACCGCCCTGGTCGGCGCCCGCCTCTAGGAGCCGTTCCGGTCGGGGCCGCCGTCCGCGGTCCCGGCCGTCGTGGTTGCCGCATCGCCCCGTCTCCCATCCCCGGTCTCGAGCCCAATGGAGTAACCAAGAGTGAGGACGATCGACGACCTGCAGGTCGCCGGGCACCGCGTCCTGGTCCGCAGTGACCTGAACGTGCCACTGGACCGTTCGGGCGACACCCCGCGCATCACCGACGACGGCCGGGTCCGAGCCAGTGTCCCGACGATCGCTGCGCTGCTGGACCGCGGCGCGCGGGTGATCGTGACCTCCCATCTGGGCCGCCCCAAGGGCGAGCCCGACCCCAAGTACTCGCTGGAGCCGGTCGCGGCCCGGCTGAGTGAACTGCTCGGCCGGCCGGTGGCCTTCGCCGGCGAAGGCACCGGTGACATCGCGGGCGCCCGCGCGCACGAGGTCGTCGCGAGCCTCGGCGACGGCGAGGTGGCGCTGCTGGAGAACCTGCGCTTCGCGCCGGGGGAGACCAGCAAGGACGCCGTGACCCGGGCGTCGTTCGCGGACGCGCTGTCCGCCCTGGCCGAGTTCTACGTCGGCGACGCCTTCGGCGCGGTCCACCGGGCTCACGCCAGCGTCGTCGACGTACCCAAGCGGCTGCCGCACGCCGCGGGCCGGCTGGTGCTCACCGAGCTCGACGTGCTGCGCCGGCTCAGCGCCGATCCCGCCCGCCCTTATGCGGTGGTCCTCGGTGGCTCGAAGGCGTCGGACAAGCTCGGGGTCATCCGCGCCCTGCTGCCCAAGGTCGACGCGCTGCTCGTCGGCGGTGGCATGTGCTTCACCTTCCTGGCGGCCCTGGGATACGGTGTCGGGGGCTCCCTGCTCGAGTCCGAGATGATCGACACCTGCAAGGCGCTGCTCGCCGAGGGTCGGGATCGGATCGTGCTGCCGATCGACATCGTCGTCGCCGACCGCTTCGCCGCCGACGCCCAGACGGCGGTCGTCGCCGCCGACGGCATCGCGGACGGCTGGCTCGGCCTGGACATCGGCCCGCAGTCCACGGCACTGTTCGCCGGGCGGCTCGCCGGCGCCGCCACCGTGTTCTGGAACGGCCCGATGGGCGTGTTCGAGCTCGCGCCGTTCGCCGCCGGCACCCGTGGGGTCGCCGAGGCGATCGCCGCCGGGGACGGCTTCTCCGTGGTGGGCGGCGGGGACTCCGCCGCCGCCGTGCGCACGCTCGGCATCCCCGAGGACGCCTTCAGCCACATCTCCACCGGCGGTGGAGCGAGCCTGGAGTACCTCGAGGGCAAGACGCTGCCCGGCCTCGCGGCGCTCGATGTCTGAGACCGCCTCGATGTCCGGGATCGGTGGCCGGTGATGGCGCCGCTGGGCCGGGGACGTTCCGTTCGGGGTACCGAGAAGGGTAAGAACCGCGTGAGCAAGGACAAG
The DNA here is from genome assembly GCF_902806485.1 of Candidatus Frankia alpina. Lineage (GTDB taxonomy): Bacteria > Actinomycetota > Actinomycetes > Frankiales > Frankiaceae > Frankia > Frankia alpina. The sequence goes on along the minus strand of NZ_CADCWT010000071.1, from coordinate 5,795 downwards.
GGCACCGGGCGGCGCACGCTGGTGGCCGGCAACTGGAAGATGAACCTCAACCACCTCGAGGCCATCGCGCTGGTGCAGAAGATCGCCTTCGATCTCAAGCCCGCGGAGCTCGAAACCGTCGAGGTCGTCGTCATCCCGCCGTTCACCGACCTGCGCAGCGTCCAGACGCTGGTCGACGGCGACAAGCTCGCCCTGGGCTACGGCGGGCAGGACCTCTCCCCGCACGGCTCGGGCGCGCATACCGGTGACATCAGCGGACCGCTGCTGGCCAAGCTCGGCTGCTCCTACGTCGTCGTCGGGCACTCCGAGCGCCGCGCCGACCATCACGAGGACGACGCCCAGGTCGCCGCGAAGGCGAAGGCGGCCTACGCCGCCGGGATCACGCCGATCCTGTGCGTCGGCGAAGTCGAGGAGATCCGCGCGGCCGGCACCCACGTCGAACATGTACTGGGCCAGCTCGCCGGGTCCCTCGCCGGGATCACCGCCGAGCAGGTCGCGACGATCGTCATCGCCTACGAGCCGGTGTGGGCGATCGGTACCGGCCGCACGGCGTCCGCCCAGGACGCCCAGGACATGTGCGCCGCCGTGCGCGGGCAGCTCGCCCGGCTCTACGGCGACGAGGTGGCCGCGGGCATTCGCGTGCTCTACGGCGGCTCGGTGAAGGCGGCGAACGCCGGCGAGCTGTTCACCATGCCCGACGTCGACGGCGGGCTCGTCGGCGGGGCCAGTCTCGTCGCCGAGGAGTTCGTCGGCATCGTGCGCAGCGGTCCGCCCGCCTGAGACGGCCTGAACCGAGAGCCCGGCCGGGTGTGACCCCGACCGGGCTCTTGCTATACCGCGGCCACCCACCAGCCCCTCGCGGTGCTGGTTTCCGCGGGGCCTCGCCGGTGCGAGCGGATATTGTTGCCTGGCGACGTGCCGAGACCGCTTGACCCCTGACGGTCGCTGGATTCATTCACGTCGCTGGAGGGCGCAGGAGGTGTGCAGGGCCGTGGAGCCTCCACTGTCGCGGAGGCGAGTCGGGTGCGGGCGTCCTGCCACCTCCCCGAGGAGCGGGAGCTGGTCTGAATGACGGTCGGTCTGTCGATCGCCTTGATCATCGCGAGTATTCTGATGATCCTGCTCGTCTTGTTGCACCGGGCCAAGGGCGGTGGTCTGTCCACCCTGTTCGGCGGAGGCGTGTCCTCGTCGCTCGGTGGTTCCTCCGTCGTGGAGAAGAACCTCGACCGGCTGACCGTCCTGGTCGGAACCGTCTGGTTCGTCTGCATCATCGGTCTCGGTCTGCTGCTGAAGAATTGAACGCCCCGCGCGCCTGTCGCCGTCCCCGCAGGCCGGCGGCGTTTCGACTTGCGGCGCTCGCCGCCGTTCTCACCGTCGTTGTCGCGGCCTGCAGCGGCGGTTCCGGCGACTCCGGCCGCCTGGCCGCCCCCAGCCCCACCCCGACGGCCGCCGCCGCGACCCCGCCGGCGGCCAAGCCCGGGGGCACCCTGGGCATCGTCACCCAGACGATGCCCAGCGGGGACCCGGGCTGGGCCGACCAGCCCGGTGAACGGGCCGTCGCCCGGCTTGTCACCCGCCAGCTCTACAGCTACCCGACCGACGCCGATCCTGCGAGGCCGACGGTCCCGCGGCCCGACCTGGCCACCGGGGCGCCGATCGTCACCGAGAACGGTCTAGTCTACACCGTCCGGCTGCGCGCGGCGGCCCGCTGGGACACCCCGAATCAGCGGCGGATCACGGCCAACGACGTCGCCCGCGGCATCAAGCGGCTGTGCGTGCCGCCGGACCCCTCGCCGCTGCGCGGCTACTTCGCCGCGACGGTTGTCGGCTTCCGTGAGTTCTGCACCGAGCTCGCGGCGATCCCGGTCGGGGACGCCGCCGCCTTCGTCGAAAGCAACACCGTCGAGGGGGTGGAGATCGTCGGCGATGACACCGTCGCGTTCCATCTGCTCGCCCCGGTGAACGACTTCGTCGACGTGCTGGCCCTGCCGGCGGCGTCGCCGGTGCCGCTGGAGGCGCTGGCCTACCCGCCAGACTCGCCGGAGTACCTGCACAGCCTGGTCTCCGACGGGCCCTACCGGTTCACCGTCGCCCCCGACGACGACGCCACCGTGGGCTACCGGCTGGCCCGCAACCCGTCGTGGAGCGCCTCCTCGGACGGCATCCGCCGGGCACTGCCCGACCACATCACGATCACCGACGGGCTGTCCTCCGCACAGATGCAGCAGCAGCTCGAGCGCGGCGACGCGGACGTGTCGCTCGACGGCGAGCTGCCGGCCGGACGGGCCGCGGAGCTCGCGAAGGCCCAGGACCCGCGTCTCGTCGTCGACCCGGTGGGTTCCACCCTGGCGCTGACGGTCGGCCTCGACGGGCCGTCCGCGGCCGCCCTGCGTGAGCCGGTCATCCGCCAGGCGCTGCCCTACTGCATCGACCGGGTGAGCCTGGCCGCGGCGCTCGGCGGCCCCGAGTTCGCCGCCACCACGGGCGGGCTGATGCAGGAGCCGATGACGGGCTACCACGATGCCGACCCCTTCCCGAGCCCCGCGGGCCTGGGCGATCCGGCCCGCTGCAGGGAGGCGCTCAGCCAGACCCCCGGCGGTCCCGTCACGGCGCTGTCGGTGCTCACCACGGACAGCGCCACCGACGCGGCGGTCGCCGAGGCGCTGCGGACGTCGTTCGCCCGCGCCGGTGTCCGCCTCGACGTCCGGATCCGCACCGGTGCGCGGTTCGCCGCGGCGGCGGTCCACCCCACCGACCAGTTCTGGGACCTGGCGCTGTCCACGATCGCTCCGGCCTGGTTCGGCGACGCCGGGCGCACGGTCTTCCAGCCGCTGCTGGACGACCAGTGGCTCGGCCCGCGCCCCGCGGACGGCGGCTACCGCGACCCGAACGCCACGCGTCAGCTCGAGGACGCTCTGCGGGCCACGACGGAGACGACCGCGGCCGCCTCCTGGGGAGCGTTGGAGCAGACGGTCGTCGGCAGCGCCGCGGTGATCCCGCTGGCGGTCGTGCACACCCCGGTGTTCCACAGCGCGGGCGTCACGACGTTCGAGATCGTCCCCTCGATCGGCACGGCCGATCCGTCTGCGGTGTCGCTCGGATCCGGATGGCGCCCGACCCATCCATGATCGTCCCGGCTGTGCATGGCCGGGTTGGGGTGGTCGGTGCATCCACGTTGGGCCCTGGCGGCCTACACTCCCCCCCAAGACGTACCCGGAGGGACAACCGGGGGGAGTGGCCGGGAACGTCATGCTTGCGGAACCGGCTGTCGGTTCCCGCGGTGGAGCACACCGCGGTTCCGCCGCAGCGGATTCCGGGCTACCACCCATGGGACGAGACGAAGGAGCACGCGGGCCGTGGCAGGTGGCAACGCCATCCGGGGGAGCCGGGTCGGGGCTGGACCGATGGGAGAGGCGGAGCGGGGCGAGACCGCGCCCCGCCAGCGCATCTCCTTCTGGTGCGCCAACGCGCACGAGACGAAACCGTCGTTCGCCGCGGACGCGGCCATCCCCGACACGTGGGACTGTCCGAGCTGTGGCTTTCCGGCGGGGCGGGACCGGGACAACACCCCGGCCCCGCCGCGGACCGAGCCGTACAAGACCCATCTCGCCTACGTCCGGGAGCGGCGTAACGAGAAGGACGGCGAGGCGATCCTCGCGGAAGCGCTCGCCAAGCTGCGGGGTGCCCCCTAGGCTCTGGATCAGGGCCTGAAGCCCGCCCGGTCCCGGCCCGTGCCGCGCTCGCGGTGGCGACCGTTCGGGGCTGGGCAGGCGGCTTGCCGTCGGTGCTCGTCCGCGGGTGCGCGGGGGAGGGAACCGAGCCGGCCCTGCCGGGCCCACCGCCGAGGATGATGCGCTGTGACAGTGGATGATGTCGGCGCCGGTCGGCTGGTCGCGGGACGCTACCGGTTGGCCGAATGGCTGGGCGCCGGCGGGATGGGCACCGTCTGGCGGGCGTACGACGAGGTGCTGCGGGTCGACGTCGCGGTCAAGGAGATCCGGTTCCCGGCCGACCTCGACGACGCCGAGCGGGCCGGCCAGGTCGACACGGCGATGCGGGAGGCCCGCAATGCCGCCAGGCTGCGAGGCAATCCGCACGTCGTGACCGTCCACGACGCCGTCGAGCAGGACGGCCTGCCGTGGATCGTGATGGACTACGTGCCCGCCGCCACCCTCGCCGCCACCGTCGAACGGCGGGGACCACTGTCGGCGGAGCGCGCCGCCCAGGTGGGTCTCGCCGTCCTCGACGCTCTCGTCGCCGGTAAGCGGCTTGGTGTGCTGCACCGCGACGTCAAGCCGTCCAACATCCTGTTGGCACACGACGGCCGGGTGCTGCTCACCGACTTCGGCATCGCCACGCGTGTCTCCGACCCGACGCTCACCGGTGGTCTCGGCAGCGGCGGAACCCCCGCCTACATGGCCCCCGAGCGGCTGCTCGGCGGCGCGGCGACCCTGGCCGGCGACCTGTTCGCGCTCGGCGCCACCCTGTACCTCGCGGTCGAAGGTGTCTCCCCGTTCCAGCGGGAGAGCGTGCCGCTGACCGTCGGCGCGGTGGTCCACGCCGACCCGCCCGATTTCACCCGCGCCGGGCCGCTGGTTCCCGCGAGCATGGGACTGCTGGCCAAGAGCCCGGCGAGCCGCCTGCGCCCGGACGGCGCGTACGCCCTGCTCACCCGGGCGTTGTCCGCCTCCGCGCGGGCGCGCCCCGAGACCGGCGCGCGGCGGCGGGTCGCGGGCGGCGTGGCCGCAGCGGTCCCGGTGGTCCGCAGCGGTGCGGCGGTGGATGGTGCGGCGGTGGACGGTTCGGCGGGTCGGTTCGTGGGCGGCGGCGTGGGGGGTGCCGCGAGCGGTCGCCGGGCGGGCCGCCCGACCGCCGGGGACGGGCCGGCGACGCCGGTGTCCCTGGTGGCGCCGCCGCGGCGTCCCATGGGCGGCGAGTCGGGGCGGAGCCCCGCGGGCGGCGCGGTGGCGGGGCGGCGCCCGGCGGTCAGCGGGCCCCAGCGGTCGGGGCCGAGCGGGGCGCGCCGGGACCGGCGGCTGGCTGGCCTGGTGCTCGCCGCACTGCTGCTGGTCGTGGCGGTGGCGGGCGGGATCGTCCTGATCACCACCGGTGGTAATGGCGGTGGTGGCAGGGAGCTGCCTGCCGGCATGATCGGGCGGTGGCAGGGCACGGTCGCGCAGGACAAGACCTCGTACCCGGCCGAGCTGACCCTCGACGGCGGTCGGGTCGGCGAGACTCTCGGCCGCACCTGGAACCCGCGCGACGGCTGCGCTGCCGACCTGCGACTGCTCGCCGTCGACGGCGTCGAGGCTCGCTTCGCCGAAGGGCTCACCGCGGGTGCCGGGGTATGCGCCGCGATCGAGGCCGAGGTCCTTGTGCTGGGCACCGACGGCACCCTCGACTACCACTACCCGGCGTCCCCGCTCTCCTCCGGCGGCCATGCGGTGCTGCACCGCGTGCCCGAGTGACGCCGGCGCCGATGCTGGCTCGATCACGACGAATATCCGCGGGGGGTCCCTAACTGACCCCGCTGGTCCCGCCGCCCGGCCGCTGCCGTCCGCCTGCCCGGCTTCCGGCCAGATCGCGGCCAGATCGTGCCGAGGTTTAGTCACGGTTTTATCGTCGAAAACCGTGACTAAACCTCGGCACGATTCTGCGCATAAACGATTACAGAAAGACATGAAGGATGCGGTGGCCGGAGGGGCGTACAGAACCCCGAGGCGACCCACCCACCCATCTAGTAGGGCTTTGTTAGGTGTCGTTGAGTTGTGGTTTCAAGCGATCTGGTGACGGAT